>JANRKG010000092.1:0-5294 GCA_033763635.1 Leptolyngbyaceae cyanobacterium bins.59
CCATTCAAGATCTCATTCAGGTTGACCAACGGTTCTGCATCCCCAACCTTCAAGGGCAACGGAAAACCAGGAATTGGATCGCGCAGGCTAAATGCATAAAGCTGAGCAGTTGGACGGCGATCGCCCCGACTAACCAAAATCCGATAGTCCGCATTTGGCGGATTTCCCTGAATTGGCATGGGCTTTCCGGCTCGCAGCAGGTCAATTTCCACTAAATGGGTCAAACTGGCTAAAACCTGTTGCCGCTTTCGCAAATAGGCATCCCTCCCTTCCCCAGCCCGTTTATTCTTGGGGGACAACACCTCCAGCGTCGTAATCACCGCGCCAGTCTTCACTTCCCGGATTTCCAAGTATCGCTCTTGCATCTCCTCCATCAACGGAACTGTAACGGTCAACGGTTCAGAGACAAAAGGCAGAATAGCCGTTGCAGTTTGAGATTCCCCCCCTTGACGATTGACTGCTGGCTTTGAAAAGACCGAGACATCTGGAATGCCAACCAAAACACTATCATCAGGTTCCGCCATGTAAGTACGTTTTTCTACCGCAACATAGTAATTGGGACGCAGTGGTAGGGCAATTTCGTCAGCGATCGCCACAATCAAACGGCTATGGACTTCCGACCATAACTCCGAGTTTTCCAGATAGGGGTTCATTCCAGGAAAGGGCGATCGCATCGCAGCACCTCAGACAGGTTCTGTCTTGATCATGACGAAATAAGCCAAGATTTGCAATTATCAGTTTAGTCTTAGCAGTTGCTTGAGTAGGCTAAAGGGGAAGATCAGAAAAGTTTTCCCCTTATAAGACGACATGGAGCAGCAAACATTTTGAGAAAGGTAAGTAAGTAGGCGTAATTAATTGTAAGAAGGAGAGTGGGGGCGTTGCCCCCAGGCAGGGGGGTTCACCCCCTCCACCCCCAAAATCATCTTGAGTTTAATTGCACCCAGCTACTTATCAGCACAGCTAGGGTTAGCCCTAGCTGAGTCTGTTAGGGCAGCTTTGACCCTGCCAAAACGGTATGACCTATTCAATGGCTTGAAGAAATCATACCGTAAGCGTTGCGAAGTGTGGCTTCAGCCCACATAGCAACATCCGCTTAGAATCCCCTTGTTTCAATGAGGGGAGAAGTCAGCCTGCTAAGATAGCATCAATTTCTGCAAGCTTTTGTTGAAGGATATGTCGCAGTTCTACCAGTTGCTCTTGATCAGTAGCTTTCATTAGATCAGGTGATAGTTTTTCAAGTCCCCTCGCCGCAGTTGTGATTTCTTTAGATTCAACAGGTTTAGGATTCAAGTACCTTGTCTTAATTTGAGTCACTAACTCACGGGTCTTCGCAACTGTCAAATCCTGCTCAATCACCTCTTGAGTCGCAGCTAGACGTTCTTTCGTTGCCTGACGTTCTCCGATCTTTAGGTTTTTAGCAGATAAGCTAGCTAATGCCAAAGCATGAGCGCCTTTCAGTCCCTGCTCCCGAATTGCCTTTTTCAAGTCGAGAGGCAGCGCCAACATTGAGAGTAGATTTGCCTTTACTGAGGCTGGATTTAGACCCAAATCGAGCAAAGAGAGTAGGAGACATGTCTCAGTTTCGCTGATGTCTAATTGCTGCAATCCCTTCTGTTGATCTTCAGGAGTAACAGCGATCAGGGAGGTAAGTTGATTGATCTGTTGCCCACGTTCTAAACGGCGAAGCACTGTAGACAGTACGGTGGGAATTTCATCGGCTGTAATACCAGTTGAATCAGAAACCTCTTTGACGATCGCTTCTGCTTTATCTAAAGGATTTAGATCTTCATGGTGGATAAATGTTAGCAATGCCTTACGATGCAAATCTTTGGGCATCGGTGCGGTTACTGCCTGTAAAGACTTCCAGCCCAGCGACTTAGCAGCTTCCCATCGGCGTTGTCCATCCCAGAGCAAATACCGTTCCCCTTGCGGAATCACAATCAATGGTGTGATTTGACCATCTTTCTCCAGGCTTCGAGCGATCGTCTGAATACTCTCGTGGGTGATAGTTTGTCGAGGCTGATGTGGGTTGGGGTAGATCAACTCTACTTCCACTGCCAGTTCTCCAGATTGGGCTTTGAGTTGTTCTCGCAAAACTTCTAGCTGCGCTTCCAGGTCAGGAGATTGAGCCGCCCGAAGTTGTTCCACCTCAGCTTGAAGTTCTGCAATTCGCTGAGCCTGCTCGGTTGCCTGATAAGCTCCTGTGAAGCGTTGACTGATAGCGGGAATCCGTGCCATTACTATTTTCCTCTACGAACAAGTTTGGAGAGATCTTTCGCTAGTTCTTCAAAATCTTTATTTGCAAGATGTCCTGGACGGTATTTTTGTAGTGGTAAACCATTAGCACTAGCATTCTTAAATTCGGACGAGTCTCGAATGTGGGGGTAGAGCTTAATCCCCAACTGAGCAGCAACTTCTGGTAACTGCTGAAGATACTGACGGTGGATCGCACGATTGCTGTCATACAGGCTGGGGACTAGTCCAAGGATTGGCGGACGAGGGTCAAGTTGAAGATCACCAGAAATGGCGATAACCCATTGCACCAGGTCAGCTACTCCTGATACAGACTTCATTTCTAGCTGAATTGGAACAAGTAACCCTGTACTTGCTGCAATCGCATTCTCACAGATCATTCCCAAGGTTGCAGGACAGTCTAAAATCACAACATCATGAGGAAGGGGATGGTTATGCAGCCGATCTGCCAAAGTATACTCCCCTCTCCTACGAATTACTAAGTCATCAGAAATTTGCGATAGGGTTGGATGGCCTTGACAAACTTCGATCTTAGGGGTGTCCCAAGCTGGAACAAGTGGCCATTTTCCATCGAAGTCCTTTAAGAGCACTCGAACAACACTGTTTTCAGCTTCTACAGATGGCAGCCCACAGAAAACGTCCAGAGCACGTTGGGGATCGAGGTCAATCAGTGCTACAGAACAACCTCTCTTAAAGAGGTCGTAAGCCAAATGAACTGCCAGGGTTGTTTTTCCAACCCCACCTGCATTAGCGAGAATTCCTACAACAATTTGATGTGATTGTTGTTTTGGCATAGGTCAATATTTTTAATGTCGTATTTCATCATACGACGTTTAGCTTGCCTAATTGTACTGTGGTATTTCAAAATACGACAGGTAGTTTTATAAAATATAAGCTCTTGTCTCGTCATGCCTAAGCAAGTTTCCCTTTTTTCTGATAACTATGACGATTTCTTCCGCCATCTGAAGGAGAGAATTCGCTCTAGTCAGATCAAGGCAGCGTTAGCAGTCAATCAGGAATTAGTGTTGCTCTACTGGCAAATTGGGCAAGAAATTCTTCAACGCCAAAAAGAGCAGGGCTGGGGAGCAAAAGTAATCGATCGATTAGCCCGTGACCTCAAAATTGAATTTCCGGAAATGACAGGTTTCTCCCCTCGAAATCTGAACTATATGCGGTCGTTTGCTGACGCTTATCCTGACGAAGCAATTCTGCACCAACTTGGTGCAAAAATTCCCTGGAAGCACAATTGCGTAATTTTGGATAAGGTAAAAGACCCAGAGCAACGTATTTGGTATATGCAGAAGACTCTTGAAAATAGCTGGAGTCGCAATGTTTTGGTTCACCAAATCGACACGGCACTATATGATCGCCAGGGTGGTGCCTTAACTAACTTTCAGGAAGTACTTCCCGCACCTCAATCTGATCTTGCTCAAAGCCTTCTCAAATCAGAATATAATCTTGAGTTCTTAGGACTACATGAGAAAGCACTGGAACGTGACTTGGAACGTGCCTTAGTTGAGCGAATGCAGAAATTTTTGCTTGAACTGGGAGTTGGGTTCGCTTTTGTAGGTAGTCAATACCGACTAGATGTTGAGGGGGATGAGTTTTTCGTTGACCTTCTCTTTTATCATCTTGGATTGAGTTGCTTCGTAGTAATCGAGTTAAAGACGACGGACTTTAAACCTGAGTATTCAGGGCAAATCAACTTTTATGTCAATGTGATTGATGAGAAACTACGCCGTCAGCACGACAACCCTACGATCGGGATCATTCTGTGTCGCTCTAAAAAGAAATCTGTTGTAGAGTATGCACTCCGTGGAATGAGTCAGCCAATTAGCGTTTCCACTTACCGTACCACCACGGCTTTACCGGACGAATTTAAGGAGAAACTTCCTTCTATCGAAGATTTACAGCATGAGATTGAGGCGGTGGTGGCTGTAGTTGAGGAGTCAAACCGAAACACTCTTTAGATTGAACTGGGGATTTCAGAGTCGTTATATTAGTCGTGAATTCCATGAATCATCTTTATTTTTCACCCTGGCAGTCCTGCGATCATCACCCCTTCCGTTGCATAGAAGTCCTCAGAAGGCGATCGCTCAAGACAGTATCCTCCCAGCAAGAGACCCAACCAAACTTCAACTAAGGGCATGTTCAGCGCATTTCTAAGCATGATCAAATTAACAGGTAATCCCGTCTCATCGATCCCCATCGCGATCGTACCTCTCCACTTCTCAATCTCTTCTCCTCCTGCAAACTGCGCTAACTGAGCCTGCAAGTTCTCCTCCTCAAGCTCAATCTCCTCAATCATCTCCAACACCTGCTCCTTCCCCACTGGCCCTGCGATCGAAGGTTCTGCTTGTTCCCGCTTCTCCCGTTTACGCCGCTCTCTTGCTGGAATCGGCTCAGCTTCCAGCTTCAGATGGCTCAAATCTAACTCCATGTGCGATCGCACTACATTAGCGAAAATGTCCTGCTGCACCGCTGGCCCCTCTGGATTCGTCTTGTCCTCCCAATCTTGGACAAACTGCTGCATCCGGCGATCGAGTACCTGAGCCACTTGTTCAATGGTATTGGCTGCAACTTTCAATTGTGCTTCCACTGAAAGCCCTTCTAATGCCAGTTCCAGGCACTCCCAGACATCTTCTTGTTTCACCCGGTCTGGAAACTCTACCAGGTCTTCCAGCAGTTCATCGAGGGCACTCATGGCTTAATTGAGGTAGAGGGGACAGGGACGAATCGGACAACGGTGGGGGTCAATGTCAAACATCTCCTTGTATCCCCTCAAGGGTGTTTCGCATTGCTCCCCAAAGGCTTCTAACACCTTGACGGTATACTCTTGAATCTTCTTCTGAGTCATACCAAAGCAATGAATCGGCTTGAGTCTGTATCGTTCTTCCTGTCCAAACCACAATCCTGCTCCCAGCGCATGTAAGGGTGAATCCTTGCCATCCCGGTACAGATACAACACCGCATACCACTGCTCAACAGGCGGCACCTCCAGTTCGATCGCATCCCCCACCCGATCGCTTTGCAGTTTCCGG
>JANRKG010000093.1:0-22610 GCA_033763635.1 Leptolyngbyaceae cyanobacterium bins.59
AACAGAGAGGTGCGGATTCCGTACCAGACCAGCACTAACAGATCCCGTCCCAACCCATCCGTTCCCAAGAAATGGGCAAGACTGGGAGGCTGCAACCGGGCCAGATAATCCCGATCGGTGGTCGGGTCATAGGGATGCACCAGTGGTGCTAGCACTGCCACCCCCACCAGGCCCAGGGTCAGGATCAGCCCCCATTTTCCCGCCAGAGATCGCCAAAACCGTTGTACCGATCGCTTCACAACATCCACCCATTCCAAATCAATCCATTGAGACGCAAAGGCATCAAAAGTAAGGTACAGGGAATGGGAATCTAGAAACGGAAAAGCCCTAACCGTTACTCATTGTGAATTCGGGGATCAATCCATCCATAAGACAAGTCCACCAAAAAATTCAAAACCACAAAAGTAACGGAAATCACCACGACCCCGTACAACACGACTGGATAATCCCGCATCAAAATCCCATCGTAAATCCAGGCTCCAATTCCGGGCCAGGAAAAAATGGTCTCTGTCAACACCGCTCCGCCTAACAGCGTTCCCAGTTGTAACCCAATCACCGTCACGATCGGCAGCAATCCATTTTTCAACCCATGCCGCAGCACCACCCACCGTTCCGGCACCCCCTTGGCCCGCGCCGTATCAATATAGGTTTGGGATAGGGACTCCAGCAAACTGCTACGAGTCATCCGGGCCACGATCGCCAGGGGAATCGTTCCCAGGGTCAACGCAGGCAAAACCAGGTGAACCAACGCATCCCCTAAGAGCCGCCCATCTCTTTTAAAGAGCGCATCCAGCACATAAAACCCCGTGATCGGTTGAAACGATAGACCCAGTTCCGTACTGAGGCGACCACTGGGAGGCAACCAGCGCAGTGTGACCGCAAAGAGATAAATCAAGAGCAGTCCCAACCAGTACACAGGAAAAGATGCCCCCAGGAGCGATCCTGCGGTTGTTAAGCGATCGAGCCAGCGATTCTGATAGACTGCCGCTAAAATCCCTGCTGGAATTCCCAGCACCAGAGCAAACCCCATCGCCGCGATCGTCAGTTCAAATGTCGCGGGCCAACGGCTTCTTAACTCATCTGTAATGGGAATCCCACTGATTAAACTGGTGCCAAAATCAACCCGAACCAGGCGACCGAGAAAGGTGAAATATTGCTGCCAGAGGGGTTGATTCAGGCCCATCTGTTCCCGCAGGACTGCCATTTGTTCGGGGGTGGCCCGTTCCCCCAACATCGCTACTGCCGGATCACCGGGGATCAGATGGAGAAAGGCAAAGACGACAATCGTAATTCCCAACAAAACCGCGAACAGACTGAGTAAGCGTGTCAGCAAGTAGGTTCCCATAGGGAAATCCTACACGGTCGCCTCTGCCGGAGCCAGTTTCTCCAGGGCCGCTAACACATTGGCGGCGGGAGCCGTCCAGCCCACAATGCCACTCTGGGCACGGACCATCTCAATCGTCGCCTGTTTGAACTCTGGGAAGTAACTTTCTGTCGCATCCTCGATCAACAGACACTCATAGCCCCGATCGTTTGCTTCCCGCATGGTTGTCTGCACACAAACCTCCGTCGTCACTCCCCCAATCAACAGGTGAGTAATTCCCTTCTCCTGCAAAATTTCCTCTAAATTTGTGCGGCAGAAGGCCCCTTTCCCCGGTTTTTCCAGCACAATCTCACCGGGCAGCGGAGCCAGTTCAGGAATAATGCCATTCCCCGGTTCCCCCACTACCAAAATCCGCCCCATTGGGCCTTCATCCCCGATCTTGAGCGACCCTTTCCCCCGATTGAGTTTTGCGGGAGGACAGTCAGACAAATCGGGACGGTGGCACTCGATCGTATGAATGATCGGCAATCCCATCGCCCGAAATGCATCTAATAACTGTTTGACGGTCGGAACGATCGCCTGAAGCAAACTCACATTGTTACCCAAAGCCTCCCCGAAGCCCCCCGACTCCAGAAAGTCTCGCTGCATATCGATCATAACCAGGGCGAATTTACCGGAGTCTGGGAGTTCGTAGTCATAGGGTTGAGCGGTGATGAGTGGCATAGTAATCGTGGGTAATGGGTAACGGGTAATGGGGAAACAGAAGTAAGGAATGGGGAAACAGAAGTAAGGTTAACAGAGTGGTAGATGATGCTCTGTTAACCCATCCCCAATTAACCTTTACCCATCCCCCTTTAGCCTTTACTTATGACCTTTAATGTCCTGCCATACTTTGACCAATCTTGGTAAAGTCGGCAGTTTCGATCGGACTTTCGTAAGCAAACTGACCACCGCTCATGACAAGAACGCGATCGGAGAGTTTGAGGATTTCGTCCAGGTCTTCGCTGACCAGGAGGACAGCCACCCCACGATTCCGGGCATTGACAATCTGGGTATGGATGTAGTCCACAGCCGCGAAGTCCAGACCAAAACAGGGATTGGCGGTGATCAGAAGTTTGATACTTTCTGAGGAAAGTTCCCGCGCCAGTACCGCCCGTTGAACGTTCCCGCCTGAGAGGTTACCGATCGGCGTGTCAGGGGAAGGGGTTTTGACAGAAAAGGTTTTGATCAGGGATTGGGCGGCGTTGCGGATGGCGCTAAAGATCAGCATTAGCCCCTTTGCTTGCGGGGGACGATCGAACGTCCGGAGAGCGAGGTTTTCGGCGACGCTCATCTGGGCCACACAGGCATTGCGGAGGGGTTCTTCTGGGAGACAGAAGATTTGGTGGCGATACATGTCAGAGCGGGTGGCATGGTAGGGTTCTTTGTTGACAAGAATGTGCCCACCTGTGGCTTCCCGCTGCCCTGCCAGCACTTCCACCAGTTCCCGCTGTCCATTCCCGGATACCCCAGCAATACCAACAATTTCTCCCGCATGAACCGTCAGATTGAGATCGGTGACAGCGGGTAAACCATTATCTTTGTTGGCATGAATTCCCTGAACCTCCAGAACGGGAGTCGTAGAGGGAGGAGTCGGTTTATTCACAGGGGTTTGTTCCCGCTGTTCGCCCATCATCATTTGGGCCATTTCGCCCACCGTCAAATCTTTGACCATTCCCCGTCCAGCGAACTTACCTTTCCGCAGCACGGTAATCTCATCTGCAAAGGCCGTCACCTCTCGGAACTTGTGGGAAATCATCAACACGCTCAGGCGTTTCGCGGTGACTTCCTCCCGTAAGAGACCCAGAATTTCATCTGCCTCACCGGGGGTGAGCACAGAGGTCGGTTCATCCAGGATCAAGATGCGGTTTTTCAGGTAAAGCTGCTTCAGGATCTCTAGTTTTTGCTTCTGCCCCGCTGCGAGTTGGGCGATCGGCATATCGATTTCAAGTTGGAAGGGGGAGGACTTCATAAACTCCTCCAGTTCTTGCGATTCCTGCTTCCAGTTGATCAGGGTCTTATTGTCAAAGCGGGAGAGTACCAGGTTCTCTGCAACTGTCATCGCCGGAACGGAGGTGAAATGCTGATACACCATCCCAATCCCATATTTATGAGCGTCACGAGGGCTTTTAATCTCCCGTTCTTTATGACCGATCATGATTTGACCGGAGTCGGGACTATAGAAGCCCATGATGCACTTCACGAGGGTACTTTTTCCGGCCCCATTTTCTCCTAACAGAGCATGGAAACTACCGGGTCTTAGCTTCAGAGAAACCGTGTCCAGGGCGATCAGGCTCCCAAACCGCTTGGTCATATTGATCGCTTCCAATTCAGGTGGCTCGGAAGGATGAGCATCTTGCAGGGTCGTCGGGGTGGAAGAGTCAGCGGCCTGTGCCATTGGGATCTCCTGGGATGGTGGGGGAATAGAGGAGACACGATTCTTCGTGTCTGTAGAAAATCATTGAAACGATGAAAGAAAAATTTTGTATCTTAAGATGCAATTTTCCTGATTTTAGGATTGGATTGCTTGAATCAAGGCCATCGAGTCAGCAACAGCCCCAAAGACACCCCCCTGCATCTTAATCATTTGTAAAGCTGCCAGGTGGTTATTGTAATCCGTTGCCCCGGTGCAATCGGATAGCAAGAGACATTCAAAGCCACGATCGTTTGCATCTCGCATCGTGGTGTGAACGCAAACATCGGTGGTAATTCCCGTCAGAATGAGGTTTTCAATTCCATTACGCCGCAGGATTAGATCCAGATCCGTTGCATAGAATGACCCTTTCCCCGGTTTGTCAATCACCACCTCCCCCGGAAGGGGAGCCAGTTCGGGAATGATTTCCCATCCCGGTTCACCCCGTACCAGAATTTTACCGCAGGGTCCGGGATCGCCAATTCCGGCTCCAATTCGCTGCGATCGCCAACGCTTATTTGCTGGCAAATCCGCCAGGTCGGGACGATGCCCTTCGCGGGTGTGCAGGATGAAATAACCCTCAGAGCGACAAATCGACAGAAGTTTATGGATCGGTTCGATCGGCGCACGGGTGAGGGAAAGGTCATAGCCCATCTTATCCACATACCCCCCTGCACCACAGAAATCGATCTGCATATCAATAATGATTAGTGCCGTATTCTCTGGGTGCAAATTCCCGTTGTAGGGATAGGGATAGGGATCAGCCTCAACAAAACGACCCATAATTATCCTCCGACCTTGATGGCTTCTATGTAACTCCGCCAACCGCCCCACTTTGTAATTTCAGGTTGGTTCTCACAGATAAAAGGTTCACCTAAGACACCAAACACAGATGAACCATCCTGAAGCGTCACCCTGCCGATCGCCAGACCGGGGGGTTCCCTCAGGAGCAACTGCACCAACCCGGAAGTTGGCACCTGCCAGACTTCAACTGCAATCTGTGTCCCCCCTTCCCGGACCCGGATCATTGCTGGGTAGTTATCCCCGATCGACCAGAGACGGTAGGCAGGTTCAGTAAAGTCCTCCCGCAGGAAGGCAGCCCCAATCATCTGTAAATTCTGGTTCAGGGCCAATCCCCGCATCAACGTTCCGTTCACCGCCAGATCAATCGTTTCCGGCACCCTGTCATCCTCCTCAATTCCCGGTGCCCAAGGCTCCCGGTGCCCCGGTGAGGGTCTTCTTTGGTGAGCAAGTCACGATCATAATCACCAGAGTCAGAATAAAGGGTGATGCATTGAACAGGTAGTAGAACGCATTGATGTTGACGGCTTGCAGTGCGGGACCGATCGCCTGGGCACCCCCAAACAGGAGGGAAGCCCACAGACATTGAATCGGATTCCAGCGGGCGAAGATGACCAGTGCCACCGCCATCAAACCCTGCCCGCTTGAGATATTCTCCGCCCAAACCCCCGGAGACACCAGGGAGAGATAAGCACCCCCAATGCCCGACAGAAAACTGCCAAACACAATGCAAAGCATCCGCACTTTGGTGATTGAAACTCCCATTGCCCGTGCAGCTTCGGGGCTGTCGCCCACCGCCCGCACAAACAAGCCCCAACGGGTCGATCGGAAGAACCAGTACATCACAGGAGCCAGAATCACCCCAATCACAAACAGGGGGCTGATCTGGAAGGCTGATTGAACTGATTTAATAGGAATCCAATCTGCCAGGGGAATCAAGGGGAGCTTGGGTGCTTCGGGTTTAATAAAGGGTTTCCCAAAGTAGAAAGCGACCCCACTTCCAAAGATAATCATGGCAATTCCAACCGCCACATCATTTACACGCGGCTGTTGAGATAACCAGGCATGAATAAACCCCAGAAGCATTCCTGCCAGCCCTGCCACCAGCACCCCTACCCAGGGGGAGAGCACTGGACCCAGGGTTTTAGAAGTCAGGAAGGAAACGCCGTAGGCTGTCATTGCGCCCGTTAGTAGAGTTCCCTCCAATCCGAGGTTAATTTTTCCACTCTTCTCTGTCAGACATTCCCCCAGGCTGACAAACAGAAACGGAGCGCTACTCCGTAAGGCACCTGCGACGATCGCCAGGGGAACACCAAATAAACCAATGGATTCTGTAGCCACCAATGCCTCCGAAAAAGTCGTGTGGGAAAGGTTGAACTGAGTTCAAAGGGTGATCGTTCTACCAGCAAACCTCAAGATTGAAGGTTTAAGTGTCATCACTTGTCCTGAATTAAACGGTTGCCGCAGGGGTGGTGGTTGGCGGAACGGCAGGCGGTTCGACAGGGCGTTCTTTAAAGATTGCCAATCGCCCATAAAGGGACTCGCTATACAGAATGATGATGAAAACAATTCCCTGGAAGACCAGCACCGTGGCATCCGGCAAATTGTGGGCACGTTGCAGAATGCCACCACTGGCCCGAATTCCCCCTAGCAAGATCGCCACCAGACTTACTGCTAGCGGATTGTGACGTGCGATAAAGGCAACCAGAATACTGCTGTAGCCGTAGCCAACCGCAAGAGACTCATTAGCTCGACCGTGAATTGCCGCAACTTCAACCATCCCCGCCAGCCCTGCACAGGAGCCAGCCAGGAAGCAAATTGCCATCGTCAGTTTACCGACGGGCAATCCGGCAATCCGAGCGGCGCGGATATTTCCACCAGAGGTCCGGGCTGCAAACCCAAAGGTCGTGCGCTGGATCAGAACGTAGGTAATCGCACAAGCAATCAACCCATACACCAGACCCCAATGGACCCGTGTTCCTGGAATTGAACCCAACATATCCGCTGCTTGCAGGGGAAAACTCGAAGGCTTGTTGAGGGAAGTGGGATCGCGGAAGGGAGGCCCATCTACCAATTGATTGAGAAAAGCGATCGCAATGTAATTCATCAGCAAACTGCTGATCGTTTCATTGACCGCCCGATAGTGCCTGAGCGCTCCGACGGCCATGATCCAGAGACCCCCTGCTGCCAGACCGCCCAGGGCCATCGCAATCTGAACAGGGATAGAGGGTGCACCTGCAAACAAGAGACCCATGATGACAGCGGCAACTCCGCCAACGACGATCGCCCCCTCATTTCCAATAATCATGAGACCCAGGCGGGCGGGAAGGGCGGTACACAAAGCTGCCAGCATCAAAGGTGAGGCTTGCAATAAGGAACCCTGGAAAGTTCGCCAACTTCCAAAAGCAGCTTTGTGAATTGAAGCATAGACCCCAAAGGGATTCGCCCCCTGGGTCGCGCAGAAGATACCAAAAACCATCAGGGACAACAATACAGCACCCACGGGGATGCAGATGGATTCTAGGAGGGGAAGCCAGTTACGTCGAGACATGAAGATCTCCTGTGAGGGGATGGGGGAGAGGAAGAGGGGAAGATAAGGAGATAAGGAGAGAGGAGAAGACAACTTTAGAAATCGCCTCGTCCCCTCATTGCCTCATCCCCTCATGAATTCTTAACCCACCTTTCCAATCACGCCTTCAACCAGCCAATTCATGGATTCCAGTTCAGGCGCAGTTTGGGCATAGTCTTTCGGAATGACGACTTTACCCGCATTGTCCTTCACGCCACCTCTGTAAATGACGAGGCTACCATCCATTAACTTGGCTTTCGCAGCGTCTGCATCTTTTTTGGCCTCCGCTGTCACCGCAGGGCCATAGTCAGAGATTTTGAGGAACCCGTCTTTTAAGCCTCCTCGGAGCAGGTGGGGAATGCCCCCATTCATCAAGGTTTTGCCTGCCTTGATTTGATTCGCATAGGAGGTGTAAACATTGGTCCAATCCCATTCGGCTCCTGTTAGATATCCCTGAGGTGCGAGGGAAGACTGGTTGGCATGGTAGCCCGTGCAGAAAATCTTGCGCTTCTCTGCCGTTTCCATAATGGCTTTCGGACTGTCAACGTGGCAGGTGATCACATCGACCCCCTGATCCGCCATACTGTTGGCTGCCGCCACTTCCTTCGTCAGTTGAGACCATTCTCCTGTGAAGATGACCTGAGTGGTGACTTTGGGATTCACACTCCGGGCACCCAGGGTATAGCTGTTCACGTTACGCAAGAGTTGGGGAATGGGTTTCGCGGCAATGAATCCCAATTTGCCACTCTTACTCATGTGGGCTGCCACAATCCCGGCAATGTACTGTCCTTCATCAATGTAGCCGAAGTAGCTCCCCACGTTATTGGGGTGCTTGGTGGAATCGTACAACCCACCACAGTGAAAGAACTGAACTTCAGGATATTCCTTTGCCAGCTTTAACATGTGGGGATCAAAGTAACCGAACGAGGTGGGGAAAAGGACCGTTGCCCCATCCTGCTCGATCATGTTCCGCATGGTTTCTTCAACGGCATTCGTTTCAGGGACATTCGCCTCTTCAACGATCTTTACTAAACCGGATTTGGCAACCCCTGCTGCCCCTTCCGCATGGGCCTGGTTGTAGCCAAAGTCATCCTTGGGACCTACATAGACGAAACCCATCACGATCGGCTTATCTGCACTGGCCGATGGGGAAGCCCCACCCGGACTGGGACTAGCTGCTGGGGGCGTTTCAGGTGCGGGGGTACAGCCTGTCCAGAGTTTAGAAGTGCCTGCGAAGGCGGCGGTTGCCAGAATGCCTCGGATGACCTGGCGACGGGGAATGTAAATAGACTTATGGCGGTTCAATCTCAATCCTCCTTGGATCGACTCAGCGAAAACGGCAAATAAAGCAAATAAAAGTAAAAACCTAACTTAGCGATATTTTTGCGACTCTCTCAGTTCATAACGGAATTACGAAATTTTGCTGAGTCTATGTGAGCAGAGACTATCAGGTTCCGTCAATCTTTGGGGTTCGAAAAGGTGCGAGGAAGGTGAGGGCAAAGTTCGAATATTGTCACGCATGTAACAAAGTGCCTTGAGAGAAGACCTTACGATCGGCGATGAAGAATGACGCTAGCCCTTTCCTGGTCAAGGCTATCACCGGATTACTGTGTCTATGGATGCTGAGAATGGATGCTGAAAAGGCACTGGGAATGATTGAGCAAGCACTGAGCAATAAAAGTCTCAGTAAGCTTCAGGTCAGGGTTTTTCGAGAATCCTGGGAAGACCATTCCTATCAAGAAATTGCTCGGAGTGCTGGCTACGAAGTTGGCTATGTAAAACAAGCCGGATCTCAACTTTGGCAATCCCTTTCCCAGGTCTTTGGGGAAAAGGTGACAAAAAATAACATTCAAGTTGTTCTCAGGCGAAAAGTTCAGGAACTAACCCCTGATCCGAATTCTCAATTCCCACCTTCCAGTTCCCACTCAAGCCCCCATCCTCAATCTTTTCCGCTGGATTTGCAAGGAATTCCCGATTTTCGCTCGCTGCCTGCGGGGCAGTCAATTTCTCAGCCCCGATCCATTCCGAATTCCAATGGAGCCACGAACGTTTGCGTCTCGACAACAACCCGAACGGATTGGGGTGAGGCGATCGATGTGTCGGTTTTCTTCGGACGGGCGGAGGAACTGGCAACCCTGGAACGGTGGATTGTACAGGACCATTGCCGATTGGTAGGGGTATTCGGCATGGGTGGGTTAGGGAAAACGACCCTGGCTGTGAAATTAGCTCAAAGCCTTCAGGGTCAGTTTGAGTTTGTGATCTGGCGATCGCTCCGGAATGCGCCTCCCCTTCCCGATCTGCTCGCCGATGTACTCCAATCCCTCGGTCATCCTGCATTGGAAGTAGGGGACAGTCCAGATCGGCAACTGCTCCATCTGCTCAACTGGTTTCGCTCCCATCGGTGTTTGCTCATTCTCGACAATGCCGAATCCGTTATGGATCAGGGCGATCGGGGGGGCTGTTTCCAACCCGGTTACGAAGGCTACGGGCGGCTATTGAGTTGCCTGGGGGAAACCTGTCACCAGAGTTGTTTAGTTCTCACCAGTCGGGAAAAACCGCGCATCCTGGCAACCCAGGAGGGAGAATCACTACCCATTCGATCCTTTGCCCTGCGTGGCTTGCCCGCTTCTGCCAGTCGAGCAATTCTGCAAGTTAAAGGTGACTTTGTGGGCAGTGGGGATGACTGGCAATGTCTGACCGATCACTATGCCGGAAACCCCCTGGCCCTGAAGATGGTGGCAACGACGATCGCCGACTTTTTTGAGGGCAGCGTTCCCCAATTTCTCGCCTTTCTCCGCCAGTCCACCTCCGTTTTTGGAGATATTCGGGATTTATTAGAAGGACAGATCAATCGCCTCTCTGACCTGGAACAGCAACTGCTGTACTGGCTGGCGATCGATCGGGAACCCGTCAGCCTGAGCGAACTCCGGACCGACCTGCTGCCCCACGTTTCCCCCACCCAACTCCTCGATGCCCTGCTGGCCCTGGAACTGCGATCGTTGATTGAACGAAGTCAGGGGCTTCTCACCCTGCAACCCGTCGTCATGGAATACATGACCCATCGCCTGATCGATCAAGTCTGTACCGAACTCCTCCCAAGTCCCCAATCCCCAAGCCCCAATCTCCTCCAAACCCACGCTCTCATTAAAGCTCAGGCCCAGGATTACGTGCGGGAAAGCCAGGTGCGCCTGATCCTGAACCCTGTGATTGAGAAGTTGCTGCGAACTTTTCAGATTGCAACCCTCGACGATCGCCTCATGCATCAGGTGGCAGCGTTGCGGGGTCGATCGCCCCAGGAAATGGGCTACCTGGCAGGAAATGTTTTGAACTTGCTTTCCCATGCTCAGGTGCCCCTCCACCATCGCAACTTCTCAAATCTCACGATCTGGCAAGCCTATCTCCGGGATGTGGAACTCCATCAGGTGAATTTTGCGCGATCGGATCTGGCGCGATCGGAGTTCATGGAAACCTTCAGTCAAATTCTGGCGGTGGCCTTCAGCCCCGAGGGGCGATTTTTGGCAGCGAGTGATGCCAGTTACGAAGTTCACCTGTGGCGGGTCAGGGATGGCAAAAAACTGCAAACTTATCGGGCAGAAGACGGTTGGGGGTGGGCAATCGCCTTTAGTCCGACCCAGCCCATTCTGGCTGGAAGTGCGAATGGCAGTATTAACCTGTGGAACCTGGAAACGGGTTGTTCTCAACACACCCTTCAGGGATATACGAGCCGGATCTTTTCCCTGGCCTTCAGTCCCGATGGAGCCTGGTTAGCTGCTGGGAGTGAAGATGGTCTGGTCCGGGTTTGGGAGATGGAAACAGGAATTTTGGCCCAAACCTTGATAGGGCATCGGGATGAAGTTCATGCCGTTGCGTTTGCGCCCCTTCCCCCTCAATCTGGATGGGGATTAGCCAGCGGTAGCTATGACCGCACGATTCGGTTCTGGGATCTGGAAACAGGGACTTGTTTGCAGGTGTTAGAGGGGCATGGTGAGGGCATCACCTCGATCGCCTTCAGCCCCGACGGGTGCTACCTTGCAAGTGGCAGTGCGGATTGGACGATCGGATTCTGGGAGGTGCAAACTTACCGCTACCTCAAACGACTCACAGGTCACACCCATGCCGTTCGGAGTGTTGCTTTTAGCCCCGACGGGTACTATCTCGCAAGTGGCAGTGATGATCAAACGGTGCGGGTCTGGAACTGGCAGACCCACGAAGAAGTGCGAGTCTTCTGGGGGCATACAAGTTGGGTTTCTGCCGTTACGTTCAGCCCTGTACAGAGTCGCGGCACCCACCCCCAACGAAGCTATTTGTTAGCGAGTGGCAGTGAAGATCAGTCAGTCCGCTTGTGGGACAGTGCCACCCATCAATGCCTGAGGGTGCTACAGGGCCGGAGTCGGGGAGTTTGGACGATCGCCTTTCACCCGGATGGTAAAACCCTGGTCAGCGGTGGGCAGGACCGCATGATTCGGTATTGGAACACCCAATCAGGAGAGCGATTGCAGGAATTCCAGGGGCATCAGAACTGGATCTGGTCTGCTGCCTTTAGCCCCGATGGAAACTGGTTAGTCACCAGTAGTGAAGACCACACGATTCGCCTGTGGGATGCCAGCACAGGGCAATGCCAGCGAATCCTCACAGAACACGAAGATGCGGTTTGGTCCCTGGTTTTCAGCCCTGACGGGCACACCTTCTGTAGTGGTAGTTTGGATGGAAAGGTCAAACTCTGGGATCTGGCAACAGGGAAGTGTGGGCAAACCTTAGAAGGCCACCAGAGCGGCATCTGGTCAGTGGCGTTTAGCCTCGATGGACGAACGATCGCCAGTGGTAGCCAGGATCAAGCGGTGCGTCTCTGGGAGCGGGCAACGGGCCAATGCTGCCAGGTTTTGACCGGGCATGCCAGTTGGATTCGCTGTGTTGCCTTCAGTCCTGATGGTGGAACATTGGTCAGTGGCAGTTCGGAAGGAAAGGTGCGCCTGTGGCAGGTGGAAACAGGGCAGTGTCACCAAATTCTGCAAGCCCATCACGCTCCTGTGTTGGCGATCGTCTACCAGCCCGACGGCAAGATTCTCGCAACCAGCGGTGGGGATGGCAAGATCAAGCTCTGGCGTGTTCAGCAAAAAGGCCCAATTCGTACCGTTGAAGCTCATCCTTTCCGGGTTCTGGAAGGACACGATCGCTGGGTTCGTTCCCTGGTTTACAGCCCTGATGGAAAAACGCTGGCAAGTTGCAGCCAGGATGAAACCATTCGCCTGTGGGATGGGGAAACAGGTCATTGTCTGACGGTCTTCCGAATTCCTCGCCCCTATGAAGGCTTGAACCTGACGGGAACAACCGGATTAACCGATGCCCAGGAGCGATCGTTGAGAACTTTGGGAGCAATTGGAATTAGCGGCGAGTAATCATAGCAAACTTCTGATGATTCTCCATCCCTCTTTTATCGTGGATCGAACCTTTCCATTACTTTTTGCACACCTTTACTAGGGAACGGATCAAAAGCAAACCTGATAAACTGCCCTTAATTTGTACAGCTTTTGTACATTTTCGAGGTGATTTAAATCATTCTGTGTGTGAGGAGAGGGTTGATACCCATGTTTAAGCCGAATGTGCTTCGAAATCTCTTGCTATGGCTTCCAGCGATCGTCGGAATGGGAATTTGCTACGCCCCATCTGCGTCTGCGAATCCCGCTTCTCGACAAGCCCCGACGGGCATGGAACGGATGCCCTCTTTTTCCCAACTCGAAGAGGGTAAACCTGCTAACAGTGCGGCTCAGGTAACTTCTGTTTCTCAGCTTTCCGATGTCAAACCAACGGATTGGGCCTTTCCAGCCTTGCAATCCCTGGTAGAGCGTTACGGCTGTATTGCGGGCTATCCCGATGGGACGTTCCGGGGTAGTCGGCCCATGACTCGGTATGAGTTCGCCGCGGGTCTGAATGCCTGTATGGACCGGATTAATGAACTCATTGCCGCTGCTACTTCCGATCTTGTAACGAAGGAAGATCTTGAGACCCTCCGACGCTTACAAGAAGAGTTTGCAGCGGAGTTGGCAACTTTGCGAGGTCGGGTGGATGCGCTCGAAGCTCGGACTGCCAAACTCGAAGCCCAACAATTCTCAACCACCACCAAACTGAGCGGGTTGGTGTTCTTTAACCTGACGGGGGCGGGTTCACCGGGAACCGTCCGGGCTGAGGGGGATAATATCTTCAACGCTGGATTCACAGGTTTACCCAAACCTGCCGATCGCCTGATCGATCGGAACCCGTCAATTACCTTCAGTGCCCTCGCCTGGTTGACCCTCAATACCTCTTTCACCGGACGAGATAATCTGGTGACCCAGCTAGCGGTTGGAAATGGAATTTCCCCAGCAAACCTTTATGGCTCCGCTGGTTTGTTCAATACCTTTGGAACGCCCTTTACCGATCAAACCGCCTTTGAAAACAATGGAGGGTTCCTTCGCGGACAAAACATTGAGGCATCCACCCAGGTTGTGATTCGGGAATTCTTCTACAGTTTCCCAGCGACCAATAACATTCAGGTTGTTGTTGGGCCTCGTGTGAACTGGTACCGCTACTTCGACAACAACCGCTATAACTTCTTCCTGTTTGGTTCGAGCAGCTTCAACTCTGGGGGAAGTACCCTGCTCAATGGTCTCGATCGCGGTTCCGGTGCGGTTGTTTTGTGGGACATCAGCCCTCAACTGAAGTTCAATGTCGGTTATCTGGGATCGAGTACGGAATTCGTGCCGACCATTACGCCGTTCAACTCTGCATCTGACCCCAGGGCCAACCAAGGGTTGTTCGGTGGTTTGAATACCATTACAGCAGAGTTAACATTCCGGCCCATTCCAGATGCAGCCGTCCGGCTTCTCTATACCCGTACTAATTTCGCCCTACCTCCCGGCGGTGGCCTGATTGGCACGGAACCTATTTATGGGATTGCCGCCGACACTGTAACCGTTCCAGGTATTCTGAGTCCTCTAGGAAATGCGGCATCGGATACCTTTAGTGTGAACTTTGATTGGCAACTTGCGAAAGGGTTTGGCATCTTTGGTCGCTATGGGTACGCTACCAGCAATCTGTACCGTCCTTCCGGTTTGGGCTATGTGGGCAACATCGGTGCCCAGGCCTATCACGTTGGGCTAGCCTTCCCGGATCTGGGTAAACCGGGTGCGCTGGCAACCTTCTCCTACCTGGTTCCTTATACCGTTACCAACGGTCGAAATTTCCTGGCTTCTGGGGCAGGGAATGGGGGTAAGCAGTACGAGCTGGAGTTCACCTACTATTACCCTCTGAGTGACAACGTTGGAATTGCCCCTGCGTTCTACATCATCGCAGAGCCGAATAACTTCAGTAGCAACCCTCCCATTTACGTGGGTAACTTCCGAACCCAGTTCAGCTTCTAACAAATACGATTGCCCTTACTAGAAAACCCCCTTTCAAATGAAAGGGGGTTTTTTTATCTAGAGTGCTGAGTCGTGCGATCGATCGCACGGGTGGAAAATCAACCTAAACCAACGCAGGGGATGCAACTCGCACCACGATATCGTTGTAATCAAAGTCATTGACGGAACCCGTCAGGTCTTCGAACCCAAACATGCGATTTCCTAGATTGACAATGTGGGTCAGCCCATCCGTATTTGCCGCTCCATAGGAGAAGTAAACTGGATTTGCTCCACTTTGCCCCTGGGCCAGTGTACCATCAGCAACAATAAAGGGAGCCAGGATAGACCCGCCTGTTAAAGTGCCGCCAATATCCGCTGTTGCCAGGTTGGCAACCGTCAAGTCAACCGCAATCCGCCGTGAACTTAGCGCATCATTAACATATTGTTGACGGTTAAAGTTAGCGGCCCCTGGCGTGTTGCCATTGATCGTTCCATTCGCATCATCAACCCGGTAGAAGCCTACAAAGTTGTTGAATGCCGCTTCCCGATTCACCGTGAACGTTGTACTAATGTTGCCAGTGAGTCCACGCAAATCTAAAATGGCTGCATTATTCTCTTGATTACTCCCCGCACTAGGAGCATTTGCGGTTGCTTCGAGTTGCAGAGCGGCACCACTCGACCAGCGCAACGCAGAGGAAGAGGTATTAAACTGCTGTACATCGTTCACCGTCAGGGCAGAACCATTCCCCACCCCTAGCAAGGTGGTTTGGGTGCCTTTACCAAAGTTTTGGGTTTCGTAGAAGCCGAGGCGATCGCTCTGGTTGAATACAACATCCCGGGGAGCGTTGCCACCGAGACCATCCGCCAGAGTCGAGAAAATCACCTGTCTCCGAGCCAGGACAGCGGCGACATAACCCGATTGACCGGGCAGAATTCCATTGATTCGGCCTTCTGCATCATCCACCTTAAATGCACCGTACTCGTAAACTCCCCCCTGGGAATTTGCACGGGAGGTTAAATTAAACCGTAACGTTTGATTTCCAGTGGGTTGAATGCCCGCAGGTGCAGTATTCAGGGAGAAAACGTTAGATTGGGTCCGGGCGAAACCTCCTTCGGGTAGGGCGACCAATAGTTGGCCCCCTTCCACATGGTTACCGTTGAGAACTGTTGTGGAACCTGTTGAGTTTCTGACACTATGGGCCTGAACATCAAACAGATAAGCTCCCCGGTTAACCAAGGAGTAGGAAGGAAGTTCAATAATTCCAGAGGTTTCCCATTCACCCTTCGTGGCAGGGACATCAAATTGAGACCCTGCGGCGCTTTCATTGACCTGGAAGAGTCGGGTGATGGCTTTGGTGGTGGGGTTGAAGGACCAGACCGAAGCTTCCCGATTCTCTGCGGACATCACTGCTCCGCCAAAGGCCGTCTCGTCTTCCTGAAGCAGGACGTTCCCCGATCGGTCCACCACAATGTTGTCGTAGCTGACTCCCTTACCAGGCCCCCCTGTCAGCAAGAGTTCAAAGTTGCTGATTGAACCGATGGGATCATTAGGGTTCAGGGTGAAGCGATAGAGTTTTCCATAGGGGTTTTCTGCTTCTGTGGCGGTGGTAGTGGTTCCAGCGGCGGCCCCCTGCCCTTTGCGGCTATTCGTCCCAGTGCTAACAAAGTAGAAGGTGCCAGGGTTGTTGGGGTCTTCAGCAAAGTCTTCTAACCGCTGGAAGTTGGTAGAGCGACCTGTGGTGTTCGCAAAGGTACTCAGGTCAGCGCCATTCGCTTTGGGAGTGCCATCTGCATTGAAGACAGCGGACTTATCCACCTTTGTCCAGGTAGCAGTCTTTTGGCCTTCAGTGATGTCGCCTTCAAACTCTGTATTTGCTACCCGCAGCACATATAAGTCGCCATTTGCACTGGCAAAGCCGTTGGGGTCAGCCGTTGTTTGATTGCCCACCCACATGTACAGTTCCCCGTCCGTAAAGTCCTCTGCGGCGAACAATACAGTTCGGGTCGAATTCACAGCCCGATACTGGGACGCGGAAACGACATTTTCCATCGCATATCGGCCCAACCCATCGATCGCAAGGGCAGTGCCATCGGGTGTGATAGCCCAACCGCGACTGGTGTTGCCGCCTTCTTCAGGTCCGAAGTACACAGGTACTTCCTGCCCATTGACATTGACAAATCCAGTCTCAGCCAGGTAAGCAGAGCAGAAGCGGTTGAAGGAGAGGGTGGCTCCGGCAGTGTTTGTGTAAAGCCCAGTTGTGGTGTTCAGGGTGTAGGTTCCGGTGGAATCAACCGCCCGTTCAATCAGGTTGCGTCCCCCGATCGCATTCCAGTTTTCATCGAAGACGAACAGGGAAACTCTGGCCCCGCGAATCGTCTGACCTGTAGCCGTAGTGGAAATATCACTCGAGGCTGCATTGCTCAACTCGTGGTTTACCCACACATAATTAAAGGTTCGACCGTCAACCTTAACTTGTCTAGATCCTGTTCCGTCAGGAATGCCAGTAAAGGCAAAGCGTTGGGTTGAACTTACGGCAGGAACGGTCGTGGCACTGAAGGTGCTAGTGAGGAGAGGAACTTCATCCCCTACTGTAAGCAAGGGAACTAAAGTAAAAGCAGAGGAGGCAGAGGAACCGGCGATAGTACTGACATAGGAGGGATCAGCCGTTTTGCCCTGGTTAATGAAACCTGCCATGATTAGGATTCTCTATAGTTAGTAGTGATAACAACCTATAGTTCTCCCACATCTAAATTAAGAGAAATCTATAAAAAGGTTAAGGTGTATCAAATCCTACAGCGCTCTCTTTGAGATGGAGGGCGTTATTTAACTATTTAAAGAAGTGCAATAGCTTAAAGAAGCTATCTCTACTTTGGAAGCCACACAAAATCCTCATGGAGAATTTTCATAGAATTGCTTGAAGTTATTTCATAGATATTTCATAGATATTGAAATCTATAAGTATTAAGTTGCGAAGTTTTAAGAACTGAGTTCCTTAATCTTTAAAGAACTCAGTTCTTACTTTTACTTCTTATTGAGTAACTATTAATTGAATTTACTCTTAGTTGAAAGTTCAGGCATTCTAAGTATGAGTGTCTTAGGGTGTTGTGTTTTTGAACACACTTCCACTGGTTTATCCTATTGAACTTTGTCAAACCTGTAAGAGCGATCGTGTATGTATTTAACTCCTCACGAACTCGATCGCCTGACGGTGCAACGCGCCCGACAAACGCCTTTAGACGAGATGTGGTCCTGTGTTCCTGCCCTGGACATTGCCCACATGAACCATAAACATCTCCCACAACGGTTGTTCAGTAATTAATGATGATCATCTTTCCTATAGAAAATCTTTAGATACTCGATCGCGTTAAAACGCTTACAGAATCATCCTTCTTTCCCTCGGTTCAATGAAGGGAAAGGGTAGAAGGAAAAATCCATGAAAGTCTTAGGAGCCAGTCGGTTTGATCAGTGTGTTGTGAATCTTTCCCTGGTGCATTTGTGCAATCAGGAAAGCCATGTGGGGCAGGAACTCCGCAAAACCTACAGTGCCTGGAAAGAGGAATTAGATGAGACTGCCATGAACCCCTGGTTTGAGCCACACTGGTTTACCATTTACGTGCCCCATCCCGACCAGCAATATGAAGAGATCACGCTAGAAGAAGGGTTGACCAGGGGTTACAACATTGAAGTCAAGCCCATCCATAACCCCAGCCAACTTCCCTATCAGATCCCAGAGGGGGGGCATTTTGTTGTTGTTCTCAAGCAAAAAGAATTAGATGGCGAGTTTACGATCGCTGCCACAGGTATCTTCATCCGTCCGCTCGGAGTCCTCAGCCTGGATATTCTGGTCGATCCGGACAAGGGTGAATACCAACCGATGCTGATCCGCCATCCTGTCATTCGTGACTATCCCGAAGGGTGGGAACAGAAGTTGCACCTGTTCATGGAACGGAGTTTACGCGGGGAAGACCTGCCGGGAATCGTCGGCTACGTAGACCAGGCTATCAATCAAGATTACCGCCCCCCTTCCTGGAACGAAATGTACCTCTCAACCAGCGGATTCGCGGGATTTTAGGGTTTTCCCTGCCCTCTGCCTTCTGCCTTACCTTATTGTCGTTCCTCTCCACAAAGCAGCGCTAAACTTTGAAGAAAGTAACGGCACGACAGGAAGTTAACCATGCAAACCATTACGCTGGGCGGCAATGGGCCGCAAGTTCCACCCCTTTGTATTGGAACCTGGGCCTGGGGCGATAAGCTGTTCTGGAGCTATGGCAAGGATTATAGCGATGCAGAATTGCGAAAAGCCTTTGAAACGGCGATCGGGGCAGGGATTAAATTTTTTGATACCGCTGAAGTCTATGGCATGGGCGTTTCAGAGAGTTTGCTGGGGCAGTTCATGCGCGAAACGGGCCAAACCGCCCAAATTGCCACCAAGTATGGTCCCAATCCTTTGAGAATTGGGGGCAATGCGGTGAAAGAGGCATTGACAGCTAGCTTGAAACGGTTGAAGGTCGATCGCGTCGATCTCTATCAAGTCCACTGGCCCTTTGCTTTTTTGATGAGTCAGGAAACTCTGATGAATGCCCTGGCGGATGAGGTGCAACAGGGACGGATCAGATCCGTGGGGGTCAGCAACTACTCTGCCGATCAGATGCGAACCGCCCATGAGATTCTGGCAAAGCGAGGGATTCGATTAGCCACTAATCAGGTCCGGTACTCCCTGATTACCCGCCAAGTTGAGAGCAAGAAAATTGTGGAAACAGCCCGCAACCTGGGGGTGACAATTCTCGCTTACAGTCCTCTAGCTCAGGGATTGTTGACAGGGAAGTATACTGCCTTTTCAACGCCTCCAACGGGTGCCCGCCAATTCGATACCCGCTTTGGACGGGAGGGAATGGAAAAACTGGCTCCTGTGATGCAGGTATTGGAGGCCATTGCGGAGGCGAACGATCGCACCCCTGCCCAGGTTGCCTTAAACTGGCTGATTGCCCAGGGAGGAGTGATCCCCATTGTGGGGGTGAAGAGTGCAGAGCAGGTGAAGCAGAATGTGCGTGCCCTGGGATGGACCTTAACTCCAACCGAGATCGCAGAGTTGGAAAAGGTCACTCGTCCTTGGCTTTGAGAGATTTTCCGGCGATCGCTGCTGTATGGAATGATTCCAATTCCTTTGCCAACTCGGCGGGGGGGGTCCAATGACGGCATCCCCCTAGCCCGGAAGCTGGATTGCCCCGGTATTCAATTTCTGGTACCCAAACACTAATTTGTCGATCGGCAGAGACCAGATATAAGTAGTCTGCACGAGGATCATAGCGAATCCCCACTCGGAGGTTCGAGAAGTCATCTTCGCAAATCTCAAAGCCAAAGCGAACAACAATCTGGGCAACCAAACATTCGGGGGTATCCGCATCCTGGCCCGAAATATCCCGCTCCTGCCAAAACTTCTCCAGAAATCGCTCCAGTAGGGGCAGCACTCGGCTGGGTCCGCCGCCTCGACTAGCATACACAATGGCTGGATTCCCCTCAACGAGGATATGACAGGGAGCATCCATTTCCAAGTGGCAGGGTTGACTCATTTTTTCCTCGCAGTATCCAATGACGCTTATCCAATGATCGTATTGGGTTATTGTGTCAGTTGGGCTGGGTGAACAGCAATCTTCAAATCAAAATCTGTTCCCTGCCTTCAGTCAACCCTGTTGGATATGCCCTGTTCATAAGCACTGTAACGATGCGAACAGATATTTAGGATGATGTCCTTTACATCTGGAAGATAACAAAATATTTAATAATTCTAAGAAAGTTTTTTACCCTTAATGAGGAGTTCGATCGGTGAACGCTGCTGAACAAGCGATTAGCCTGAATGCTGCGAACAAAATCGCATCAGTTGTCAATCTCTTTAAAGCGAAGTTTCCAGATGCCAGGTCTGACTTAAAACCCTGGTTAAATGATCCGGATACGCAGGAATGGGTAGATCCGGAATCGATCGATATTGGGTTCCACTTTCCGGGCCGATCGCGCCTGTTCCAGAGCCGCAGTATTCTGGTCCAGATTCGCTTCCACGAAGACCCCATCGCGAAGACTTATCGGGCGATCGGCATTGAACTCGCTGGCTTCGACCACCAGGGCAAACAGTGGCGCTTCTCAACCGTGCAAAACTGGGAATTTGAGGGGAACTGTTGCCCGGTCCCCGAAATTCAGGAAGCCCTTAGGAACTTCTGTCGAGATGGGTTGGACTTGTTCAACTCAAACCCAATGGATACTTGAGGCCCAAATAAAATTCAATTGAACTCTCATGTTTGAATGGCGGCAATGCTTCTATCCTGGAAGTGCCTGTCATTAAATTTGCGGTCATGAAGTTCGCGGTTTCCATTGTTGCGATTGATCAGTACCTCCATAGCCAAGCTTTCTGGGAAATCGCAGAAGCAATTCACTATGGACTTCTGACCCTTGGTTACGACTCCATCCTCACGGCTGAAACCACAACTCCCGATCGCTGGCATATTATCCTCGGCTCAAATTTACTGCCCTTCTTTCCGACGGAAATTGCCCCCCGTTCCATTTTTTACAATCTAGAACAAATCTTTCCCGGTTCTCCCTGGCTCAAACCTGAACTGGTAGAATTGTTTCGCCAATATCCCCTTTGGGACTATAGCCAGAACAACCTCAAAGCATTGACTCAGATGGGGATTGACCATGCACTTTACCTCCCCATTGGATATGTCCCAGAACTCACACGTATTCCATCGGAGGAAGAAGAGATTGATGTACTCTTTTTTGGGACTCCCAACGATCGCCGTCAATTTATCCTAGAGCAATTGCAAAACCGGGGGGTTGTTGTCAAAGTAATTTCCGAGGTATACGGTGCAGAACGGGATCGATGGATTGCCAGGGCTAAAATGGTGTTAAATATCCATCTCTATGAAGCCAGAGTGTTTGAGTTGGTTCGGGCTTCCTACCTCTTTGCAAATCATAAGTTTGTCATCTCAGAAGAGGGACATGATCCGGAAGAAAATTTGTTCTCGGAAGGGTTAGTTTTTGCTCCCTATGATCAGTTAGTAGAAACTTGCTTACAATTTTTGAACAAGCCTGAAAGTAGAGAAAAAATTGCACAAAGAGGATTTGAATTAATGACCCAACGACCTCAATCAGAATATTTAATGCCAGCCGTTCAAGCATTAGAGCTTTTTGAAGCTTTTATTGATGATGGTAATGGGTAAAAATTAATGGGTGACAGCTATAAATTTAATTTATTACCTATTAATTATTGCCTGCAATTCCAATGTCTAATCTGAGCTTCATCACTCTTCTATCTTATGATTACCGTTATGCCTATAGCGCTATCCGTTCCTATTACGAATTGGCAGATGAAATTATTTTAGGCCTTGACAAAGATCGACTAACCTGGTCTGGAAATCAATTTGAGTTTGATCTAACAGGTTTTGAAACATTCTTAAATCAGTACGATCATGCTCATAAAATTCGATTGGTTGAGGACAATTTTCACCCTCTAAGTTCGGCTCGTGAAAATGATACCCGCGAACGAAATTATCTTTCCTATTACTGTCAGGGTGACAATTGGATCATACAAATTGATGCCGACGAAATTTTGCTCAATCCCCTTCCATTTCAGGAGTGGATGTTGACCGCAAATCCTGAAGCTTGCATTTACGCCCGATGGATTTCTGTATTCAAAGTACTCGATGAGTTTGTTTTGGCGATTGACCCACCTATTGAGTACACTGCCATTGGGATCAAGACCCCTGGCTTGTACACAGACTGTCGAGAAACATCCCAACCCCGTGTTGTGTCGCCCTTAAATCTGCTTCATTTCTCCTGGGGGCGAAGTGAAGCTGAATTACTCACGAAGTTGCAGAACTGGAGTCACAATCAGGATTTTGATATCCAGCACTACTTTGAGTTCTGGAAGTCTGTGAATGCCGAGAATTATGCTTCAATCACGAATTTTCATCCCATTGACGGTCCTGCATGGCAACGCCTGGTTGCCGTCCCTTTTGAGATGCTTCCTGCGGGCCGAGAATTGTTGCCTTGAGAAACCCTCTCGATCGGGTTCCTTCATCCGGGGGTTGACGGCT
>JANRKG010000094.1:0-3120 GCA_033763635.1 Leptolyngbyaceae cyanobacterium bins.59
TGGCAAGAGCATCCGCCAAAGTCATTTGGGGGTCATAGACTTTGATGGCCTTTCCGTCTGGGCCTTTCACCACCTGGCCCTGTTCATCTTTTAGGACAGTAGAGTTGTCAATCTCAGAAAGAATCCATTGAGACCCTGCAAAATTCGTCTTCTTTCGCCATTGCCCGTTGAGTAGACCTGCACATAGAGCATGACCTGCTTGAACATGCTCAATGACATCAGCTAACGTTCCGCTTTGATCCTGGAAGTGACTTGAGAGTTGATGAAAATCCCAGTCTTTATTCTTCCCCCTGGTGTTAACTGAGAACTTGAACATTGAAGGTGCAACTGTATTCATCGGGCACCTCCCCTTGATCCTCTATGCCCAAGACCCGTTTGTTCAGAGGGCTGGATGAAGCAGTAAGGCGTATCCTTCGGTGAATGAGTCGCTCGATGTTTAACTCGATAGAGGTGACGAATCTGACAGGCGCACCAGAAATTGGATGAAGCACGAAGCTCCATCCGCACAAGATTTTTATGCATCCTAATAAACTCCCAATGATTGTCTGAAGCGAGATGGGGAGCCATGCGGAGTTGCAAAAAACGCGCAACACAAATTAGGAGTCTTGCCAGTTATGGCAAACTACTCCTAGAATGAACGCAAGGCTCCTAGTGAGCACAACAGCCTGTTGGCTCTCAACGAGTGCGATTGTTCTACATCGGGTCATCTAACTTCCTGCCTGCTAAAGCTTTCAGTTAGAGTCCCGGCCTTTTTGAATACCGACTGGCTTCTAAGCCGCTAGGCCCCTTCTGTTACCAGCAGATGGGGTTTTTAGCTTTCTAGGATGTTCTAGAACATAATCACGCTCCTTCCACTTCCAAAGGTAAAAACTTGAGGGATCAGCCTACCCAGAAGCGTTTGACTCAGCAATGTAGCGAGCGCTGGGGCGATGAAGTTAGGGCTGACGAAAATTATCTCCATGGATCAAACCAGTACCCGGAACGCTAAAGAAGATCAACTGTTTGGGTCAGATCCCCGATCGCCGCAGCATATTGGTTAGACAGCTTTGTACGGGTTTGTGAAATGTGCTACCACAATCTACCTAAACAGGTTTAACCCTGCCTGATTTCCCTAATGATTGTCTTAAACTCGCAAGGTCTAGAAAATTCGGGTGTTAGGGCAAAAGGTAGGGATATTCAGACTAGTCAGTGATAGTACTACGTACTAGCCAAGATAAGAAATTATTGTTACACATTCCCAATGGAATGCGATAAAGAGGAAATACTGAAGTTTTTGATTCCTGGAAGAGTACAATAAGATGAAGAATGCATTTCTGGTTATGATTCAGTGGATAATCCTGAAGCATTAGAGTTATCTGAGAAGCCAATTTCCCTTCTCTTAAAGAAACTGAGACAAGCCCGTCATTTAACGCAAAAGGGGCTGGGGCAGTTGCTTGATCCTCCTGTAGGTCAACCGACAATTGCTAAGTGGGAGAAAGGATCAGCATTACCTGAGCACAGATACTTCCCTGCTTTAGCCCAGCTTCTGGACTATAAGTTAGAAGAGTTTTTTGCTCTACTTGGCGATGATAGTGCTGGGGAAGTAAAGGAGTTTGCTCGCAGCTACGACCCTCGGCATTTAGCGATGCTTGAATCTGGATCTATGTCATGGAATCGTTGGCGGAAACAGAATCCGATGATCGTTCCGGATCTGGTGGGAGCAAAGCCTGTACGGAAGGATTTCACCAGAATTGATTTGAGTAATGCCAATCTGCAAGGAGTAGATTTTAGCGAAGCGATGTTCTATAAGGCCAAGCTTCTGGGTGCGAACTTGCAAGGTGCAACCTTGCGAGGTGCTAACTTTAATAATGCTGACTTGGCCGGAGCCAACTTTGATGAGGCGGATTTAGAAAGCGCCTCTCTTTGCTATGCCAATCTGGAGTCTGCCTCATTCCAAAAGACGAATCTTCACTGGGCAAGATTTTTCAGGTCAACCCTTATCAAAGCCAACTTGACTGGTGCTGATTTGAAAAACGCAGACTTACGAAGATCGAACTTAACAGAAGCTGATTTCAGCGAAGCCATCTTAGTCAATTGCCTGATCTACGGCACGTCAGTTTGGAACATCAAGCTTGATGGAGCGACTCAATCCAGGCTGAACTTATGCCCCAATAATGTTGATACTGATTTTGTAGATGATCTGGAAACTGCCTATACAGAGCTTTTGAAAAGGCGTAATAGAGTGTAAGTTCTAGTCCTGTTGGTCTTTAGAGCACCGGCCACCTAATCAAAAACAGGGCAAAGGAACTATATCTTGGGAACGTAAAATCAAGGTTTCAGGGACATTCTCTGTTGACCTTAAATTAAATTCCTATTACATGACTGGTGTTCTACCAAACTCACCGATCCCAAGCAAGCCTCATCCTGGCTCAGTGGAAACGATCGTCTGAGCAATGTCGGGAATCTGGTTGCATGAGAACTCACTGAACTAAGTGGGATAGCTTCCGCTGCAATTCCCATACCTTCAGCGATCGCTGACAGGGCAAAACTCTGCCAAAGCCAAGCAACACCCATCCCCTTGCTTAATCAGGGGAGCAGTTTCGTTTGCCTGTGGTCTTTGGAATCTACATCGGTTGTAAGGGCCTCTATTTATTACTCATAATCAAGGGGGTTACGACACTTCACCCATTCTTTCAGTTGCCGCATCCCGTCGTTCCTGCCGTCGGGCTAACACTTCTTGCACCTGTGCCCAGCTTTCCTCCTCCACCCACACCGATCGGATCTGCTGGCGAGTCTTGCGTTTAGCTTGGGTGACGATGCCCAGTTGCTGCAACATGCGGCGGAAGATCCAGATGTTGTTGGCTATCTCCGGGTCTGGGGGAATGGTAAAGCCAAGCCAGCGTTTGACATCGGCTGCACATTGACGAGCCAATTTCCCCAATGGCTCAAGGTCTTCGTCAGTCCATTCTTTGCCGGGAACAAGGAAGGGAACAATACCCAACACCACCCGTGCCATCCGTTCCGCTTCAGCAGTCGGAATATCCGGGAGCCAGAGGCCCTGCTTCCATGCCGCTTGCTTGGCGATCGCATCGGTGGTTTTCTTCACTGCGAGGGCTGGATACAGCAGCATTTCCAGTTTGG
>JANRKG010000095.1:0-2584 GCA_033763635.1 Leptolyngbyaceae cyanobacterium bins.59
CATCACCAACCCAGATTTCGGCCCCTTGTTTTCGCACGTTGAAGCCGAAGACGACTGGCCAACGGGCTACATTTACGTGCTGAGGAGCCAATCCGATGATCCCTTTATTGTTGCAAATCGATCGGTTGTTCACAAAATTGGGGTAACGGGTGGCGACGTGAAAAAGCGGATTGCTAACGCTAAGAAAGACCCGACCTATCTGTTAGCCGATGTGGAAATTGTCGCAACATTCAAACTGGCGAATATTAATCGCAAAGGACTTGAGGCACTGCTTCACAAGTTTTTCGACAACGCCCGATTGAACGTGGAATTACAGGATCGATTCGGTACGCCCGTAAAACCAAGAGAGTGGTTCCTCGTTCCCTTACCAGTGATTGAGGACGTGATTGAAAAAATCAAGGAAGGAACCCTCGATCAATTTCAATATGATCCGCAAACAGCCAGTCTCACGCGATTGTAATGCTACTCAAGCAAGGCAACTGCCAGGAAGGTGATGACTGGGAAGTTTGAGGTAGTTCTCAAAACTGGACAGGGGATCAAGATCTAAACCACTCAAAACTGATAGGAGTAGTTCGTAAAGAAAACAAGTAAAGTCAGTAGACAGCACTCTACCTTAAAGAGTCCCTGAGGATTTCTCTTTTCTGCTGGGAATACTGGAATGGAACTTAAAGATTTGCTCTACAAATGCTCTCTAGGTTCTCACCGTCCACCTTCCATAAGCAGGTAAAGAATATGAATAATAGCCAGATCCAACGTGCCAATTCAGGCGTTACGGAAATCGTCGGTAGACCAGGGCAGGTGTGGGGCAATGTTGTAGTTCCCGCTGGAGGTAAAGCCAGTATGCGCATTGATGGCGACATCCTCCGAGGCACGGTCGCACTCAATTTGGGTTTAGAAACTAAGGAGATCTACACTCGCATTCAAAAAATTGATTCTGTAGAGGTTGTGGAAGGGCGCATTTGGTGGCTCCTGATCTTAGGCATCGCAACGATCATCTGGCTTGTTGGTATCGTGCCTATTATTCTCTTCTTTGTGATTAAACAGCAGTGGATTGTAGTGCATTCTGGAAGCGCTTGTTTAGTTCTATTTCATAAGAACACAAATCAGGCTAAACAGTTTAGTCAAACCCTGTTAACAATGGCTCGTCAGTTAAACGCACCTGCCAGTGTACCTCGTGTTAATCCCACAACAAACCCATCAGTCAATCATCAACGTCCTGCTCCTGCGGCGGGCTAATCTCAACTTCATCTGTTATGAGAACAAACGCCGCTTCCACCATCTCCATCCTTTGCCCTGTGCGCCACGGAACCAGCAGCGATCGCTGTCAGGGAAGAGGTTTGGTTCTTCCAGGCCATCAAAGCCACCCTGTCGAAAGGGTCATTCAGCAATCCGAAACCCTGTGTAAGGACTGGGTGGCATAAGCTGTCCTGGCTCCAGATCAACCCATCAATCAAGCAATCAATTAGCATGATTCGGCTTCCACCCCTCATGCAATGCCTTGATCAAGCAATGGGTCGCATGGTACTGGTCCTCGAACGCCTCATGCTTTTCCCGTAACCGATCGCCATACTCCAACACCGCTTGAATGGCAGGTTCAATGTTCTGAGGGTTGCCATTGAGGGCTTCTTGGAGCCGTTCATCTTGCAGCACCACGCCGATCGATCGCAGTTCTTCAACGTAGGCCACAAAAACCTCAAGCTGGTCTTCATCGAGATCGACCCACGGCATGAGTTCATTGCGAAGCTGCTCTGCTGCGCTCGGAGGTTCCTGGGAAAACTCCTTGACCGTTTTACTGATATCCCTGATCCGAATTCGAGGCGAGAGCATGACCCGTCACCCAAAAAACGCCCTACCTGGATCATAGCGTTTTCCATGAAGGCTCCAATAGGGAGCGTTGCATTCGCTTTAACGCTCCCATATTCTCCCATTTGCAATGTTCAGATTAAGTGCGACCACGCTGGCCTGATTAGTGCAAGCAGCATCCAGTTTGTCGAGGAAGACAAGAAAACCACCGCTGTTCCCTGAAAAAATTGCCACGCAGTTGCGGGCTTTTTTGACAATTTCACTTGAGTGCGCTATGTGCTCCAATCGGGGAAACTTAAAACAAGTTCCTTCAGTAACGAAGCCCGAACAGGTACTCCTGCGATCGCACTGAAGGCATGACGTTTCCCTCGATTACAGCCATGACCCTAACCGATCGCATTGAAGCCCTAGCAGACCGCAATGGATGTTCAAACCGTGCTACCTGCTCAACAGTTAATAACGTCATATTGCTGAATTTGCATAAAGCCGTGTGTTCCCAGATTTCAGTTCATTGAAAGCCCCAATAGCGCCAAACTACGCAGCTTTGCTGGTCCCTGGACTCCATTGACCGCAGATCCCGAACCCTCAGAGCGATCGCTTCATGGCATGAAGAGCGTCCCCATCCAAGAATGTCCCTGCAACGACCTGGAGATTTTGGCACGAAGGAAAGCCGGGGATCGATCGCTGATGGTGCAGTTCATCAATCACGCATTCGCGATCGCGACTCAGAAAGGCTTCTCCAGGTTGGCCCCATTCTGAACGGAACCAGGGATCATCTACG
>JANRKG010000096.1:0-22876 GCA_033763635.1 Leptolyngbyaceae cyanobacterium bins.59
ACCCCTTATTCACCCCTTATTCAAAGGAACCCTACTTTCAGAGGGTTTTCAAGACATCTTGAGCAAATCCTCTAAGGTCTACCTTGCTATTTTACATCTGTCATCAGATTTTGTACAGATGTACTACATCCTCGCCAACACACTTTCCGCCGTTTCAAAAAGTAGCAGATATTTTTTTACTGTAAAACAACTTTTGGGTTGATGTTGTCTTTAAGATTGCAAAAATATTTTCTAACTGAGTTCATTTTTGGGCAAGTATCTAGTCACATACTTTCATGACTAAATTCTTTCGCCCTTGTTATCGCAACATTGTTGGCATAAATCTTAAATAACCTTCCTTTCGTCGATCAGTTTCTTAATAAAGTGCATCTTTAAACCGAATGATATATGAAGGAAATCATATATTGCCTATGCTTTAAGGTTGATCAAGCTCCTTCCTCCAATAAAAAATTGCTGGCTTGTTTCGTCTCTCTCAGGCACCCGATTGGATAGGGTCTACAATCAAGTTAGATGATTGGGTTCAGTCAAGAGTTTAGCGGTTACTATTCGCCCTCTTTAAGACTCATTAATTTTTCTCCCACCTCGTTGGCATATTTGTTTGTGAGCGTTTCATCACCTTCCTCAGGGTTGAATTTAAAGCAACTTTTCCCTTTTGAGTTGGACGAGTTCCAGTTACAGGCGATCGCAGCCCTGGATGGCGGGCGATCGGTTGTCGTCTGTGCCCCGACCGGATCAGGCAAAACTTTGATTGGGGAGTATGCAATCCATCGGGCACTGAAAAATAGGGGACGAGTCTTTTACACGACTCCCTTGAAAGCCTTATCGAACCAAAAACTGCGAGACTTTCGGGAGATTTTTGGGAACGATCAAGTCGGGTTACTGACGGGAGATATCTCCATTAATCGAGATGCCCCCATCCTCGTGATGACGACAGAAATCTTCCGTAACATGCTCTATGGCACCCCCATTGGGGAAGTGGGAACCTCCCTCGATCGCGTGGAAGTTGTGGTGTTGGACGAATGCCACTACATGAATGACCAACAACGGGGCACGGTTTGGGAAGAATCCATCATCTATTGTCCTCAAGAAGTGCAGTTGGTGGCCCTGTCCGCAACGGTTGCCAACAGCGATCAACTGACAGATTGGATCGGTCGAGTGCATGGGCCAACGGACCTGATTTACTCTGACTTTCGCCCAGTCCCCCTGCGATTCCATTTTGGCAACCCCAAAGGACTCTTTCCCCTGCTGAACGACGATCGCACTCATATCAACCCCCGTCTTAAGCCCAAAGGCCCCCGCAAGCGCCAGGAAAGCCCCTCCCTAGCGTTCGTCGTGAGCCAACTCCAACAAAGGGACATGCTACCTGCCATTTATTTCATCTTCAGTCGGCGGGGATGCGACCAGGCAATGGCAGAAATTGGGCAAATTTCCCTGGTGAACGATGCAGAAGCCGCAGCACTCAAGCAACAAATTGATCAGTTTTTAGCCAGTCATCCAGAGGTGTCGCGCGGGAAGCATCTGGACCCGTTATATCGAGGAATTGCAGCCCACCATGCAGGGATTCTTCCGGCCTGGAAGGGATTGGTGGAGGAGCTTTTTCAGCAGGGCTTAATTAAAGTTGTGTTTGCGACGGAAACCCTTGCTGCGGGCATCAACATGCCCGCCCGGACAACCGTCGTCTCGACCCTCTCGAAGCGCACCGATCGCGGTCATCGCCTCTTGAACCCCTCCGAGTTTTTGCAGATGGCGGGACGGGCTGGACGGCGAGGCATGGATAGTTTGGGCCATGTCGTCACCCTGCAAACCGCCTTTGAGGGAGCGAAGGAAGCTGCCTACCTGGCAACCAGCGGAGCTGATCCCCTGGTGAGCCAGTTCACACCAAGCTATGGTATGGTCCTGAACCTGCTCCAGATCCATACCCTGGAAGAAGCGCGGGAACTGGTTGAGCGCAGTTTTGGGCAATATCTGGCAACTCTGTATCTCAAGCCACAACAACAGGCGATCGATGACCTGTATCAAGAACTCGAACATCACCAGACGTTTTTGGAAGGGGTGAATGAAAAACTGCTCGCTAACTACGAGAAACTCAACGAACGGTTGAAGGAAGAACGGCGACTGCTCAAGATTCTGCAAAAGCAGGCAGAGGGAGTCCATGAGGATGATATGGCAGTCGCTCTCACCTTTGCAGTGGCGGGAACTATCTTGAGCTTGAGCAGTAAGACAGACCAGGACTCCCCCCTTTCAGCGGTTCTCGTTAGCAAAGTTTCTGGAGCAGGAGCTTCCTCCCCTTATTTCATTTGCTTGGGGCAAGACAACCGCTGGTATGTGGTGACGGTCGCCGAGGTTGCAGGACTGCATGGTGAGTTTCCTCGACTGGCCCAGGTCGATGCCCTATCCGGTCCTCCAACGGCTCTGCCATTGAAACCGGGACAGACCCATCCGGGAGACGAAACTACTCAGGCGATCGTAGACCAGATTCCCGACATCCCAGACTTTGGGGAATCTCCAGAAGTGAAAGCCCAGATACAACGCATGAAGGCAGTTCAGGCCCAGATTGACACTCACCCAGCCCGAGAGTGGGGAAACCCAGGGCAACTGTTAAAAAGGCGGCGGCGGATTGTGGCTCTCCAGGAAGAAATTACCGATCGCGAGACCAAATTGGATCGGGACTCCCACCGCCACTGGCAGGAATTCATGAGCTTGATTGAAGTGCTCACCTTCTTCGGTTGTCTGGAGGAACAGGGCGACCAGATCCGGCCCACTTTTGTCGGAGAAGCGATCGCTGCCATTCGCGGAGAAAATGAATTGTGGTTGGGGCTGGCCCTCCTGTCAGGAGCGTTCGATGGCGTAGAACCGCACCATCTGGCGGCGATTTGTGCGGCCCTGGTCACAGAAGCCTCCCGCCCTGACAGTTGGACCCGCTACGACCTGTCCTCTGAAGTGGAAGAAGCCCTGGGAGAGGTGCGGGGTCTTCGTCGCCAGCTCTTTCAGGTACAACGGCGCTGTCAGGTGATGATGCCGATTTGGTTAGAGGATCAACTTGTGTCGATCGTCGAGCGGTGGGCACTGGGGGTAAACTGGACGGAGCTTTGTACAAATACCAGCCTGGACGAGGGGGATGTGGTCCGCATCCTACGCCGCACCCTGGATCTCCTCTCCCAAATCCCCCATGTTCCCCATCTCCCTGATACGTTGAAACAGAATGCGCGGCGGGCAACTGGCTTGATTGATCGTTTCCCAGTGAACGAGGATCGGGAATAGGGGGGAATTTGTAGTCCCGTAATCCTTCCCTGATCCGCCACCCTCCATTCTTGTTAGAGTAGGGGCTGTCGGCTTTTGGGATCATGCTTTGATTGGTTTGCCCCCTGACTCACCTCAGCACCTTCGATCGCTGGGGATTGGATTGCTTAGTACCGTTCTGAGTCTTTTGCTACAATTCAGCACCGGAATCCTTTCTGCCCAGGCGAGGGCGATCGTGTTGGGGGTTGTGCGGAATCAATATAACGCAGCCCAGTGGGAACAACTGACCACCCACCTGCAAACCGCTAATGTAGCCTACCGGACCATCGATCTGACCCAGGTTAAAACGACCCGTGACTTGGCAGGGGTAACAGTCCTGACCCTTCCCAGCGTAGAAAACCTGACCCTGGATCAGATCATTGTACTCCGGGATTGGATCAGCCAGGGAGGACGAGTCGTAACCGGGCAGCAGTGGCAAACCGATTTAAACGCTCTCCTCACGCAAACCCCTCCTCTTACCCAAACTTCTCTTACCCAAACTCCTCCCCATCCTCAAGGGCAGAACCAACCGTCCCCCGCTTCCGTTCCCCAACCTGCCCGCACGTCTCAATCGCCAGTCCTGGCCCCATCTCCGCCTTCTCGCCCCTTATTCCAAACCCCCAGCCCCCCATCCACAGATCCCGCTGAAGCGGTTGCTCCTCCAGGATTACAGGTCGAACCTGGCAGACTGCCAATCACCGTATTAGAAGCAGTCACCTTACGGCAGGAATTAGAAAATCTCGCGGGACGGGTGGAAAGCGCCCTACTCATGGCAGAAGTGAACAGTGCTACAACTGCCCGTCGCTCCAGTCAGTCAACCCTGCCAGAGTCTTCTAGTTCCAAAGGTACTCACTCCTTACAGCCCCTTACCGAAGCAAGGCAAGGCATCCGGGCCTTTACAGATCTGGTCGGTCAGAGAAATTATGCAGCCGCTCGTCAGGTCTGGTTGCAGACCCGAAATACGCTTTGGGCCAGTTATCCCCTGGATCAGCCTGTCGCCCAACCCGAAATTCGGGCAGTCTGGTTGGACCGGGGAACGATCGTCCGAGCAGGGTCCGAAGCGGGACTCACCCGTGTCTTCGATCGCCTCGCTGCGGCTGGCATTAATACCGTCTTTATTGAAACAATCAATGCGGGCTACCCGATTTATCCCAGTCAAGTAGCTTCCCAGAAAAATCCCCTGATTCAAGGATGGGACCCCCTGGCGGTCGCTGTGAAATTGGGGCATGCCCGCAAGATGGAAGTGCATGCCTGGGTGTGGGTCTTTGCCGGAGGTCATACCCGGCACAATGCCCTGCTGAATTTGCCTCCCTCCTATCCCGGCCCTGTGATCGCCAAACACCCGATCTGGGCCAATCGTGATAATCGGGGCGCTTTCGTTCCGATCGGGCAAAACAAACCCTTTCTCGACCCAGCGAATCCAGAGGTTCGCAGCTATCTCATCCGCCTCTTTAGTGAAATTGTCACCCGCTATGACGTAGATGGGTTGCAATTCGATTACATTCGTTACCCCTTTCAAGATCCGGGGGCCAATCGTACCTATGGGTATGGACTGGCCGCCCGTCAGCAGTTCGAAAAATTGACCGGAGTAGACCCCATCACCCTTTCTCCCCGCAGTTCCTCCCCGGAGGGTCGCTCCCTTTGGCAACGGTGGACAGAGTTTCGGGCGGAACAAGTGAACCGCTTTGTCGCTGAAGCGTCTCAGGAACTCCGCCGTTTGCGACCCAATCTTATTCTGTCCGCTGCTGTCTTTCCCCTGTCAGAACACGATCGTCTGCATAAACTGCAACAACAATGGGAAAGCTGGGCAAAGAACGGACACATTGACCTGCTCATCCCCATGTCCTACGCTGCGGATACCAATCGCTTTCAGCGGTTAATTCAACCCTGGATGGGGGAAGAAGGTTTGGGAGCGACCCTCCTGTCTCCTGGCATTTATCTCTTGAATTTGCCCGAAACAGCTACCATCGACCAAATTCAAACTTTGAGAAATTTACCCACTGGGGGATACGTCCTCTTTGCTGCCGAGCATTTGAGCGATCGGCTCCAACAAATTTTCACCTTTGCCCAGGGAAATGCGTCTGCCCTGACCACGACTCCCATTCCCTACCGTCACCCCCTGGCAACCGCTGCGGCCCGGTTTACAGCCCTTCAACAAGAATGGGAGTTGCTTCTGAGCGACCAACAACTCCGCCTTTCTGAAACGACTGTGAACCAATGGCGAACCCAATCCCAAACTCTACAACAAACCCTGAGCCAACTCGCTGCCAATCCTTCGGAACAGCAGTTCTCAAGCGCCCAAGTTCTGCTGACCCGCTACCGTAGTCAGTTTAAGGAGTGGATGCGCTTTCAACCCCAGCAACAGAACTCGCAGATCCAGAACTGGGAGTATCGGCTGGCGGCGATCGAAACCCTCTTACGTTATGGAGAACGCAGACATCTGCAACAACAGGCCCTGGAAGCCATGAAGCCCTGAACGGCCCATTACTTCAATTCAGTGAGGGCAGCCTGTACCATTTCACGGGCAATATCCCCCATCTGATATTTTGCTTGCCAACCAAATCGTTGCTTTGCCTTGCTGGGGTTCCCTCGGCTAATGGCAATGTCCGTTGGGCGAAAGAGGGTGCGATCGATCACCACATGGTCTTGCCAATTCATTCCTAAGGATGAAAACACCTCTGACACAAAGACTTCTAAGCGCGAAGTGGTTCCTGTCGCAATCACATAATCGTCGGGTTGATCCTGTTGCAGCATGTGATACATCGCCTCTACATACTCCGGTGCCCACCCCCAATCTCGCTGAATCGAGATATCACCCAGGTAGAGCTTATCGGCTTGCCCCTGCGCGATTTTACAAGCAGTCGTCACAATTTTCTGAGTCACAAACCGCTTGGGACGCAGGGGCGATTCGTGGTTGAACAAAATGCCAGAGCAAGCAAATAAATTGTAGGCTTCCCGGTAGTTTGCCACCTCCCAAAATGCCGCTGCCTTTGCCACTGCATAGGGGCTTCGAGGCCGAAAGGGGGTCGTTTCATCCGCTGCTTGATTGCCCGTCTCACCAAAACAATCACTTGACCCTGCGTTATAAAATTTGATCGGCGCACCCGTGAACCGAATCACCTCCAGTAAGTTCAAACACCCCAGGGCGATACTTTCCATCGTTTCAACGGGCTGTTCAAAGGAAAGCCCTACAGAGGTTTGCCCTGCCAGGTTATAAATTTCATCGGGCTGAACCTTATTAATGACCTGGAGAACACTCCGAAAGTCGTTCACTGCCATCGATTCAACTTTGACCTGCTCCCGAATACCCAGAGATTGCAAGTTGGAAAAGGTAGAAACTTGAGCATCTCGCGAGGTTCCCCAAACAACATATCCTTTGCTGAGGAGTAGTTGGGCCAAGTAGGCACCATCCTGTCCAGAGATGCCACAAATCAACGCTTTTTTCATAATGAACTCAATCGCAGGTGAGGACGACTCTAACAAACTTTCCTCCCTCCAGCCATCATACGGTGCTGCCCGTCTCTTCAGGGAGGCAGAGGTGCTTTCAAGGGACTCTTTTATCCTTCACAATGAAAATTGAACACCAGGATGGTGGAATCAAGTTTGTCCACTTTGCCGATCGCTCACCGCCAGCGCCAACGCCTTAGCCACTTTGGAAAAATATTGATTGTCTTTTCCTCGACAAAAATTCAAGAGCCAGCGGCGAGTGACAGGGTTCCAAATCAGTTCAATCAAACTGCGATCGTCTGCCCAAATATGGCCTACGTAATCCTCTGGCAATTGGCATTGTCTAACAGATCCACTAAACTCAGTGGCCTCATCAATGATTTCTAGTGGAATCAAGTCAGTGAGTTGTCTAAATTCATCAACGGCAAGTCGTTTCCTGCGATTCCCTTTTTTCATAAGTTCCCAGCAGGCAGTAAAACAGAAGCCTTTTTTCTCAGCCTAACTTATTCTTCCAGAAGCTTGCAGCTTTGAAGAGAAGGTGCTTTACAGAAACTTGAAAAATCTATCTTCTCAGATTGATGGCGATTGATTAGGCTCCGAGCTACTTTCAGACTCAGGAATCAACGAAAAAATCCCATGCTTCAAGATTTTTTTACCTTTATACTGAAAACGTCACGCTTGCCTGAAAAAGTTAATACAGATAAGTGGGTGAGGGGAGCAATGCATATTAATCCAGACTTGGCACTGGCTTATTTAAAGCGAGGTGATCATCACTACTCCCAGGGAGACTGGCACCAGGCGATCGCAAACTACCAGCAAGCGACTCGGTTTCGTCCAGACTATGCATCAGCTTACCGTCACCTGGGCCATGCCTACTGTCGGCTTCGTGACTTTGGGTTGGCGCAAAGTGCTTATTACCGAGCGCTAGACCTCCAGCCGGACCATGCAGGAAGTTATTACAACTTAGGATTTGTCTTTGCTCGACAGGGGAATCAGCAAGCCGCTATCAATCACTACAACCAGGCAATCCATCTCAATCCCCACCATGCCAAAACCTACTTCAATCGGGGTCTCGCCCATCTGCGTCTGGGCAATTCCCCTGAAGCCCTGAATGACCTGCAAAAAGCATCTGAACTCTTCCAGGCCCATTGCCGGAAGGGTGATTATCAGCAAACCCTATTATTGATAGAAAAATTGCGATCGTTAGTCGAGAAACCTAAACTGCTCAGTCATGCAGGGTAAGACTCCTTTGGGAAAGCATCATTCACCTTGGAGAATCCAATTTTGCAAAATCGGATTCACTAATTCGGGAGCTTCATCCTGGGGACAATGGCCTACCCCTTCCAGGGGAATAAACTGCTTGACTTGAGGAAAGTTCGCCAGTTCCCGCCCCAGAGCGATCGGCTCCCAGGGATCAGCGGCTCCCCAAAGCAAAATGGCAGGACAGGGCAACACTGCTAATAGATCTTCCGGCAAAGGCCCCTGAGAATATCCGGTAAAAGCCAGAAAGACATCTGCCGCCCCTTCATCTTGCGCCGCCGACAACAGGAGATCCACTAATTCATCCGTCACCGCTTCCGATCGGGCATACGCCTTCAGCAAAATTTTTCTCACCGTATCGGGACGGGCCACCTGGCGAAAAAATTGCTGTCCGATCCACTTTTGCTTTAAGACTTGTTGCAACAAAGGTGCCCCCATGCGCTTGTACCAGGGTTGCTGCATCCGGTGGCGATCGTGCAAGAGACGCAGAGAGCAGTTCAGGAGTGCCAGCTTTGTTACCACATCTGGATGATCCACCGCTGTTTGCATGACGGCAATACACCCAATGGAGTTGCCAACCAGTACCGCCGGACCCCCAATCACCTCCCGGCAGAAGTCTGCAATTTGCTGGCCCCAGGTTTCAAAGGTGTACTCAATGCTTTGTCCATGTTGGAGCGGCCCCACCGGAGGCTTTGCTGACTGCCCAAACCCAATTAAGTCGATCGCATACACCCGACCGATCTTTGCCAACACTGGAATGTTTTTGCGCCAGTGCCCCCAGGAAGCCCCAAACCCATGGACAAGAACGATTGCAGGTCCTTCTGTTCCCTGAGTGTGATACCGAATAGGAAACCCGTTCCAAATCAATTGGGGATGCTGGACTTCACCCGATACGTGAGGCTGACCAATGGAACTGGCAATCATAAGTAGCAGCAAAGTTTTTCTTTACTGAGCTTAACAATTTTTCCAGAGGGTTGCACGCTCAGGGCTACACCCTTAGGGATTTACAAATTAATAAAGTACCAGTCACCGGGCTTCGACTTCGCTCAGCCCGCTTCCCAGGGATGTTATTTTGCTGCCCCTTAGGTTCAGACACCAGGTACAAGGGGGAAATGGAAATCCTTAATGATAGTAGAAATCCAGGTCTTGCAACGTCATGAGCCGCGCCTTTAACAAACGATATTCCCGCTTCCACCGATCCACCTGTAATTTTCGGTTGACCTTATCCCAAAAAGTCAGGATTTTTTGCTCTGCTTCCAGTTCCCAGTGAATAAAGGTATGCTCTCTGATTTTATTCAGTTCGTCCCAGCGATCGTTTGTCACTGTCCAACCCACTTTCGCCACTGCCAAACCGATGGGATTGCCATCCTTGGTATTCACACCTTTGATTTCAAAGTACCGACCAACCCTTCCCCATTGCTTGATGAATTCTTGTTCCTTGCCGCCATCTCTTGTAATGACAAACAAATTTTCATGAATCCAGCTTGTTTCATCCAAACAAACATCCAACTTTTTCGCTAATTCTTGAATGGATTGATGCCTTGCGGGATCTCTTTGGTTGGGCGGGTGTTCCAGAATTTTGACAAAGCCTTCACACACAATGCCAGGAGGCCATTCAATATTATCTGGCACAGGGGAAAAAATTCTGGTATCCGCATCTACAAAGATTACTGAGCGGAATTTCGTAAGTGCTTTTCCAATTGCAAATCGCTTGTCGTCATAGCAATACAAAACACCCTGCCGGGAATGTTTGTAAGCTAAAACGTTTGGAAAATCTTTAAAGTCTTGGGGAAGATCGGTGTAGACCACCAAAAAAGTGTTGGGAGAATAGGTCGCCAAATCAGTTGCAAGTTGCTTTACAAGATCCCTATATTTTTTTCCGAGAGAGAGAGTACAAAAGCAGAAATCCTTGTCGGCACTCACCATACTTCCTTAGTTTTCTCCTCAAATCCTGCTTCAGGTGATTCTGGCAGCGCTTCTTCCCGTCCCTAAGCTTTAACTGTTTAAGCCGTAGATGCGACTTGGTAAAGAAACTTGAGTGAATTGTACTCCTAACCTAGAAAAGGTTGTGACAATTTATCCCCATTCTTTATGAAGATTTTGGAAGGGTTTAACCCATGCAGTTTTCAGGAAAGTACTAGCTTCGATAGGGTGCATCATTTTTTACCCTACGATTGGATTGCTGATCAGAGAGTTTCCTCGCTAAATCTCCACGAAATTCTAGTGTCTTAAAATCGATCGCTATCTTCAGTTAAAAAAACATCATAAGTTATGGCAAAAAGCAGGGACCGTTTATATAGTCCCTGCTTTTTATTTACGTAGTCCAATAAAGTTGAAATATAGAGTTAGATAGGGTTTCTGTATACAAATGTCCGAAAGCTTTTTAATGGAAAAACTTTAATTTAATAAAAAGACTTTTCGGACAAACTTTTAAGAGAGAGATTCACAAAAACCATCCAATTTTGGAGGCTTCCGATCGTCTCATGAATTCCCTGGCTTCCCTTTTTCTAAAGCTTTTTCGACCAGATCATCAGTAACGTTGCCAGTACCAGCATTGACAGGATGAATGTCTCTGGCCATCTTGCGATAATCATCCGGATTACCCGTTGGTTGTGCAACGGTTTGGGAAGTTTCAGTGGAATGAACTTGATAATGGGGAGCCGTCGCATCCTCAGCCATCTTTTCCCCTTCAGGAGTGTGATCAACAGGGCTGACGCTCAATTCTTTGGATGCTTCATAATCCGACTCAATATCCACCTTAGGAGTTTTTTGGTCCCCCAGGGCAATCTCTTCAGCTAACTGTTGAGCATCATAATTTTGAGATTGATTTCCACTCAAATCAGTCGTGACATCAGACATAAATTGCTCCTGTAAAAACTTTTCTTTTCTGTGTTGAATTTACCAAGTTTGTTCTAAATTCTCTAAACCTCCCTGGATAGATCCCTGGCTTCTCTCTTAAGAGGGATTGATATTAGAAATGGTGCGATCAAAAGTTATTCCTCTTGAGGGTCACGGCTCTCAGGAGAAAGCTGTTAAGTCTTAACTTGGATTGTTAACTCCTCAGGAGATAAATTTATGACTTCTACAAATGCAGATAAAGCACAATATTTGAGCGAAGAAACTAAAAAGGGTGTAGATGCTTTTGAAAAACTTGGAGTTGATGAAAAATTAGCTTTACTGTATTTCGTTTACAAAAAAATGGGGAGTTCGATTACGCCTGCGGCTCCGGCGGCAACAGACCCCAATTTAGCGCCTTTATTAATGGGTGATTTCTATGAATTATCTGATGAAGATCAATTGGTTATTATGCGCCAGATTGTGAATCGAGAAGACACAGAATACTCCCGTGCTTACGGAGCGCTGAAGGAAAATAATCAGTTAATGGTTTGGTATGCATGGGCACAGGGAATGGGAAACACGATCGTTGGTATGCCCGGAAATTACCAATCCTCTCAACTGATCAAAGATGCTTTGGGCTATCTAGAATCTTTGGGATTTGAACATCAAATTTCCGTCTTGCGAGAAGTCGCAAGTCAGATGGGTTACACGGATGTTCAGCCCATTCCTACCCAGGCAGAAACCGGAAAAACCCCCAGCCTGTAACGTTGGCAACGGATGAAAAAACGGACGAAACGGATGGACAGAACTCTATCCGTTTCATCCGTTTCGATTTGCTGCCAAATATGACACACTAGAGAAAACCATCTGCACTGCTCTCCTCCTCCTTTCTCTCTGCTGTATGACAGACCCATCCTTCGATATTCTGTTGCGCCACTGTCGATCGCTTACCACCCCTGACACAGTGGAAGCAGTAGACATTGCGATTCGGGAGGGGCAGATCGTCCAGATTGCACCCCAGATTAAAGGGGCCGCAAAATTAGAATTAGACATTGGCGGAAAACTGGTTAGTCCTCCTTTTGTCGAATCCCATATTCACCTCGATTCTGCACTCACAGCAGGGGAACCGCGATGGAATCAGAGTGGCACTTTATTTGAGGGCATTGAGATTTGGCGGGACCGCAAGCAATCTCTAACCCTGGAGGATGTGAAGCACCGGGCGACCGAAACTCTGAAGCAGCAGGCGATGCAAGGAGTGTTGTTTGTCCGTTCCCATGCTGATGTGAGTGAAGCCAACCTGATCGCCCTTCAGGGATTGTTAGAGGTGAGGGAGGCCGTGAAGGATTGGATGACCCTGCAAGTCGTCGCCTTTCCCCAGGATGGTGTGTACGGCAGTCCGAAAAATGAGGAACTGTTAGAAGAAGCCCTGAAGTTGGGGGCAGATGCAGTGGGAGGCATTCCCCACTATGAACTCACCCGCGAAGATGGGGTGAAGTCGGTCCACCGGATCTTTGAATTGGCAGAACAGTACGATCGCCTCATTGATATCCACTGTGACGAGATCGACGATGACCAGGCCCGGTTTCTTGAGGTCATTGCGGCCTGTGCGATTCGGCGGGGCAATGGCGATCGCGTGACCGCCAGCCATACAACGGCCTTTGGGTCTTATAACAATGACTATGCCTTCAAACTCATGGGCTTTTTGCAACGGACTCAGATCAATTTTGTTGCCAATCCCCTGATTAACATTACCCTCCAGGGCCGGACGGACACCTATCCCAAGCGGCGTGGAGTTACACGAGTTAAGGAACTCTGGCAACAGGGGCAAAATGTCAGCCTGGGTCACGATTGCATCCAAGACCCCTGGTACTCGCTCGGAACCGGGAATATGCTCGATGTGGCTGCGATGGCTGTGCATGTTTGCCAGATGACGGGCACAAGCGAAATTGATGCTTGCTACAACATGGTGACGTGGCAGGGAGCCAGAACGCTAAACTTGCACGACCAGTATGGAATTGCGATCGGCAAACCCGCCAATCTGATTGTGCTGGATGCGGACGATCGCTATGATGCGATTCGCAGACGAGCCGCTGTAAGGTATGTCATCTCCCAGGGCCGACTCATTAGCCAACTGAAGATTTGCCAACCTGTTTTTCAAGCCTAAATGATGACTTGTGATATTACCCTGTCGCCACTTTAGGACCACGGCAAAAGCACTTAGGTAAAGCTACTGAACCCGCCAACGGGTATCCTCATTGGCCAGGATTAGATAAGTAGAAGCACGCTTCTGACTCTCTTCAGAATTCTGGTAATTCTTTAGGGGCTACTAAATTGCGAAAAAAGGAAAATCGTATTTTTTGATACATTTTGCATTTCGTCAGTTGCAAAACTGTGATCAGCAATCTTTTTCGCTGACATGAGGGTGGTTTTCTGCTAAATGAACGGGTTTGAGTCAAGCGCCAAATCTAGTGAATGAGCTAAATTTCATGGAAGTCACCCACCGATCGAAGATTGTCAAAGACCGTCGCGATTACAATACCTGGGTTGCAAACGAAACGTTGGAAGACTACGCCCTGCGGGTAGTTCCAGACTCGTTTCGTACCTGGTCCGAACTGTTGGTTGCGAATACAGCGATCGGGAGTATTTCAGCGGTTGCCCTGGAAGCGATTGGAGCTTCCATCACCCTCAGCTATGGGTTTGCCAATGCCTTCTGGTCGATTATCGTTGTTTCCTTCATTATTTTTCTCTTTGGGCTTCCGATCGCCTACTACGCTGCCAAATACAGCATTGACATGGACTTGCTCACCAGGGGAGCGGGTTTTGGCTACATTGGGTCCACCATCACTTCCCTGATTTACGCCTCATTCACGTTTATCTTCTTTGCCCTGGAAGCCGCCATCATGGCCCAGGCGTTAGAACTCTACTTTCATCTGCCGCTGGCGATCGGCTATCTCGTTTGTGCAGTGGTGATCATTCCCCTGGTGTTCTATGGTGTAACCCTGATTAATCAGTTGCAATTCTGGACCCAGCCCATCTGGTTTGTGTTGATGGTGCTGCCCTTTGTCTGCGTGCTGTACAAGGAACCGGGAGCCTTTGAGCAATGGACCCATTTTGCGGGCCGATCGCCCAGTGGAGCAGGGTTTGATCCGCTCCTTTGTGCCACCGCGGGGGCGGTTTCCTTTGCCCTGATTGCTCAAATTGGTGAGCAGGTAGACTTTCTCCGCTTTCTACCCGAACAGAAAGCGCACAACCGGGGCCGCTGGTGGACCGCAATGGTTCTGGCAGGACCGGGATGGATTCTGCTGGCGGCCCTTAAGCAACTGGCTGGGGGATTTCTGGCAGCGCTGGCGATTGAACATGGAGTCAGTCTTGCCCAGGCGAACCAGCCCACCCAAATGTACCTGGTTGCCTTTGAGTACGTTTTCTCAAACCCACCAGTAGTCCTGGCTGTCACTGTGTTTTACATTGTGATTTCCCAGATCAAGATCAATGTCACCAATGCATACGCTGGATCGCTCGCCTGGTCTAACTTTTTCTCCCGGTTGACCCATAGCCATCCGGGGCGGGTCGTCTGGTTGGTGTTCAATGTAGCGATCGCCCTGCTTCTGATGGAGTTGGGCGTTTTTTCCACCCTGGAAGCGGTGTTGGGGCTGTATTCTAACGTGGCGATTGCCTGGATTGGGGCATTAGTGGCAGATCTCATCGTCAACAAGCCCCTCGGCCTTAGCCCCTCCTATATTGAGTTCAAACGAGCGCACCTCTACAACATTAATCCCGTTGGTTTTGGATCAATGGTGATTGCTTCAGTGATTTCGATTGCCGCCTTTATCGGAGCCTTTGGTACGGTCGCCCAGGCTTTTGCGCCCTTCATTGCCCTGGGGGTTGCGTTTGTTTTGAGTCCGACGATCGCGCTTCTGACGCGCAGCAAATACTACATTGCGCGAACCGATACCCACCTCCTGCACCTCGATCCTGCTACCACTGTCACCTGCTCTGTGTGTGAAGGCGACTATGTGGCGAAGGATATGGCTTTCTGTCCGGTTTATGACGGGTTTATCTGTTCCCTGTGTTGCAGCCTGGATGCCCGTTGTCACGATACTTGCAAAACAAGTGGATCTCAGCATCCCAGCCCTCTGCTCGAAGCGGCCCAGACACTCTCGGCAATCCTCTTCCAGGGTCGCCTCTCCCCCCAACTGGGTGTTCGAATTTTGAAATATCTGGTCGTGTTTCTCACCCTGGCGGGGTTGGTCGGGACTCTCTTCATCCTGTCTTACTATCAGCAAGCGCTTCATCCCCAGGTTTCCCTCTCTCCCGATAGCATCCTCTCTATCAAAAAAGCACTGATTGGAGCCTACGCGAGTTTGTTACTCCTGATTGGAATTGGGTCTTGGTGGCTGGTTCTCACTCAGGAAAGCCGTCAACTCGCCCAGGAAGAACTGGATAAGCAAAACCTGCAACTTCAGCAGGAGGTAGAAGAACGCCAACTCGCCCAGATTCAGTTACAGGAACAGGCTCAACGGCTTGAGAAAACTCTCCATGACCTGCAACAGGCTGAAGCTCACCTACTCCAGACCGAAAAGATGGCAGCGTTAGGGAGTCTCGTTGCAGGGATTGCCCACGAGGTCAATACTCCCATTGGGATTGGAGTCACTGCAACGTCTTTTTTAGTGGATAAAACTCGGAGCTTTGCAGACTTATCTCGGAGTGGCGCGATGAAGCGATCGGACCTGGAAAAGTTTATCGAAACAGCCCTTCAGAGTAGCACCATGACCCTTGCGAACTTGAATCGAGCCGCAGAACTGATCCAGAGCTTCAAACAGGTTGCTGTGGATCAATCCAGCGAAACCCAACGGGAATTTTTCCTGAAAACCTACCTGGAAGAAATTCTGTTGCAACTCAGCCCCACCTTGAAGCCCACCCGCCATCAAGTGCAAATCCAGGGTGATTCGACAGTGAGGTTGAACAGTTACCCCGGTGCCTTCGCCCAGGTCATCACAAACCTGATCATGAATTCCCTCAGCCATGCCTATGCACAAGGAGAAAAAGGGGTACTGGCGATCGGATGGGAACCACAAGAAAACAATGTCATTCTCACCTATCAAGATAATGGCAAAGGCATCGCGCCCGATCACCTCAGCCGCATTTTTGAACCCTTCTTCACCACCAAACGGGGTCAGGGTGGAAGTGGATTGGGCTTGCATATCGTTTATAACCTCGTCACCCAAAAACTCAATGGCACGATCGTCTGTGAAAGCCAATTAGGAGAAGGGGTGAAGTTTACATTGAGTTTACCGATCGATGTTGATTAATGAGGAGTGGAAGAGATCCGAAGCAGGCGAAAACACCCCCTCGCTCCCTCAGCCCCTTACCCCCTATCCCATCCCCATCCCCATGCAAATGACTACCAATTCCGATGAATTAATCTTTGCGGCAGAAAGCGACGATATTCTCTTTGCCAAAGAAACTGAAGCCCTTGAAACCCAGGCCAGTTGGAAGATTTTGATTGTGGATGACGAACCCGAAGTGCATCAGGTAACGGAACTTGCCCTCCGGGATTTTTCTCTGGAAGGGAAGCCTCTGACCTTTCTGCACGCTTACTCTGGTGCAGAAGCTCGTCCACTCATTCAAGCCCACTCTGACATTGCGATCGTCTTCCTCGATGTGGTGATGGAGACAGAGAATGCCGGGTTGGAGGTTGTGAAGTACATCCGGGAGGCGTTAGGGAACCAACTGGTGCGGATTGTATTGCGAACGGGGCAACCGGGACAGGCTCCAGAAAAAACCGTTGTTGTGAACTATGACATCGATGCTTACAAAACCAAAACTGAACTGACCTCTCAGCAATTATTTATCTGTGTTGTCACAGCACTGCGGGCCTTTGCAACCCTGACCCAGATTCTAGAGAACAATCACAGACTAGAAGAGGAAATTCGGCAACGGCAGGAGGCAGAAGCGGCATTGCAAGAGCGTACCAGACAACTGGAGTACACGCTGGAGGAATTTGGGCGTACCCAGGCTCAACTTGTACAGTCTGAAAAGATGTCCAGTCTGGGGCAACTGGTTGCGGGGGTTGCCCATGAAATTAATAACCCCATTAACTTTATCTTTGGCAACCTTGCCCATGCCAGTGAGTACATGCAGGGACTCTTAGACCTCACCCATCTCTACCAGATTCACTGCGAAACGCCCCATCCCGATATCACAGAAAAGATAGAAGAACTCGATTTGGACTTTCTCCAGCGGGATCTGCCCAAACTCATGCATTCCATTCAAGTAGGTGCCCAGCGAATTCGGGAGATTGTTTACTCGTTGCGCGTTTTTTCTCGGTTGGATGAAGCAGAAGTGAAAGGCGTAAACATCCATGAAGGGATTGATAGCACCGTGATGATTTTACAGAATCGCCTCAAAGCAAGGGGCGATCGTCCTGCGATCCAAGTTGTGAAAGCTTACGGTGCTATCCCCTCGATCGAGTGTTATGCAGGACAACTGAATCAGGTGTTTATGAATCTGATTAGTAACGCCATTGATGCCCTGGAGGAAGTGATCGCCCAACGCCCTAAAAATTCTTTCACCCCAGCCATCACCATTCGCACCGCTCTGTTAGATAGCCAGCACATCACCATCCAGATTAGCGACAATGGCTGCGGCATTCCAGAAGAAGTTCAACAGCGGATGTTCGATCCTTTCTTTACCACCAAAGCAGTTGGCAAAGGCACGGGGATGGGCCTCGCGATCAGTTATCAAATTATTAGGGACAAACACAAGGGCACTCTGAAATGTACTTCAACCTTGGGAATGGGTACCGAGTTTACGATTGAATTGCCCAGTAAAGTTCGGTAGAACCCAATACTGTTTGGTTACGGAGATTTTTAGAAAAGAGTTTACCTGTGGGTTGTCCTTCGGCTTCGCTCAGGGCGCGGGTGCTGCTTGAGCGGAGCCGAAACCAGAGAGGAAATTGCTTTCTAGAAATCTCCTTACATTCAAGCAATCTGCCGAACCCAACCGATTCCTACGGCTTCATACGGGTAATCAAAGAAGGTTCGCCAACCCCCTCTAACCCGCCGATCTCAAACAATTCGGACCAGGCAGTTCGGAGAACAAGATTATTCGGCTGCGATCGGCGCAAACGGATTAACCGATCCACTGTCTCGTACCAAAAGCCCTGCTCAGAAAAGAGGCTCATCTGTTGTTCCTCGTTGGCTCCCTGTAACTGACGCTTCAGTTTTTCCGGAGGGGCTTGTCGCTGAATCCAACCCCCAACCAACCAGTCATCCGTGCGGGTTTTGGGATTACAAACTAGCGCAACAGTCCAGTAATAGGGCTTACCGAGAGACAACTGGGGAGCCGCATCCGGCAGGGTCAGGCTAACCAATCGGGCATTCCCCGGAACGGGCATGTTGAATTGATAGACTCCTTCCAGACCACCGGGCGTTTCTTCAAAGAGGCTAAATTCCAGGGTTTTAGCAGTCGTTTCAGGAATATAAACCCACATCGTTGGGCGATCGAGGATCGTCAATCCCATAAACTTTGTGGGTGCCAGGGCCGTCAAATTGCTCCGTCGCATGGCAGGAGTCATACAGGAGTTAGGCATGCGCGACCCTCCACTCGCCGTAGCACGGGGAGCGCCCTGCCCCTTGGGAGGCTTAAAACTCCGAACAAGCATCGCATCAACAGGCATCACATTGATCAACAGGGCCGATGTCAGGAGGGCACTCCCCAAGAGTGACTTCCAGGACCACCGGATCGTATGCTTCATCAATTGCATCATCGATCGCCCTCCTTGCGGGCTGCATACGGAATTATACTTATCCTTCTATTTACGCTCATAACCAACTTCCTATCAAGGAAAAACCTGCCCAGTAGAAAGGATGTTTAAACTTTGATGATTTGAGTAAGGACAATTGAGCTTGACGCACCGCCTGTACCTTACTCATAGAAGATTCAGTCAACGCTTGATAAAATCCGGTCACAAAGGTCGCCGTTGCTTCATCGTTGACCGTCCAGAGGGTCGCTAGTGTTGTCTGGGCACCCGATCGCACCGCCATTCCTGCCATGCCCAGAGCAGCACGGTTGTCCCCTTCCGCCGTCTGACAGGCACTTAATACCAGCAGGTCGATCGTGGCAGAATGGATAGCCCTCTGATTCAGCAAACTACGCAGGGCATTAATATCCAAACGCCCATCCCAGGTTTGAATGTAGGTTTCGGCTGCTTGAGAACTAAACTGACCGTGGGTTGCCAGGTGGACGATCGTATAGGGAACTGCTTGCATCCGCTCCTGAAAAGACCGGATTGTAAACGTCTGATTCAACAGCACTGTGGAAGGAATTTTTCGGCTGATCTGTTCTACCTCTAGTTCAACCGCAGGAAGCGGCAGGGAATCGGTCGTTCCTGCACTGAGTCCTCCCACGAGCGCATGGGGCTGAGTCTGGCGTAATCGGGGGGGAGTCAGAAGTTGGAGGCTGGGGGTTAGCGCTAATTGGTACTGTTCAATCAGGTACTGTTTGCCATCATGCAACGCTGCCAGCGGGACATTTCGCAATGGCCCATCCATTACAAACACCAGGGTTTTCACAGAAGACTGCTGAAGGATCGGCAATTCCGGTTCAATCAGCCAGTGGTAGAGTTGTTGAGCCGCTGCTAAACGCTCCTGGGTGAAGGAAGTAGGACGCATGGATTGGCGGACTCGTTCAATCCCAAGCTCTAAATTTTCCTGCGACACAGAAGACACGGCATAACGCAGGGGTTGACCGGGTAGGGAGAGAATCACCGCCAGTCGATCGGGCAGGATGATGGGATATAGGACTGCGGCGGTGGGGTCGATATTATCGATCGCTCGCACGGAAACATCCAGACAGGCTTCCCGGAAAAAGTTGTTTAACTCCGCCACCTGAAGCGCTTCGATCGTCTCCCTCGCTTTCCGGAGGTTCTCCTGGCTGATCCCCCTGGGATTGGCAGCGGACGGTTGCAACAACAAATTCACGAGTTCCCGATACACAGGTTCCACCTGATCTCGGAAAGAGAACTGAACTTCCTGAGCCACTGCGACCAAATCCTGACGCAGACGGCTCAGAGTCTCCACCGCCTCTTCATAGAAGCGAATCGCCCCCGCCCCATCTCCCTGGGCGCGCAAAATTCGCCCCATCTGCCACTGCCACTGGTAGCGAATCTCTGGAACCTCTACAGATTGAGAAAATCGCAGGGCTGCTGCCGTCAGTTGGCGGGCTTCTCCCCACTGGCCTGTCTGTTCGTACAGATTCCCTAACCGCCCGATCGCATAGGACATTGCCCGACGATCGCCCAACTGGGTGGCCTGTTGCATCGCCAGGGCGAGCAGCTCCGCCGCCTGTCGGGGAGGCGAATCGGTTGAAAGTTGGGGGAATAGGGAAGCCAGTTCAATTCGCCCATAAACACTTAATTGACTGGGGGGCAGGTCTTTCAACTCAGATTCAATTTGGGGAAGCAGGGTCCGGATTTCCAGGGGGCGATCGAGTTGGCGCAAGACCCGTAATTGTCGCAACTGGGCCGCCAACCGCAACGGTCCTTTCAAAATTGCCGCTTGTTGAAACTGCTCCAGGGCTGCCTGGGGCTGCTGGGCTGCCAGCAGGGTATTTCCCAAATGCAATCGAGTCGCCTGAATTTCTGAAGTTGCCTGAAGTTTTTCGGCAATTGCAAGACTCTGCCGGAGTGTTTTTTGGGATGCTGCAAAGTCCCCCGTCAATCGCAGGAGATTCCCATAGGTCAGCAGGGTGCTGGCCTTGAGTGGAGAATCGGGGTGGGGGTGGAGTGAAGGCAAAATTTGTTCCAGCAGTAATCGGGACCGGGAGTAAAATCCCAGATTCTGCAACGCTCTCGCCTGGTTTAGCTGGGAGCCGATCGCCCCCAACTCATCCCCCTGTTGACGGTAGAGACCCTCCGCCTGTTGCCAGCGCTCCAACGCCCCCTGAAAATTTCCCTGCTCCAGTTGCGTCTGTCCCTGCTCGATGAGGGTTTGCGCCTGTCCTGGTCCCGCTTCTGCCTGGGCCAGACTGCGAACCGCAGGAATTCCCAGAGCAAGCAACCCCCCCAGAAACAGACCCAAGAAAACCCGAAGCGATCGGATTTTCCAGCCACGCCACCGCTGACCCATTCTTCTCAGCATTAAGGCACCGTTCCGACGGTACAAGAGGGTGCGTTCAGTCCCGCAGGATTGGCTTCCCCATCCGCTACCAGGGTGACACCTCCCTCCCGATCGCGGACCCAGCGGGTTGCCTCGACGATCGGCGACAGGGACGTTTCAGAGGCCGTTTCAGAGGCCGTTGCCAGGTTCCGTTCCCCATTTTCTCCGGCATTTCCGAGCCAAACTCCAGTCTGGTTAATCGCCTCCGTTGGATCAGGGGACAAACCACCCCGTCCCGTGACAATAAATCGATTACTTTGTTGTTGATCCGCACAGGATTGGGCAATTTGCTTTGCCGAATCCACCAGATTCACGGGCAATTCCGTTAGCACCCGTGTTGGGTCCAGTTCTAAAAATTGAATTTGCACAATCCCACTCACCCCAAACTCAGAACTGGCCGTGATATCACTTCCTGGAGACAGACGGGGACGATTCTGAAGGCCAAAAATTCCAGGGGTTGCGATTTGAATTTTACCCCCCCGACCCTCAAAGGCATTGGCAATGATGTCAGTATCTTCAGACGCAACTCCCAGCACAAAGGGATTGCTAATTGTGATGTTGCCGCCATTACCCGTTCCGCCAGCGGTTGCCGAGATCCCACTATTGCGCCGGAGGGCCAGAATTTGGCTCACATTCAATTCAATATTTCCCCCTTCCCCTGAATTCGTTGCTGCCGTAATGGAACCTTGGGAATCCAGGCTAATCGTCCGAGCCGTCAAGCTCAGGTTTCCGGCCTGTCCCGTCTGCAACCCACTGACGGCAATTTGTGCCCGATTTTCGACCCGAATTCGATCGGCAACAACGATCAAGTTGCCCCCCGATCCTGACGCTTCAAAAGGAACTCCTGCAATGCCAGAAGCGGCAAATAAACCACTGGGTAAAGTTCCGTCCACCGACGTTCCCCTCAGCGTGATCGTTCCAGCAACTACCCTTAACTCTCCCCCATCTCCTAACCCCAGAGCCGACGCAGACACCTGCGCCCCTCCCGAAATTTCTAACATGCGGGCTGACAGCATCAAGTTTCCTGCATTTCCGGTGGCGATCGTATCCGTTGTTATGAGGGTCGGTTGTCCTGCCGTCCCATCTGGCAGCAGAAACGTTCCAGTGAGTTGAACATGATCCGCATGAATAAAAATATTGCCCCCCTGCCCCGATCCCTGATTCGCGGTTGAAATCCAGGCTCCGCCAGCCATGAAAAGATCATGGGTATTGACGGTAATCGTGCCAGCATCCCTCGTCGCAAAACTATTTGCCTGGGAAAATAACCCACTGCGAATCGTGGAGGTGGACCGATCTAGAATCACGGACTCTGAAGCATTGACCGTTAGATTGCCCCCCCGCCCCGCCCCCTGGCGCGTTGAGGTACTAATTTGCGCTCCATCTTGAACCACTAACTGACGAGTATGAATCGTTAGATCCCCTGCGTTTCCTGGCCCGAAGGTTCCAGCACTGAGGGTTGTGGCAATCCCACTCGTGGGGGAAAGACCTTGAATAATCACCCGATCGGTTGCCTTGATCGTCAAGTTGCCCCCATTTCCAATTCCTGTCGAATTCACAATCGTTGTAACGGTTGCTCCTTCTTCAAGCGTGAACCGTCCTGTATTGATCGTCAAATTCCCTGCCCCCCCAAGGCCGGAGGTCGCTGTTGTCAGACTGCTTAATAATCGTCCCGCTGGAGACTGCCCCCGTACCACCACCGACTCCGCAGCATTTACGGTCAAATTCCCACCTGCACCCTGGGCTGTTCTGGAGGTGACTGCTGTAGAAACGATCGCACCCCCTTCCACCACCAACTGCCCGGTGTTAACCGTCAAACCTCCACCCGCGCCCCCACTGGTCACTTCTGAAAAGAATCCACCCGCTGCATTGGTCGGAGAAACGCCACTCAACTGAGT
>JANRKG010000097.1:0-5578 GCA_033763635.1 Leptolyngbyaceae cyanobacterium bins.59
AACAGACTCCTTTTAGATTGATAGAATCAGGCGGTGGGAATTTATGTTCTCACCGCCTTTTTCGTTCGAAGGGAAAAATGGGATGAAAAAACCGTGAGTTGCGGCTTCGCTTCACTCACGGGTCTGATAGGTACAGATTCGCTTTGTACCCCTATTTACTTTGGACTAAGCGATCGTTTCCACAGAGCGCTTGCGACGTGCCCGCACCATTACACCGACTCCCACCAGGGCCAGACCTCCTAAGGCCGAAGGTTCGGGAACATCCTTAATCGCAATCCCATCATTGCCGCATTCCAGGAAAACGCTTGCAATGTAGCTACCCGTATCAAACTGCGATTGACCATTGACATTGAAGAGGGATTTGTCAAAGCTGAACCCAAAAGTTTGAGTTCCTACATCTTGACCAAAATCCAGGCCCAAAGCACCTAAAGCAGTCGTCGTCAGCGTCGTCATTTCACCGACTTTCTCCCCTTGAACGATGGCGTTCAGGATTGTGCCATTCGTAAAGTAATTGAACGCTTCCTGCTTTGTCTTGATATCCCCCATCGTATTGGCTCGGCCGTAACCGTAATCATAGTACTGCTGCAAACTACTGTAACCACTGTTGGTCGAGGTGACACTGGTCGCTTGCACATTCCGGAAGACCCCCGTTCCGACAATAGGAGAATCATTGGTCGCCGCAAACCGAATCCCAAACAGGCTCTTGCTGTCACTCGCTGCTTTGAAGCTCTTGCCCGTGAAGTTAAAGAAGAGATCACCCCAGCCGATATTGCCATCCGCCGCAGATGACTCAGCCACTCCCGTAATTGGATTTCCCCCTGTTAGGGCTACGTACACACTATTGCCCTGCTCCTTAATCGCTAGACCCTTAATTTCGTACTTCGCCCCCCCGGACCCATCGTTCGCTGCGTCGATACTGTAATTCCACCCATTCCGCAGTGTGCCTGCCTGTGCCTGCTGCACGAATGATGTAGCTCCGAGTACAATAGAAATACCGAATAATACTGACAAAGTACGTAATTTCATGGAGGTCTCCAGAGCCAAAGTGGTAGGATTTATTAGGGATACAACCAATGGTTGCTCTGAATTTAATGTAATAGATCACCTGTAAAGGGTTATGAAAGTAACAGGCAGATTTGATGAATCTTGTTTAAATTCTGGTGTGATTTATGACACAGGCTTTGCGACGACGGCCCAACCAGACTTGTCAAGCAAAAGCCTCGCACCAATCCCCGATCGGGACTGGTACACCTATGTTGTTGGATTTCCGCTTCACCCTCCTCTGGGTTACTTGAGCTTTTGAAATACCGTGTTGACGAACTCGGTGAATAAGCTCTTCGATTCTGAGGCAAAAATCACTGAAGGACGGGCAAGCATTGCCATCGATAGGCGCGGATCTGGAGATGGGAGATCAAAAAGTCAACGGGAACCCAAACCTCATTGCTTCCTTCCCAAGCCTGGTAAGCCGACTCTGTGATCAAAATTTCTCCATGTTCTGCCAAATCTTCCCCCAATTTAGAAGCCAGATTCATTTCATTGCCATAGATGTCATTCCCGTACTGATCGCCCGCCACCACCATCAGCAATTCTCCATAGCCGATGCCAACGCTTGCTTCCAAATTCATCGCCAGTAACTTTTCTAAAATCGCGACAGAAGTTTCCACCGCACAGGAGACATCTGGAAAAATGGCAAAGATATTGTCGGCTTCTAGTTTGATAATTTCTCCGCCCGATTCCTCAACCACACAAGCCGCTAAACAGTTCATCTGGTGGATCAAACTTAAGGTGGGGATAATTCCCTGGGTTGCAGTGCGTCGGGAAAACCCTGCCATGTCCAGAACCACCACGGCATGAATTTGAGCAAAGCGGCGGCGAATTTCCGCATCAATCTGCTCGCTCTGCTCCGGCCATTGGATGCGCCGCTCTAACAGACGATTTAATTCACTGCGAGTATTCAATTGAAGCGATCGGTCAGTCGTCATAAGGGTTTGCCCATCCAACCCACTTCAAGAGCACCATAAAGGAGCAACCAGCACCCTGACCACTGTTGCATTCATCTGTTGCATTAAAGGAAGGATACCCAAATCCTCACCAATGAGGCCATTGGATTCTGATCATCCCATAAGAGTTTAATTGGGCACAAGTCAACCAGGAGGTTGAATCTGTAGAGTGTTCTATCCTAAATGGGGTTGCAGGTGTTGAATGAGTTGTTCCACTTGCACCACCCCTTCAATGCGATCGACAGGCTTTCCTTGCTTAAATAAAACCAGAGTCGGCAACGCATACACCTGATATTGAGTCGCCAGGTCCGGGTAATTGTCCGTATTGATTTTCACAACCTGGACCCGCTCTTTCATCTGGGCATTAAATTTTTCCAGTACCTTTGCCATGATCTGGCAGGGACCACACCAGGGGGCATAGAAATCCACTAACAGGGGAAGTTCAGAACCTGCAAGCATTTCTTGAAAACTATTGAATTCCTTTTTAACTGTCATAGGAATTTTGGAGTGAAGGGAGTGATTCCATGCTATGCCCAAAAATTCAGACCTTCCTCATTCTTCCAGGGAGAATTTAGATTTTCGGGGATCGGCCTGTAGTAGGATAGTCTGCTGTACTGTCAGAAAGTTTGATTCATGGAAGTGTTGCCAGAAGCGCTGCAACGGTTAAAGGGACAGGTGGCGATCGTCACGGGAGCCTCGCGGGGAATTGGTCGAGCCATCGCCCTGGCCCTGGCAGCAGAGGGAGCGAAGGTCGCAGTGAATTATGCCAGTTCCAGCGAAGCAGCGGAGAAACTGGTGGCGGAAATTAATGCAATGGGCAGTGAGGCGATCGCTCTGAAAGCCGACGTGTCAAAGGTGGATCAGGTCGAGACCCTGGTGAGCAGCGTCACCGAGAAATGGGGCCACGTCGATGTGCTGGTGAACAATGCGGGCATCACCCGTGACACCTTGTTACTGCGAATGAAGCCCGAAGACTGGCAAGCGGTAATTGATCTCAACCTGACGGGGGTATTTCTCTGCACCCGTGCCGTTAGTAAACTCATGCTGAAGCAACGATCGGGCCGCATCGTCAACATTACCTCTGTCGCCGGACAGATGGGCAATCCCGGACAGGCCAACTACAGTGCCGCCAAAGCCGGAGTGATTGGCTTCACCAAGACCGTCGCGAAAGAACTGGCCAGTCGAGGTATTACTGTCAATGCAGTTGCCCCCGGTTTCATTGACACCGATATGACCAGTGGCATCAAGGGAGACGATATCCTGCCTTACATTCCCCTGGGACGGTTTGGAAAGCCAGAGGAGATCGCAGGAATGGTGCGGTTCCTGGTGGCTGATCCTGCTGCTGCTTATGTAACAGGGCAGGTGATGAATGTGGATGGTGGCATGGTGATGGCTTAAACAATCCTGCAAACCATCCGATTTTGCAAACACCCCTTTAGAATGAAAATTAGCACTTACACTCAAAGAGTGCTAATTCAAATCACAAGTTGGAACGGTAGCAATGGCAAAAATCGTAGTCTTCGATGAAGAATCCCGACGGGCGATCGAACGGGGTGTAAATGCACTGGCAGATGCAGTCCGCATTACCCTGGGGCCACGAGGTCGCAATGTGGTTCTGGATAAGAAGTACGGTGCCCCACAGATTGTGAATGATGGGATTACCATCGCCAAAGAAATTGACCTGGAAGACCCTCTGGAGAATACAGGTGCCCAACTCATTCGGGAAGTTGCGGCGAAAACCAAAGATCTGGCAGGGGATGGCACGACCACTGCAACAGTGCTGGCTCAAGCCATGATCCGCGAAGGTTTGAAGAATGTATCGGCAGGGTCCAATCCTGTGAGCCTGCGACGGGGCATGGAAAAGACCATTGCTCGGTTGTCGCAAGAAATTGAAAAGATCGCCAAACCCGTAGAAGGTAAGGAAATTGCCCAGGTTGCCACCGTCTCCGCAGGGAGCGATGAAGAAATCGGGGCGATGATTGCCGCAGCAATGGATAAGGTCGGTCGGGATGGGGTAATCACAGTCGAAGAATCCAAATCCCTCTCAACTGAGTTGGAAGTTGTGGAAGGAATGCAGATCGATCGCGGCTACATCTCTCCCTATTTCGTAACCGACAACGAACGAATGGTTGCCGAGTACGAAAATGCCCGCATTCTTCTAGCCGACAAGAAAATTGGGTCGATTCAAGATCTAGTTCCCGTCCTGGAAAAGGTGGCACGGGCGGGACAACCCCTGCTGATCATTTCAGAAGATATCGAAGGGGAAGCCCTGGCAACTTTGGTTGTCAACCGCATCCGGGGTGTCTTAAGCGTAGTGGCGATCAAGGCCCCTGGCTTTGGGGAACGACGCAAGGCCATGTTACAGGACATCGCGGTACTGACTGGAGGCCAGGTCATCTCTGAAGATGTGGGCTTGAGTTTAGACGCAGTTTCCCTGGAGATGCTGGGAGTTGCCCGGAAGATCAGTATCACCAAGGACGCAACCACGATCGTTTCAGAGACTAGCGATCGGAACACGACGGACATCCAGGCTCGTGTCGCCCAAATTCGGCGAGAACTGGAGGCCACCGATTCGGATTACGATCGGGAGAAGCTTCAGGAACGGTTGGCAAAATTGGCGGGTGGGGTCGCGGTCATCAAAGTGGGAGCCGCTACCGAAACAGAACTGAAGGATCGCAAACTCCGGATTGAAGATGCCCTGAACGCAACCAAAGCAGCGGTGGAAGAAGGCATCGTTCCCGGTGGTGGAACGACCCTGTTACGGTTAGCTTCTACCGTCGCTGAATTCAAGAGCAGCCTTCCCAAAGCTGAACAACTGGGGGCGGACATTGTGCTGAGATCGCTAGAAGCACCGCTGAAGCAGATTGCTGACAATGCTGGTGTGCAAGGGGCCGTCGTGGTTGAGCGGGTCCGAGGCATGGAAACCAACATGGGCTACAACGCCCTAACGAATACCTATGAGGATCTGGTCGCTGCCGGAATTCTCGATCCCGCCAAAGTGGTGCGATCGGCATTGCAGGATGCGGGTTCAATCGCCGCGATGGTAATCACGACCGAGGTACTGGTGGTTGAAAAACCAGAGAAGAAACCTGCTGGTGGTGCCCCCGACATGGGCGGCATGGGCGGCATGGGCGGTATGGGAATGGGTGGCATGGGCATGGGCGGCATGGGGATGTAATCCCATTGCCTGCGTTTCCATAAAGCAATCCCTAAGAGGCGCGGTTCAAACTGCGCCTCTGCCATTGGGGGGGCTAAAATGAACGGCAATACCTACAAGACTCGAACCTATTTATGAGTTATCGTAATCCGGATTCCCGATTGAGTTCTGTTACCCACGGAGCCACCGTTCCCTCCCCCTGGATTGAACCGGAATCAGATGAGGAAGAGTCTTATGTAGATTATTTCTATGATGAACCGGGTGCCTTACCGGGAACGCTCATTATTGAAGAAAATGCCCCGCATCCCGTCATTGTTCTGATTGATTATTCGGAAACGAAGGCAACCCGTGTTCAGATTGAACAACCTGAAGAATGCGTCCCCTATCTGGATTCCGAGTCTGTCTCCTGGGTTGATGTAAA
>JANRKG010000098.1:0-27880 GCA_033763635.1 Leptolyngbyaceae cyanobacterium bins.59
CAGCTCCCGTTTTCAAATCATCGATGCTAGTTCCTTCCTTAGCACTTTTTACACTTCCTGCTAAGACCTGAGCCTCTTCTAAGACAAGTTTTTGCTGACCAATCACCGAATTGTGGAGCCATAAAATTCCTATAACCAGCCCTGCTAAACCTGCCAGTAAACCATTCCTACCTGCTCGGAGATTGCGAGATGGAGCGTGTGTAACCTCGGAGCCTCGGACATTAGTCTCAACCCAGGAGGAAGATTCAATAGCCCTGGTGGAGGGGTGTTCTAAATCATCAACGAGGGGGACCTCTGTTGCTTTTTCCTGTATCGGCGAAAAATAATTGGATGGGCTTTGGTGGTCTGCCGTAATCAGAGTTTGCTCTGTGACTTCTGGATCGGATGCCGTTAGAGGAAGGGATGAAGGAATTGACCCATTGGATTCTGAAGTATCGGTGGTTGCTTCCGGTTCAAAAGTAGATTCTTCCAAGTCGTTCTGGGGTAAAATTTGCCACGAATCAGCAGAAGTATAATCTGTTTCACTGATTGGAGCCGCAAGGACTGAAGCTGCTTCAGCATCAGAGAGGGAAACAACGGCAGGAGATGACAGAGGAAGTTGAACTTCGGGTGTTTCAATGGCTGGGGAAGTTTTCTCCAGGATGGGAGGGTCTGAATCAGGGAGCGCACTCCTGTGAGGGGACAGAAGGGAAGGTTGAACTTCCAGGGCGGCAAACGCAGCGGAAGCCTTTTGCTCCACGTTAGGGCTATCTGCTCGATATCCAGGAGCGCCAAGTTGAATTTTTTGACTCCAGGCAGGCTGTTGTGTGCCAATCTGTCGCCCGTAAATCGCGATCTGCTCAACGGATTCAACCCCCAGGTTGAGCATCGCCCCTCGAATTGCAGGTACCAAAGTTTGTTTGTTGGGCACCTGAGCAGACTCCAAGAGCAGATGCAAGCATCCATCCTGAATGGTGGTTTTAGCAGTAATTCCATTCAGTTGAAATACACGGTTGAGCAAAACATTAATTGCCTGAACATTTCCTTGCTTGGCTTGTTCAAGAAGGCTCTGCTGAGTCATAGTTCTTTTCTCATACACGAGGAAAGTGTAGGTCGCGATCGCTCTGCCCTCAAGTTATCCAGCTTCAAAAGACTTGCAAGACAGCAGACTGTATCCCTAAGAATGAAGGGCATCAATAGCATTGTAGTGGGATTACTTTCAGTCACAATTTCTGTTAACAATTGAAAATGTGCCCCCATCAACTATCCTGATGCGTCGTGTTAGCAAATAGATAGGATGTTCAAGGAGATTTTAAAGGCTAATTTTTATTCGATTGATTGTGACTCAATTCCTAGCCCCCAGTGGGTCAGGCAATCGAAGCAACAAAGTTTCGGCCTAGCTTCCAAATATGGTGCAGCAATTTTTGTAAACCCATTGGGTTGAGAATTGCCCAACTGTTGATAAATAGGCAAGTTAACCCTAACCCTAACAGAATGAAGGATGGGGCCATAATCACCCCAACCGCTAACCAACTGAGTACATGTAAAATCATTAGGGAGGCAAATAAAAATGCCAGCCCTGCCGTTAGCCAAATTGAACGAAAGGAACCCAGCACAATATTGATTAAAGTCCATAGAGTTGCCCCCAAGTTCAATGGAACTAGTAGGGCGCAGATGGTAATGCAGTGTTGCTGGGAGAAGGTAATGATAGAGACCAGATTGATCATGTCGGGAAAACAAAAAATTGGGTGAAATCAAGCTCAACAGCAGAAACTGCTTGGGGCTGAGCGAGGCAAGGGACGATCGTCACTAAAAGTAAAGTTACCGACTCATATTACGCTTCATCTGCTCTAATTCTTCCTCCATTTCCCATCTTTTAAACTGGGCATCTAAAGGATCTGCTCCCTTGAATTGCTGGTAAGCACTTTGATTCCAGCCCGTTGTCTCCCAACTTTGTTCTGATTGAGCTTTGTAACGATCGGCTTGAGCCTGAGCCGCTTTGGCCTGTACTTCCTGGCGACGAACCTGAATCTGCCGCTGCAATTGCTCAGATTGTTGAATCCGCTCCTTTAAACCCTGCATTTGTCCCCAAAGTTGATTCCCCTGTCTCAACAAAGCTGCTTCTCGTTCCTGGGCAGGTTCGGCCAGATCCAGCCGACCTGCGGCCTTTGCCTTTTCAATGCGGATGTGCCACCGCTGTACTTCCTGAGCCGTTTCTAAAATCTTTTCCTGTAGTTGCTTATTTTGCAACTGGAGGTCTGTCCTCAAGGACAAGACTTCCTCTTCCTGTTCGCGTAGTTGTTCCTCTAAAGCTTGCAGTTCTAGATGGGGATTGTTTCGCAGGAATTCCTCAAGGCGAGTTTCTAAAACCTTACTAAAGTCTTCAAATAGTCCCATGAGAGTTCAGACCCCTGGTAATACGTCCCCATCGTAGCAACTGTAGATTCCATGAGCGGTGGCCTTTAGAATTTTTGCCCAACATAAACCGATCGCACTTCCCCGTTTCGGCGAATGACGGCCTCCTTGTTCGCAACCTTCACTAATGTCCATCCACTGGCAGCAATCTCTTCCCCCACGTTCACCCGCTGGGTCATCCCATTGATCTCAAATAGAGCGGCTGAACGCTTGCCCAATTCCAAAACGCCAATCAGGGTATGGTTGGAAGCGGGCACAGGGACCGGAGCAACAGCCACCGGGGGGATCGGAACTGTTACGGGTTGAGAACCGTTGGCAGTATTAGGTGCAGCAGGTAGTATAGGAACGCCATAACCTGCCTGGGGAGGTTGATAGACAGGAATATAAATACGCTCCAGAACGGTGGTACTGGGAACTGGCGCGGGAGACGTATTGGCTGCAACCGTTACCGAGGGAAGGTTGCTGGTAGCTGTTGGAGCCAATGCAACAACGGGAGAGGGGGAGGACGCAGGACGCTGGCTCACCAGTTCGAGAGAACGCTGAATGTAGTCTAAAAACTGAGCATCTGCATCCATCTCAGCGGTTTGTGCCACCGTTGTCGCAGCGTTCTTTTGAATGGGTTGGGAAACCAGAAAGGGGAGATTAAGTTGCATCCCTCTCTGCCCAGCCAGCCAGAGCAGCCCGACGATCGCAGTTGCACCACCCAGCCCCAAAATTAGCAAGCGATCTAACCAAGATGTAGCAGGTTGCTTCTTCAGAGAAATAGGGTCTACAGCAGTTGCCAGTGCCTCTACCGTAACTCCTGGAGCGAGTGCAGAAGAGGATGCCAGCCCAGGTGGCATGATGATTTTAGGAATCGACACGGCTTGAAGCGCGATCGTCTCAACGGGTCGAGATTCCGTTGGGAACGGACTCCCCCCTTCCAAAAGCCTGTCCACCTCCTCAAACAGTTCATCCATCAAGCTATCTGCATAGGTCTCAACAGACCAGGGCGGAGGGGATACGCTTTGTCTGGCAGGAGTAAATCCTGGCTCGGAGGACAGATCGGCAATATCAGGGTTGAGAATATCAGGGGGCAGCATGGTGTGGCTCACGGATTCCTATTACACTTACTCAAGATTTAGGCTGGCTCAGTCATGGGAAATTGACATCTTTATAACTCCTATGCTGGGATTTCGCAATATTCAGGCTCCCCCCCTACTATTAAAAATTCTTAGCACTTAGTAATTTGTCTCCAGATTCGCAGTAAAGTCAATTGATGAAATCCTGAAACAATAAATTAGGACTTTTTACTATGGCTGCTTCATTCCTGCCCTCAATTTTGGTTCCGACGGTTGGCATTATTTTCCCCGCTGTTGCAATGGCCCTTCTGTTCCTCTATATCGAACGAGAAGATCCCAGTGGCATCTAGAGGAAAAATTGCCATTTCCTTAAATTTGCTTCTTTACGAAAAGTTTTGATCGCTTCTGTGGGTGAACCTGCGGATGAGTCTGCAAAACCAAATTCTTGAAAACAGTTCTCGAAACCTGATCCCTTAGATTTCTAGATTTCTCCGAAAGGCATGGCTGATTTAGCCATTAAAAAAGCCACCTGATGTACAGGTGGCTTTTTGTTGCCCTTATTGCGTGATTTGGCTAATCAAGGGCTTTACGACTACATGGAGGAACCAAGACCTGCGTAAGCACCGTAAAAAAAGAGACCGACGACTGCGATTACGCCTAACCCAGCGATCGTTGCCACAATCCACAGAGGAATTCTTCCAGTTCCAGACACAGCTTTCACCTCGTTAATGAATTAAGTATGCAATGCAAAAACAACCGTCAGATTGCGAAGCAATCATTAGTTAAAGAAGTAGCTAGAGAACAGGATTCCAAGTACAAAAACCAACAGAAGACCTAAAAACAGGGAAGTTCGGTTGAGTTCTACAGGTTGTCTATTGGGGTTTGGAGTACGATTTGGTGCCATAATTTATTTTCTACCTACTAGCGCTGAATAAACTGCATCGCTGCGATGGCACCGAGGAAAAAGACGGTGGGAACTGCAAGGGTATGCACTGCAATCCATCGAACAGTAAAAATTGGATAGGAAATCGGCTCATTTGCCGGAGTGTTAGTCGCCATAGTGTTCTGTCACCAGTATTTATGAAACGGTTTATTTTTGATCGCCAATGAACTGTTCAATTTGAGTCTTCCCTTCATACCGATTGCTCACGATCGGCAGTTCTTGACGCTCTTGAGTGTAGTATTCGTTCGGACGGGGAGTTCCAAACACGTCATAAGCCAGACCTGTGCTGACAAACAACCAACCTGCAATGAACAGAGCAGGAATCGTGATGCTGTGAATCACCCAGTAACGAATGCTAGTGACAATATCCCCAAAGGGGCGCTCTCCAGTAGTACCTGACATCTAAGATCCCTCCACTGATAGACGAAGAAAAACAGAAGAACAAAAAACTTCAATAAGTATCATCATACGCAACAGTGGAAACAGCCACAAGCAAGAAATCATGCTGCTACTGTCCACAGAAAACCCACTTTCTGGAAGAAAATGTTTTTTTGGTCTAGGCAGACTGCGCGGGACTTTCATACTTCAAAAGGGTGCCATTCTGGCCCAAAATGAAGCCCTGTTCAGGTGTTAAGAAGACGATCTTGTAAAGGTTGGACGGAACATTTTCAACCGCCCGATCTTTCTGCCAGGTCTGCCCTCCATCCGTGCTACGGAGCAGGTTGCCACTGCCCCCCGCAAGCCAGAGTTCTTCAGGAGTTCGATAGGCTAAATGCAAAAGCCCCCAACTGGTTGCAAATTCAGGGCTTTTGGCCTCTTGCCAATCTTCTACCCCTTGCTCTGTCGTGAACTGAACCAATCCACCGCGCGCTAACATCCAGAGTCTGCCATCGGGTGTGAAACCCATATTCTGGACTCGTCGAGAACTGTTGCGATTGTGGGGTTCCCAGGCATCTTGTCCGGGTTCCCAGACTGAGTAGAAGTTCCCTTTGGCAGAGACAGCAATGTACTTGCCATCGGACGATCGCTCAATATTCCGTAGGACTCCAACGGCTTGCTGAACCATCGCTTTCCAATTTTGCCCACCATCGATCGTTCGGTAAATGGCCCCCACATCCGTTGTCATCTCAGCGGAATTCGGGCCTAAGGCGAGAATGGTGTTGGTGGAACCAGGCAGCTTACTACTCAGAGGAATCTGGGACCAGGAATTCCCGCCATCTTTGGTATGCAGCAGAATAGAAGGCTGTCCAACAATCCACCCCTCATCTCCTTTAAAGCTGACAGACGAGAAGCGATACTTCTGCTCTCCGAGATCCAACGGTTTAGGTTCCCAAGTATTGCCGCCATCCTGAGTTTCCATGATGGTAGAACTGCCACCCACTAACCAACCGTGGGAGGGAGTACTGAAGCTGACATCAGACAGGAAGGCATCGGTTGGAAGGGAAAGAACTTTCCAGGGATTGTCTGCTACTGAAGGGAGGTAGGCATTGGTGCATGAAGCGCACAGGAATGCAATTCCCAACAAAACCACAATACGCCTTAAACCTCTAAGTAAACCATTCATAATAATGAGATGTAATGAAACCGTTAATCAGCAATTGAACCCCAACCAGACTCAGCGCAATCCGTAGAGGCTGAGAAAGAACAGAACTGCAAGGGCCAGTCCGCTAAAGATCAAGAGATTTTTCTGCCCAGGGGTCAGGGTATTGACTCCCAGCCCATAGCCCAAGTTCTCCCGAAAGCCTGATGGAGCACCTACCGGGCCAATATTGACGAATTGCTTGGTGCGTGCTCCACACACGGGACAGCGCCAGGTTGTCGGTAAGTCTTCGAAGGCTGTTTCGGCTGGGATGTTACGATTGCCATCACCTTTGGCAGGCTCATAGACATAGCCACAGGCTTGACACTCATAGCGATCCATTCTCTTCTCTTCGGCAGCTTGGGTGTCCATGACTCAAGAGGTTTGGGTAATTCTTAAAAACTCTGTTAAAGATTATGACATACCTGATACTTGCTAGGTCTGATACAAACAACGATCGATCCCTAGCATCGCTTCGTCATTTTTGCGATCGGCTGCATTCGTCAAACTGACCCATATCATTGTCGATACAAATGAAGATTCATTCCACGATGGAAATCTATTTAAGATGTCACAATGTAAAGTAATGATGGTCCTTAGTTTATCAAGTGTGGTAACGCTGCCGTGTTTGTTTTGAGTGGCTACGAATACCTGCTGGGCTTCACTTTAGTTTGTGGGTTTGTTCCGGTCATTGCTCTGGTCCTTTCCAGACTGCTGCGCCCCAGACCCCTGGCTCCCGCTCGTCGAACAACCTACGAATCGGGGATCGAGCCAATGGGCGGAGCCTGGATTCAGTTCAACATTCGCTACTATATGTTTGCGCTGGTCTTCGTCATTTTCGATGTGGAGACAGTTTTCCTCTACCCCTGGGCTGTGGCATTCAATCGCCTGGGTCTACTTGCGTTCATTGAAGCGCTCATTTTTATTGCAATTCTCGTCGTCGGTCTTGTTTATGCCTGGCGGAAAGGAGCACTGGAATGGTCATGAATCTTGATGCAACGAATGGAGCTTCTGGGCTAATGCAACCTGGAGAGCGGATTCAAAGCCCGATCGATCGCCCTGAAGTGACCCAGGAGCTTTCGGAGAATGTCATTCTCACAACGGTCGATGACCTTTATAACTGGGCGCGTCTCTCCAGCCTCTGGCCCCTCTTATACGGTACGGCCTGCTGCTTTATTGAGTTCGCAGCATTGATTGGTTCTCGGTTTGACTTCGATCGCTTTGGCTTGATTCCCCGTGCTACCCCTCGTCAGGCCGATTTGCTGATCACGGCGGGGACGATCACGATGAAAATGGCTCCTGCTCTGGTTCGCCTCTATGAGCAGATGGGAAATCCCAAGTATGTTATCGCGATGGGGGCTTGCACCATCACGGGCGGCATGTTTAGTGTGGACTCTCCGACCGCCGTGCGTGGGGTTGACAAGCTGATTCCTGTGGATGTCTATCTACCGGGATGCCCGCCTCGGCCCGAAGCCATCATTGACGCAATCATTAAACTCCGTAAAAAGATTGCGAACGACACTCTGATTGAGCAACAACAATTGAATCAAACCCATCGCTACTATGCCGTGCAGCATGGGATGAAGCTCGTTCCCCCGATCCTCACAGGTCAATATCTGCAATCCGATGCCCGTCAGACTCCTCCCAAGGAACTGATGGAAGCGATGGGTCTGCCTGTTCCCCCGGCACTCCTGACATCTCAAAAGGAGGAATTCGATCGTGCCTGAAGAGATTCAATCTTCCTCACCGGAAGCCTCTCAACTTGCGGAGAAAGCGAAAGTTTCGAAGTGGCTTGCCGAAAATGGGTTCGACCATGAGCTTCTGGAACTGGACCAGTCGGGCATTGAGGTTTTGAAGATCGATCGCGATTTCCTGATTCCGATCGCGACAGCTCTCTATGCCTATGGATTTAACTACCTGCAATGTCAGGGTGGTTATGATACGGGGCCAGGTCAGGATTTAGTCAGCTTTTACCATCTCACGAAGGTCGCTGATGATGTCACTTCACCGGAAGAGGTGCGCCTGAAGGTATTTCTACCGAGAGCAAATCCAACCATCCCTTCCGTTTACTGGATCTGGCGGACGGCGGATTGGCATGAGCGGGAAACCTACGATATGTTCGGGATTGTCTACGAAGGGCACCCCAACCTCAAGCGAATTCTCATGCCAGAGGACTGGGTTGGCTTCCCCTTGCGGAAAGACTACATCTCCCCTGATTTCTACGAACTTCAGGATGCCTATTAAGTCTATGGGGGTGTGATACGGCGGAACTGATAGGCTTCTTCCGCCGCACCCCAAATTTTTTTGCCGGAGGCATCGTAACCCCGATCCCAGGTTTCCATACCATTGTTGTATAACACAATTCGATTCGTAATTCTGACCGCCCCTCGATAGTTTGCGGGGCACCCATCGGTTGCGGTACGCCCCACATAACTGCCTCCACTGGGCTTTAAATAAACGCTACAAACGATGCTTCCCAAATCCTGAAAGATGACAACCCGATCGCTCTCTAGACGATCGCAAAACTGTACCCACGCTTTCAATTGATTGGGCCGGAATGATCGTGATTCCACACTGGTTTTGGTAGCGCTGGGGGCAATTCGTAAAAAGCGCTGACGGTAGGGGCGATCGAGGCTGGAGACCGCAGCTTGCTCCTGATAAAGAAAAACAGCATCCTCTTGTGTTCCTCCATTCATGACCTTAACAGAACAGGTGGTCATGCGGATGGGGCTGGAAGAAACGTTATTGGCGGGTCGAGAGGTTAACTCCATGACTCCGATTAGGCGAGTGGCAACCTCTGTAACCTGGCGATCGAGGGGCAGGGTTGTTTGAGGTTCGCTGGTTTGGGCAGCGGCTGGAACTGCCCACAAAGACAGGCTCACAAAAATGACAGGGAGGGAGCGATCGTTCATCGGGATCAACAAGCAGTTTCCTTTTCTTTGCTTCTAGCACAACCTCCTAATTGAGAGGGAGGTTCCAGCCAGAGCCAACGGTAGAATAATATTAATTTCCAAAAAAATTCAGAAACTTTCTCGACTTATTTTATTGGTCAAATCCTTGAGGAGAGCGTATGAAAATTAATTGTGCAGAAGCTTGCGTGAATGGGTGTGTTTTAGGAGATAAATGCCCCAACCTTGAATACCGAGAGGCTGCATCCCAGTTTGTGAAAGAAACCTCGCTCGATCGCATTTTAGAAATTGCCGAAGAAAGCCTCCAGAAACGGATGTCTCGCCCGCCTCAGTGGGTTTTGCCCGATGATCCCCAATAAGAGTCAGTAACAGTCAGTAACAGTCATTGATCCATTTCAACGGAATTCATTGACAACTTTAGGTCACCTTGCAAGTTAAAGGGGACCGCTCTATGGCAATCTAAGAACTAGGTCAAGATTTCATTCCTTTTTGCTGTAGAGCTTCTGCCGATCCCTATGCAAACACTACCCAATCCTGTTAGTGCGACTCCCACTGCTTCCCAGTGGTCTACAGATACCACCATTCATCGTCGGAAGACTCGCCCGGTACCCGTAGGAGATATCATCGTCGGAGGGGGTTATCCGGTTGTTGTTCAGTCCATGATCAACGAAGATACCCTCGATATTGATGGCTCCGTTGCAGCGATTCGCCGCCTCCATGAAGTTGGGTGTGAAATTGTGCGGGTCACAGTCCCCAGCATGGCCCATGCTTATGCCCTGGCGGATATTCAGCAAAAATTACAGACAACCTATCGGCGCGTTCCCCTGGTTGCGGATGTTCATCACAATGGCATGAAGATTGCCCTGGAAGTTGCGAAGCACATTGATAAGGTGCGGATTAATCCAGGGTTATATGTGTTCGAGAAATCCAGAACCGATCGCACTGAATACACCCAATCTGAATTTGACGAGATTGGGGAGAAGATTCGGGAAACCCTGGCCCCCCTCGTGATCTCCCTACGGGATCAAGGCAAGTCGATGCGAATTGGGGTCAATCATGGCTCCCTCGCAGAGCGGATGTTGTTCACCTACGGGGACACCCCAGAGGGGATGGTGCAGTCTGCCCTGGAATTTATCCGGATTTGTGAATCTCTGGATTTCAAGAATATTGTGATTTCCATGAAGGCATCACGAGTTCCGGTGATGATCGCAGCCTATCGGCTGATGGTACAGCGCATGGACGAGTTAGGGATGGATTATCCGCTCCACTTGGGCGTAACGGAGGCTGGGGATGGGGAGTACGGACGTATCAAATCGACTGCGGGGATCGCGACCCTCTTAGCGGATGGGATCGGGGATACGATTCGCGTTTCCCTCACGGAAGCGCCAGAGAAAGAGATCCCCGTCTGCTACAGCATTCTCCAGGCGTTAGGGCTGCGAAAAACGATGGTGGAGTATGTCGCCTGTCCCTCCTGTGGTCGGACCCTCTTCAATCTGGAAGACGTGCTACACAAGGTTCGAGAAGCAACCAAGCATTTGACAGGCCTGGATATCGCAGTGATGGGCTGTATTGTCAATGGGCCTGGAGAAATGGCAGATGCCGACTATGGGTATGTTGGAAAGCAAGCTGGCTATATCGCTCTGTATCGAGGTCGTGAGGAAATCAAGCGAGTTCCAGAGGAGCAGGGGGTTGAGGAACTGATCAACCTCATCAAGGCCGATGGTCGTTGGGTTGATCCCTAGACAATTAAGCTGAAAAGTCTGAGGTTGGAAAGCAGTGAAGGGTTTTCCAACCTTTCTTTTATGAAGAATCTGCTTACTTTTAATTTCCTGTAAATTTTAGGTTGAGGCTACCTGAGTAAAGTTGTTATAGTCAACATACGGTGTTACTGACTTTCTAACCTTCTTGAAGGGATAGTGACTGCACAGGTAGGCCGATTTTAGTTTCAACTTTGGTTTCAACTTTGGTTTCTTCTCCGGGTTTAAAGGATTGATTTCCGTATCTTAATTTCTATCGGTGAATCTTACCTTCCTGGTTGAGGATACTGGGTTATTGATAGGTTCCTATTAATAATTAGTCGGTTAAACCTGCTGATGCTAAACCTGTTAATTTCAATTGATTGGCAATCTAATTCGTGTGACTTAGCTAATCGTGCTGTCAGGGTAACTTGTCAGAAACCATGAGTTGGCTTTGTAAGAAGGGTGTGGGGTTCGTGAATTGATTTCCCTTCCAAGCAATCGCTTCAAAACAATAAAAGTATGATCATTTCAAAGCGTGGTCTTGTTCTAGGTGCAACAACATTCGTTGTTTCCGCTTTGGCTGTTACCGGTGCTTTTCTTCACCTGAATTCCAACAAAGGAGCCGCCTTTTTTAGAGAAAGTCCTAAAGAAGTGGTTGATGAAGTCTGGCAAATCATCGATCGCAACTATGTCGATGCCACCTTCAATCAGGTCGATTGGAAGTCAGTGCGTTCCGAGTATCTCAATCGCAACTACACCAATAAAGAAGAAGCCTATAAAGCGGTTCGGGAGATGCTGAAAAAGCTGAACGATCCCTACACTCGCTTTATGGACCCGGATGAATTTAGAAATATGCAGATTGATACCTCGGGTGAATTAACCGGGGTAGGGATTCAGCTAGCCCAGGATGAAGAAACGAAGCGCCTGGTCGTGGTGTCTCCCATTGAAGATTCCCCTGCGGCGGCGGCTGGAGTTTTAGCCAAGGATATCATTGTCAAGATTGACAGTAAGACGACAGAGGGGATGGGAGTTGATAAAGCTGTCACCTTGATTCGGGGGCCTGTCGGCACCCGCGTAACCCTGACAATTCTGCGGGGGGGTAAGGAGATGGTGTTCAATCTCCAGCGGCAGCGGATTGAAATTCATCCTGTGCGCTTCAGCGTTCGGAAAGATGCAACCACGGGTTCGAACATCGGATATATTCGCCTGGTACAGTTTAGTGCAAATGCCGCTGGGGAAATGCGGGAAGCGATTCAAAAGCTGGAACAACAGAAAGTGGAAGGGTATGTGATGGACCTCCGCTCCAACCCCGGTGGCTTGCTGTACTCCAGTATTGAGATCGCTCGGATGTGGCTGCAAGAAGGCTCGATCGTCTCTACCGTAAACCGTCAGGGTGTGACTGACTTGGAAAGGGCGAATCGTAAGGCTCTGACTGACAAGCCACTGGTCATTCTGGTCGATGGTGGTTCTGCAAGTGCAAGTGAAATCCTATCAGGTGCCTTGAAAGACAATAACCGAGCCACCCTGGTAGGAACCAAGACCTTCGGAAAGGGTTTGGTGCAGTCTGTTCGGGGATTAGGGGATGGGTCTGGGGTTGCGGTGACGATCGCGAAATACCTTACACCCAATGGAACGGATATCAACAAGCACGGAATTAAGCCAGATATTGTGATTGAGTTGAATGATGCCCAGCGACAAACCCTCAGCCGGGATCGCGATAAGATTGGCACTCTCGACGATCCCCAATACGCGAAAGCCTTGCAGGTTTTAAATCAGCGCATTGCTGGTCAACGGGGGACTCGCGCTGAATCTAAATAGGGTTACTCCTGAAATCCTTTCGTTCTAATTTGGTTGACATTTGCCCGCTCGAATTAACCCAATTCGGCGGGCAAGTGCTTCTGATTCGGACTCAAACGGACCCCACCGATCGAGTTGCTCTGGACCTTGGGGATCAAGTGGGGTCGGTAGTTGGTTCGCAGGAACTACCTCACAGTGCCCCGTTGCGGTTTTGACGATAAACCAGCTTTCTTGTTGAGTCATAGAACTGATGGATTGAAATCGGTAATGAGGACCACATGCATTTATTCTCCTCTTCTGGTAGATTTTTCCCAACCATACTTTGGCTAATTTTGAGAGAGCTATTCTGACAGGAGTAATTAAATGGGTTGGCTACAAAGAATTTTTGGGCGGGGCGGGGCTGAACAAGCCAATGCGGGTGTCGCATCGGTCACGAACGTTGCAGCAGAAGCCCCTGCGGAAGCGCCTCCTGAGGGAAGCCCAATTCCTCCGGAACGAGTGGGGCTGAATGGGGAGTACGACCAGAGTGGGTTGGCAAAGCGCGTGGCCCAGGCTTTTGATAACGATTCCACCCTGGATGATATTGAAACCCTGTGGGTTGCCCAGTTGGGTAGCACAGTTGTTTTGAAGGGAAGCGTCCCGAATCAGGGCCTTTTAGATAAGGTTGTGTCGATTGCCCGGAGCGTGAATGGGGCAACCGCTGTACAGACCGACCAGGTGTCGATCGGCTAACCAGGCTGGGGGTGCGATCGAGCGCACCCCAACTGCATCATTCCAACCCCTCTTCAAATCGTTTTTGAATTAAAAATATGGGTCTTTTTGATCAAGTTTTAGGTGCCATCAGCAATCCCAATCAGCAAGCCACCCCCGATCAGTTTGGAATGATCCTCAATACGCTGCAACAGGTTGGAGGACAATACGGGGTAGATCCTGCCATGAGCCAAACCCTACTTTCTCTGGTGGGGCAGCATGTCCGTTCTTCTCTGCAACAGAAGCAAGCAAACGGGGGACGGGAAGAAGTTGCATCCATTATCAATCAATTTAATGGGGTAAATCCCAACTCCCAGGCAGTCCAGGCAGTCTTTTCACCGAATCAGGAACAACAGGTTGCCCAGGATGTTGCTCAGAAAACAGGCATCTCCGCCCAATCGGTGCAAATGCTCCTCCCTGTTTTGATTCCCCTGGTTCTGAACTTTCTCCAGAGTGGGGCCAGCCCACAGGGGAGTCAGGGAAACAATAATCCGGTGCTGAACCAGTTTCTTGACTCCGATCGCGATGGGGATGTAGATATTGGGGATGCGATGGCAATGGCAGGGCGTTTTCTAAGCCAGCCTCGTTAGCGAAATCCATCAATTCCTATGTCCTTGACCGACATCGACTCCCTTGATTTGGTAAATGCTCGACTGGTAGGCCATCCCGGTATCTGGTGGATACGGGTGCGATCGGGCGTGATTGAAGCAATGGGGCTGACGGACTCTCAAGGGCAAGCCTCCAAACAGGGGAAAACGGTCGATCTGGAGGCCGATTGGATTTCGCCGGGGGGAGTCGATCTTCAGATTAACGGAGCGCTGGGACTGGCTTTTCCTGATTTGAAGCCCGGAGACGAATCAGCCCTGCTAGAAATCAGTCGCCTACTCTGGCAACAAGGGGTTGAGTTTTTTCTACCGACGATCGTTACGACTTCGGTAGAGAACATTCATCGGTCTCTGGCCTTTCTGTCCCACTTCAAGACCCAGGTTGAGCGCAAGAATCCCCAGAACTGCGCCCGCATCTTAGGCGTTCATCTGGAAGGTCCATTTCTGAACTTTGAAAAGCGGGGTGCCCATCCTCCAGAGTATCTACTGCCCCTGACCCTGGAGCAGGTAAAGCGGGTTTTAGGGGAGCATGGGTCGATCGTCACGCTCATGACCTTGGCCCCCGAACTAGATGAAACGGGCCAGGTGATTCCCTATCTCAAGTCTTTGGGGATGACCGTAAGTTTGGGACACTCCCAGGCAACGGCTGCCCAGGCAAGTCGAGCCTTTGAACAGGGAGCCTCAATGGTGACGCACGCCTTCAATGCGATGCCGGGGTTACATCATCGGGAACCGGGGTTATTGGGGGCTGCGATCGTCCATCCTCATGTCTACTGCGGTCTGATTGCCGACGGGCAGCATGTTTCCCCAACCATGCTGGATTTGTTGCTGAGGGCCAGCGATTACGAGCGAGGCATCTTTCTGGTCAGTGATGCCCTGTCTCCTTTAGGATTGCCAGATGGGTTCTATCCCTGGGATACGCGCCAGATTGAAGTGCGAGACGGAACCGCTCGCCTCCCTGATGGAACGCTCTCTGGAACCACCCTTTCCCTCCTGGCAGGCACGAAGAATCTGGTGAAGTGGGGGATTTGCGCTCCAGAACGGGCGATCGCCCTGGCGACCCTAGCTCCTCGCCGCGCTCTGGGAATTGCCGATCTGGCCCCTGGTCAGCCCGCCCATCTACTCCGATGGCGCTGGACAGATAACACCCAAACGTTAGATTGGCAGTGGGTTGAATAGCACCTACTGTTCTTTAAAAACCATCTGTCGATGCACCTGAAGGGGAAGGTGCCTGGGATTTCTCCCCCCTTAATGTGATAAATATTAGATTTGTTAATAAACTTTTGTAGAACCCAGGGTTATGGACGCAACAGATAATAGAACGCTTGTCCAAACGGATGATAAAACGATCGTTCGCGATTATTTCAATCAAACCGGGTTCGATCGCTGGCAGCGCATCTATGGAGATGGAGAAGTCAACCGGGTGCAATTGGATATTCGCAAGGGCCACCAGCAGACTGTAGATACGGTGGTGGAGTGGATTACCGCAGATAGCAATGCATCTGAGTTAACGATCTGTGATGCAGGGTGTGGGGTGGGTAGTCTCAGTATCCCTCTGGCTCAGTTAGGGGCAAAGGTTTATGCCAGCGACATTTCAGAGAAGATGGTAGGCGAGGCCAGGGAGCGGGCTGCAAGTACCCTGGGTCAGGCAGAAAATCCTGTTTTTGCCGTGCAAGATCTGGAAACCCTTTCGGGCAAGTACCATACTGTGATCTGTCTGGATGTCCTGATCCACTATCCTGAAGAAAAGGCGGCTGAGATGATCAATCACCTCAGTTCACTGGCGGAATCTCGTTTGATTCTCAGTTTTGCACCGAAAACCTGCTTCTACGCCACTTTTAAAAAGATAGGCGAGTTTTTCCCTGGTCCCAGTAAAACGACCCGCGCTTACCTGCATCGTGAGTCTACGATCGTCAAACTCCTGGAAGAGGCCAACTGGAAAGTCGAACGAAATGCGATGACCAAAACCCGCTTTTACTTCTCTCGGTTACTAGAAGCTACGCGATCGGTGTAGGACTTGTAAAGTTTCTTGCTTTTTTAGAACACTGGCAGGAGAATCTCAAATTCTGTACTGCCAGGGGTGGATTTTAAGTGAATCTGACCCTGGTGTTTTTCTGTGACAATTTGATGACTGATTGCTAACCCTAACCCTGTGCCCTTACCAACAGGTTTTGTGGTGAAGAAGGTGTCAAAAATACGGGTCTGGATTTCAGGGGAGATTCCCGGCCCGTTATCCTGGATGACAACTGCGGCAAGGCTGTTTCCCTGAGCAACCGATCGCATCTCGGTTGTGATAGTAATTGTAGGGTTCCAACGATTAACGGCATCCGCACTCCTGATAGTTTTACGCGCAGATTCCTCCTCAAATAGGGCATCGATCGCATTACTTAATAAGTTCATAAAAACCTGACTGAGTTGACCTGAATAGCAGTTGATCAGTGGCATTTTTCCATAATTCTTCACCACTTCAATTCCTGCTTTAATTCGGTTATTCAAAATGAGTAGAGTATTGTCGAGACACTCGTGCAGGTCCGCAGGGCGGCGGTTTGTTTCATCCATGTGGGAAAAAGTTCTCAGCCCCGTCACGATCTTGCGTAAACGATCGGACCCCATCCGAACACTATCAATAATTTGTGGAAGATCCTGAATCAAAAACTCAAAATCAATCTCTTCCTTAAAGGTTTCAACGACTTCTGAGTTAGATAACTGCTCCTCATATAAAGACAGCAATTCCATCAAATCTCGGTGGTAGTTTGTTAAATAGCTCACATTGCCCGAAATGAAGTTGATGGGATTGAGAATTTCATGAGCTACCCCCGCAACCATCTGCCCTAAACTCGCCATCTTTTCTGTTTGAATCATCTGGGCCTGTCGCTGTTCATTGAGGAGGCGTGTTGTAATCTCCTGAATGTGGGATTGGGCCACCAACAATTGATGGATGTCTAATAGGCAATAGGTTTCTGCTTCGAGATGAACGACAACGGGTTCGTAGATACTTTCTGGCGATCGTTCCAGCGCTTGACGGGCCGCCTTCACGATCGGGGTATCGCCAGAAAAAACGAGGGCTTCAACCGCCGCGAAATTATGCAAAAGTTTGATCGGGCGATTCCGAAATAGGTCTAACGCATAGGGGCGGCTCATGTGTTCTAGAAATTGTCGCCGCGAAATCATGCCCAAAAAGTTGCCGTCATCCATCAGAATGACCCCAGGCAACAATGGATTTTCCTCAAAAGCCTGGGAAATTTCCTGGCCTGTCTGATGACTTTCCAACTGAAAGACGTATAGATTTAGCTCTTTCAAGGTGGAATCCAACCCTAATTGGGAGCTAGCGTCATTAGGATACGATCGCTTACTATCAACGGAAACATCATTCGTGGGAACAATCACAGGTAAAACAGCCATAGTTAAATTGAGTTCAGTTCAGAATTAGCAAGCATAGAGGTCGCAACCTAGCCGTAATAGCGATACTGCACCCTATTTTATTTTGCCCAATTATGCTGAGGATAAAAACCAGGAATTTATAATCTTGGCTTAATCAAGAATTAATCTGCAACGACAAAGCAAGACTTTCTAAGTTTATTAAAAGTTTGATTTTGATTCCTATTTAAGGTTTTTTTCTCTCTAATCTTTTTTAGATTTTCACAAAAACTTTAGAGCATAATATTGAGCTAAAAATCTTTAGGAACATAGGTTTTAGCATATCTTAATACCCCAACGAACTCAAAGGAATGGCTCTCAACTTCAAAAATTAAATTGTGAGAAAATAATCCTTTGAATTGGGTTTGCTCCGCTTGATAAAGTTATGAAATCAATGAAGGAGCCTGGGGTTTTATTCATCCCCGATAGATTTAAGGGAACCTGAAAAATTAAAAATACAGAAAAGTTTCAGAATTCAGAAAAGGTAAACTCTGCTAGCTAGATTCCCAATCCGAACAAAGGGCTATCGTTTAATCCTTCTCAGTTCATCAATTCCAGCAATGGGTGAGTTGAGTGAAGCCAAAACTGACAGGTTCCTCATCAAAAAGTATTGGGTTAGGATTCTGATTCTAGTTCTGTTGGAAACGGGAGGTCTGCAACTTCTACGATGTTCGATGAAGAGTCGGAGGGGGGATTGAGGGAGGTTTCCAGGGGAAAATTGGCGAGTAGCGCCTGGAGTTTCAAACGGTAAATGTAAGGCCATCCCCCCTGGGATTCAATGTCTCGCAGCAGTGCGTGCAGAGCTTGGCGACTGTCAGGCAGAGACTCTTGAAAAAGCGTATCGCAAATCTCCCGATGGAGTCCTTCTAGCAGTCGCAAGAGGTGGAGGAGGGAAAGACAGTTGCCTCGGTAATCGTGGGCAAGCTGGCGAATGGAAGCCGCAATTTCTGTAAACTCGACCTGAACGACATCTGCTTCAGAACCGTTGTGAATGGACATAAATGAAGTCATCTCAAAATTGAGTCAACCCAACTCTACCCAAATCTTGAGGAATTTGATCCGATTGATCGATGAATGGATTTCTGGAGTGTTGCAATCATGGGTCGGTCATCCCATCCATTTTCTGACTCAGGAAGATGGACTTCCTCTCCTCACACATTGCAATAGGACGACCTAAAGCCTGTAAAATGCTGTATTAGATTCAAATTAGGCTTTCTTGGCGATCGGCAAGGTCTGATTGATATATTCTTTTAGCGGTCGTGGCTAACGAGATCGGAGGAAGGTTTTACTCTTGCGATCGGTTCTAGTTTTTGGAACTGCCGTTTGTTGCTGGCCTTAAATCAGTTGCGGGGATTATTCATTGGTATTGAGGTTGAATATGAGGTATCGAGCTTTAGTTGCTGCATTTCTGGCCCTCTGCCTGGGCTTCTTGACCGCCTGTAGTGATGGCTCCCAGAGCGTTGCTACCAAAGAACTAACCTACGAGCAGATTGTGGGAACCGGGTTGGCAAATAATTGCCCCCAATTAGGAGAGACAACCCGGGGTTCTATCCAATTAGATTCGGGTAAATCCTATGTACTTTCGGGTCTTTGCCTCCAGCCCACTGAATTTTTTGTAAAGGAAGAGTCCAACAAACGGCAAAAAGCGGAATTTATTCCTGCCAAGCTGATGACTCGTCGAACCACGACGATCGATCAGGTGCAAGGAAGTTTGGATTTCGCTGCGGGGGGGGGTCTGACCTTTACAGAGGAAGACGGGTTTGATTTCCAACCCGTTACGGTTCAACTGCCAGGAGGCGAACAGTTCCCCTTCCTGTTTACGATTAAAGGCCTGGTCGCTGAAGCTCAAGGCAGTTCAAACATTACGACCTCAACCGACTTTGAAGGAAAATTCCGGGTGCCTTCCTACCGCACTTCTAACTTCTTAGATCCGAAGGGTCGGGGTCTGACCACGGGTTATGGAAACGCAGTCGCGCTTCCTGCTTCTGGAGACAGTGAAGAACTGTTGAAGGAAAACGTGAAGCGATTTGAAGTTGGGGAAGGAAGCATTTCTCTGCGGGTGGCGAAAGTGGATAGCGTCACGGGGGAACTGGCAGGTACTTTTGAAAGTATTCAGCCTTCTGAAACGGATATGGGATCTCGCGAACCCAGCGATGTGAAGATTAAGGGTCTGTTCTACGCTCGTGTAGAACCCTCTTAAGGTTGAAAGCATCCAGTTGATTTTGAATAGGAACCCCTGATGCATGGGGGAGGGATGGGGGAACGAAGCAATTCACCTTCATCCCTCTCTCGTTTTTTGAAGGCAAACCCCTACAAGTAACCCTACAGGTAAAATGATGCATCCTTCTGTTGGAGAACAGTTTCGGGCGGCCTTGCTGGGAATGGCGATCGGAGAATGCTGGAGTGCCTTGGCTGCGGGGCTAGCGGTTCAGGAACCCCGATCGCCCTGGTTGATCCAACCCTTGCCGTTCCGTTTCGCCCCTGCAATTTCCCTCCCAACTTTGCCTCACACCGATCGGGTTCTGGCAGGAGTCGAGGGTCTGGTGCATCAGCGGGCGATTGTCCCCGAAAGCTGGCATGGGTTGGTTTCGCTCCCTGCGGGCACAGATCCGGCAACGGTTGCCCTGTACACAGTCCCCCTGGCCCTCTTTCTTCACGAAGATGAAAGGAAAGCGGTTCAGCAGATCCAGAATTTACTGTCTCACAATTCCCATCCTCTGGAGGCGATCGAAACAGCTAGCTTTCTGGCTCTGATGGTGAGTCGTGGGCTGCGAGGACGCTTGCATCTTCCCACGCTAATCGCCAATCTCCTGGCGGATGGGGCATCCCGATCCATGCCAATTGGCGATCGAATCATTCCCCTGTTACAAACATTACAATCTCTTCTCAAATCCCGCGCCGACTTACAAACTGCCATCAAACTTCTAACTGAGAACCAACCCTTTACAACGTTTGGTTTGGCTCTTTACTGCTGGCTCAGCACCCCCAACGAATTTCAGATCTCCGTGGGGCGAGGCATGTACGGTGATCGAACTGCTACAAGTTCTGCCCCTATAATAGGAATTCTGAGTGGTATCTATAATGGGGTTGCTGGGATTCCGGTCAGGGATCGCATTGCAATATCTCGAATTCACACGGGTTCTACTTCGCCTGATGAGCGTGTTGGGTTTAACTTGGAAGAAAAGGTGTTAAGGGAGGCCGATCGCCTCTGGTCTGGGTGGTGTGGTGTGTACGAACCAGGCTCCGTTGCCCATGCAACCTTTTCTCGTGACGCGGTTGCCGCTCCCCAGGTGATTCGTCCCCGTTGAATTCCCTCTGACAGGTCAACTAAATCCACCATGCTTGAAAAATGGGTTCGGGTTGGGAAACAAGTCCGCTGGCTGCGAGAATGCCATCCGCCAGCCATTGTGTTTGTGGCAATTGTTTCGTTAACAAGCGTCTTAGGGTATCGGTTCTATAACGAACCCCGCCTCGATATTGGTACGACTGCGCCCCAAACGATTCGTGCGCCTGAAGATGCTGCTGTGGAAGATGAGAAAGCAACCGAAGAACAGCGGAAAGAAGCGCGATCGGGTTCAATTCCAGTACTACAAATTGATTTCGCTGCCAATCAACAGATGCAGAATGACCTGCAACAGCGATTGAAATGGGGAACAGATCTGCGTCAAAAGGCGGGAGTTTTCCCCTTTGTTAGCACTGCCATCCTCTCCAACACAGCCCAATTGACCCTGCGCCGATTAAACCAGCCTTCCTGGGAGCGGTTGCAAAGGTTTCTTCTCCAGCCAGGAGAACAATTTACGGCAGGTGCCAGAGAACTAACCTTTGACCAATTCTTGCAAGGATCGACCTTTCCGCTAAATCTGACAGAGCGACGGGCGATCGAAGAACTCCAGTCCTACCAGAGAGGCGCAAGTCAACAAGAACTGGAGAGAGTTCTCCGTTCCCTCACCCAGGCTCGGCAAAAGTATGAAGCGGCTCTCCTGGACCTGAATAACCCGCCCTTGCCAGAACTGGAAAATCTTTATGCCCCTGGCTTACTCGATTTACCCGAACCCGTCTGGCAGAAGACCCAACTCCAGGTTTTAAGTTTATTAGAGCAAATTCAGGCCCAGGGGGTTGCTCCTGGGTTTCCTCCAGATCTCCTTCAGCGGGCGATCGCCCTCCAGGTCCGTCAGAATGCACCGGGAGTCACGCAATCTCTGGTGGAAGCGTTGTTGGTTCAAGTTGTGAAACCGAATCTGACCAAAGATTTAGAACAAACTCGGTCGAGGGCAGAGCAAGCGGCACGGAAAGTTCCTCCTGTAAGGGTGACAGTGCAGCGCAATATGGTGATTGTGCAGCAGGGAGAAACCATTACCCAGGAAGACTTTGTACTACTAGATCACTTTGGCTTAAGCCGTCGGGGGGTGGGGTGGCTTAGTCTAACGGGTTTTGGGCTGTTGGTGGGTGCCTCTATTGGAGTCTTCTGGTTTATTAAACAACACTACAAGATTGACCTGCGAAAACGGGACTATCACCTCATTTTGTGGCTGTCTTTGACAGCCCCCTTCCCCCTCATCCTGGGCATCCCCGCCACGAGCTTACCCGCGATCGGCCTACTCGTCGGCAGCTTTTACGGATCAGGATTAGGGATCACCGTGGTTGGGCTACTGACCGTCCTGCTCTCTACCAGCACAGAACTGGGGATGAGCTACCTGGTTGCCAATGCGATCGGGGGATTGCTGGCTGGCTGGTGGGTGGGACGGTTACGATCGCGGGAAGAACTGGCCTTTCTGGGATGGGGAGTTGGCTTAACTCAGGGCATTGTCTACTTGCTTCTGAATCTAGTGATTGGACCTGCCTGGTATGTCATTTTGGGAGCAGCAGCCTCTCAAGCTTTGATTGGCCTTGCCTGGAGTGTTGTCACCTTAGGAGTGAGTCCCTATTTAGAACACCTGTTTGACCTCATCACCCCAATTCGATTGGCGGAACTGGCAAATCCAAACCGTCCGCTGTTGAAGCGGCTAGCCGCAGAGGCTCCGGGCACGTTCCAACACACGCTCATGGTGGCAACCCTGGCGGAGGCGGCAGCTAAGGCGTTGCACTGTAACGTTGAACTGGTCAGGGCAGGAACGCTGTATCACGATATTGGTAAAATGCACGATCCTCTCAGCTTTATTGAGAACCAGATGGGACTGCCCAATAAGCACGATACCTTAAATGATCCCTGGAAAAGTGCGGAGATTATCAAGAAGCATGTCAGTGAAGGCTTGGTCCTGGCCCGTCGTTGCCGCTTACCTACCGCCATTCAGGAGTTTATTCCTGAACACCAGGGAACCATGCTGATCGCCTATTTCTACCACCAGGCCCAGCAGGAAGCCCAGACAAACCCTGATCGGGAGGTGCGAGAGCAGGACTTTCGCTACGACGGTCCTGTGCCCCAGTCCCGTGAGACGGGGATTGTCATGCTGGCAGATTCCTGTGAGGCCGCGCTGCGATCGTTAAAAGAAGCCTGTGCTGATGAAGCCCTGGCAATGGTGAATCGCATTTTGCGGGCACGGTGGCAGGACAATCAACTCAAAGATTCCGGGTTGACCCGTCAGGAACTCAGCCAGATTGCCGAAATTTTCGTGCAGGTCTGGAAACAATGCAATCACCAACGGATCGCCTATCCCAAACCCTTAAGTTCACCCGTTCGTTAAGCCGATCGCCTCACGACTAACATTTGATTCCCCCCTTTCTGAAACTCGTAGGAGACGGGGTGAATCACAGCTTCGTATCCCTGGTGTGTCAAAGCTGCCGTGATCGGGTCGAGATGGGGAGACCGATCCAGCATTAAGGTGACCAGGGGAAAAATTCGGACTTCCCTGGCAATCCGGAGCATTTCCAAAATGGATTGGAGATGGAATTCGTAATTCAATTGTTCAGAATATAGAAAGAGTAAATGGGAGCAAAGGGCAAGATCAAAGGTGCGATCGTCAAAGCCTAATTGGGGTAATTCTCCCTCTAAATACCGCCCTTCCTGTTTACCCGCATCATAGTCTTGCAGGAATTTTTCTAAAGTTTGAATTCGGTTTTGCTTGAGATCATCAGCAGATTTGTGATAGCTCCAAACCCAATCCTCTGGTGTTTTGCGAACCTGTTCAATAACAGAATCAACAACTTCATAGAATCGCTTGTGAATTTCCTGCGCTGTAAATTGATAGATGGGATCAATAGAAATCACGCAATGATTTCGCTGATTCATTTCTGCATTAAAACTTGCAGGTCCATCCCCTACCCCGATAATTTTTCCCGCCAAATCGGTTTCAGTCAGGTTGAACATCTGACAATATTCGTTCCACGATCGACCAAAAGGAACGATTTTTTCTAATCTCATTGCCATAGAAATCACCGCTACTATCCATTAGAAGGAGGATCGTCTACGATCACAGCCTCCGTTGTCGGTTCTGGTCGCATCTCTTGATGAATGGGAATTTCTAGCAAAAATTCCGCTCCCTGGCTCCCATCAGAAACGCACTTCAAAGACCCATGATGTTTTTCCACCACAATCTGATAACTAATTGACAACCCTAGCCCGGTTCCCTGACCGACGGGTTTTGTCGTAAAGAAGGGGTCAAAGAGCTTGGTTTGATGGGCCGGATCAATGCCGGGGCCGTTATCCTTGAAACGAACCATCACCCGTCGCTGATCCGCCGACACCTCCGTGTGGATGGTGATACAGGGTTTGAAAGCACCTTCTGGAGCGGCTCCCTTTCCTGCCATTGCGGGATCTGCGGGCACGGTGACAGCACGAGGAGCATCCTGAGCCGCCTTATCGAGGGCATCGATCGCATTGCTCAAAATGTTCATAAACACCTGATTCAATTGCCCTGCATAACACTCGACAGGGGGCAAATTACCGTACTCCTTAACTACCTGAATCCCTACATGGGTTGGACTTGGCTTGAGGCGATGTTGCAAAATCAGTAGGGTGCTATCGATTCCCTCATGGACACTGACATACTTCATCTCTGCCTCGTCCAGGCGGGAGAAGTTGCGGAGGGACAGCACAATTTCTCGGATGCGATCGGCCCCAATCCGCATCGAGGTGAGCATCTTCTGGAGGTCTTCAATCAAAAACTCCAGGTCGATTTCTTCCTCCAGGTCTTCGATTTCTGGGTCTCGGTTGGGATATTTCTTCTGATACAACTCAATCAGATTCAGCAAGTCCTGGGTGTAACTGCTGGCGTGGGGCAGATTGCCATAGATGAAGTTAATCGGGTTGTTGATTTCATGGGCAATTCCGGCCACCATCTGACCCAGACCAGACATTTTTTCGGTTTGAATCAATTGGGATTGGGCTTCTTTGAGGGCTTCGAATGCCTGAGCCGATCGCGTCATTTCCTTCCGGAGCCGCTTCTCATTCACCGTCACCTGACCCAGCAGGTTATAGAAAGAAATCGTTAAGCGACCCAATTCATCCTCACGGCCCATCAATTCTTCCCCCTTGGCACTGGTTTCCGCCAGTCGGTTACATTCGTCCATAATGGGCTGAAGTCGCTGATTTAGTCGGCGCACGAACAGGGCGACGATGATGCCCAACACCAGAGAAGCCCCCAGCGAGGCCCCCATCATCCCAGCAATGGTCAATGTCACCAGGGGACCGAAAACAACGGATTCGGGAACGGAGGCGAGTAAGACCCAGTTATTATTCGGAATTTTGTAGTACGCCCAAAACTCCCACTTCCCATTCGCATTCTGCCAGCGAACAATCCCATCTTGAGATTTGGGAGCTTTGAGGTTCATCTGGATTTTTTGCCAGAGGTCCGCGTAGTTTCCGATCTGGGTAAAGGGTCTCAAGCGTACCGCCAGTTGAGAATCGGGGGGATAGGCGATTAAGTTTCCCTTTTCGCTCACTAAGGCGAAATACCCTGCTTCTCGCACCACCGGGTCTGCCAGTTTTTCACTGAGAAACCCCAATTCCAGGTCTTGGCTCAAAACTCCCAGCAATTGCCGATTCTGATTATAAAAAGGCAGGGTATAGCTGGTACTGACAACCGTTTTCGGTGGGTTAAAGGTTGTTTCTTCATAGGAAACAGGTTCAAGCCAGAGATCACGACCCAACTTGATGGGCAGGGTGAAGTAATCTTTGGTGTAGGGTTCTGGGCCTGAATCGCCGCCTTTGGCAATCACTTTGCCATCAGGATTTCGGACTGCATAGGGATAGGCATATCTTTGGGCAGGAATGATCAACCGTTGATTGGGAGGTTGCCCAAAACCCATAGATGTTGCAAGGGAAGAAGTTTTGAGTGCCCGACCAATCAAATCAACATAGACTTGTTCTCGCCGCTCCCCTGCCTCATAAAGATTAATCACCGCCTCAACCGCAAGACGAGAAGAATTTTCGAAGTTTCTAAATCGACCTTCTAGATTCTCTGCTTTTACATTCAAACGGGCGATGATTTCAGCTTCCGCCTGCTTCGCTAGGGCGCGGTAGAAGAGGAATGACGCACAGCCCAACCCCACCAGCGATCCCGCCAAAACCGACAGGAACAGTCGGTAGCCAACCGAGTTGACCATTGAGAGCTTTTTTTTCGGTTTGGGAGGGGAGTCGATCGCGCTGGCTTGCATTGTATTTCTCCTAGCCGGGAACGCCAAAGAGGCGAGAACGATTGATGATTCGGATATTATTCGGGGAATGCATGGGGAATGCTGTATCCCTTAACTCACAGCTTTGAACTTCTTGGAGCGATCGTAATAACAGTTGAGGATGGAATCAATGGGTTCTCGACCTTCTGCTACTGCATTTACTTTATAAATAAATTGAGGATCAATGAGGTGTTTCAGGGGCTGTTCGACCTGACGAAAAAACTGCATGGCCTCGGTCGCGGTACGGTCCCATTGAGGGTAGTAGTGCAGCAAGTCATCGGGCATCACACGGGTACGGTTCGTGTCTTTTTCCTGAAAGCAGTAAAACGGTTCATCGAGATTGAGATATCCATAATCATCAGTCAATTCTTCTCCGGGACAAATATCGCGGGTCGCAATCTCAAATTCGTAAGCGGTACTGACACAGGTGGCATTAAAACTGTGGTTGACATAACGGGCAATGTCCCAACAGAGAATGTACCGCCCCTGTCGATCGCGATAGCAATACTTTAAAAGTTTTTCTCGAAAAAGTGGCTCCAGAGAAAGGACGTAAGACTCCTCAAGCGCCTGGTCGAGCGGATCGAGTATCCAGGTGATCGTTCCTTTGGGAATAAGTTGAGTCGCAAATACACCGTAGCCGATCGAGCTATTCACATATCTCAGCTCTGTGTGGGGATGCATCATAGGGCATTTATCTCCCGGAGCGGGCCGCGCCATTGTTCAAAACACATTCGTTGAAAAGCCACCAATACAAGCATTCCCACTCTAAAGCGGAATGGAAGCGACTGAGTAACAGTGATTAACACGTTCATTAACCCGTTCAACGGTTGAAGGTCATCATCGGGAATCCATCCGTAGTCGTCAGTGATCACGGTTGGTTTCCACGAAAATTTCACACAAACTTTTGAGTATTTTCCCTATTTCTGGTTCTTCTCTACCACCCGTTGCACCAGTTCAGGAGTGGGCTGATCCGTTACGATGGCTGCCCCAATCTGCGTCGGCAATACAAACCGTACCTTCCCACCCTTCACCTTCTTGTCACTCTGCAATGCCTCAACGATCGCCCCACTCTCCAGGTTCGCCGGAATTTTCGTAGGTAGCCCTGCTTTTTGAATGAGGATGAGTTGGCGATCGGCTGATTCCCGATCCCAAAGTCCCAATTCCACGGCCAGATCTCCCGCTGCCACCATCCCGATCGCCACCGCTTCCCCATGATTTACGGTCTTGTACCCCGTCAAACTTTCGACTGCGTGACCGATCGTGTGCCCATAGTTCAAAATTGCCCGCAATCCTGCCTCTTTCTCATCCTTACTCACCACATGGGCCTTCGCCTGACAGGACCGTAACAGAATCTCTTGCATCAGATCCGCATCGACATACCGTTGTTGATCGAGCCGCTTGGCCTGTTCTAACCGCTCAAATAACTGGGCATCCCAGATAATTCCATACTTGATCACCTCCGCCATTCCTGCCCGGAACTCACGAGGAGGAAGGGTCTGCAAGGTTGCGGAGTCAATCAGCACGAGTCGGGGCTGGTGAAAGGCTCCGATCAAATTCTTTCCGTTGGGATGGTTCACTCCAGTTTTGCCACCGATCGCCGCATCCACCATTGCCAGCAACGTGGTCGGCACCTGCACAAAGGAAATCCCCCGGAGCCAGGTTGCTGCTGCGAATCCGGTCATGTCGCCGATCACCCCACCTCCGAGGGCAATCATGGTGGACGATCGCTCTAACCGTTGGGCGAGTGCCTGGTCGTACACCTTCTGAATCGAGTTGAGGGTTTTGTAGCGTTCCCCCGCAGGTAACAAACAGGTCACAACTTTAAAGCCTGCCTGCTCCAGGGATTCGATCGCCTGTTGCCCATAGTGCCGAAACACCATCGGGTTAGACACGAGTAACACCGTCTGTCCCAATTTCAGATCTGCCAACTGCTGACCGAGTTGGGCCAGGGGGGCGATCGAGATGTCGTAGGCAGACTGTGGCAGATCGACGCGAATCACAGACATGGTGGTAAGGGGGAAATGACGGATATCCCTATGGTAGAGCGATCGGGTATCCAGATCTTCCTTAATCCCC
>JANRKG010000099.1:0-8552 GCA_033763635.1 Leptolyngbyaceae cyanobacterium bins.59
CTGTAAGTTGGCGGATGGGAAACCTTTGCCAACTGCCTGGGCAAATTCAATTTCCCCCTGGGTGACACCCTTTATTCTGGCAGCCGATCGCGCTGCTGCCAAAGGCAAAACCTTTTATTACTTCGATGGCTGGACTTTCTACATCAGTCAGGATGGAGGCCAGACTTGGCAGCGAGGAGCCACAACAGGTCTTCCTCAGTGGTTTGTACAACCTGCGATCGTTCCCAATCCCCTTCGATCGGGGGATATCTGGATGACTTTTGCCCGCAACGGAGATGGGGTACAACGGAACAAGCTCTATCGCTCGATGGATGGGGGTAAGACTTTCCAGGCTATCAAAACCGTTGATAGTGCGGAAGCCATCACCTTTGGAAAAGGTGCCTCCCCCCAAACTCCCTCCCTCTATCTATTTGGACGAATTGGCGGAGCAAAACAAGACGCGATTTACAAATCGGATGATCTCGCTCAAACCTGGCAGAGAATTAGTAACCCTACCGAGCAGCAATTTCCAGGTTTGCTCATGATGGAAGGAGATATGAGAACTGCCAACCTGGTTTATGTGAGTCTGGGAGGACGCGGGATTATGGTTGGTGAAAGGAAATAGGAAATTTCCCAAAAACAATCTATCCGCTGATTTCGACTTCGCTCAACCAGCGCCCGTGCCCTGAGCGGAGTCGAAGGGCAACCCACAGGTAAACTTTTCTGGAAATCTCCTAACTGATGCGGCCTGTTAAATTCGCAACTGTTAAGGCCAGGGTTTTTGGATCAATGGGCTTTGCCATTTGTAATTGAAACCCAGCTTGTAAAGAATGCCGCCGATCCTCTTCTTGAGCATAAGCTGTGATCGCAATGGCCGGAACCCTGCCACAGCCCCCCACACTACCCCGCCGCAATTTACGCACCAGGCTGTACCCATCTTCATAGGGCATGCGAATGTCACTCAAAATCAGGTCAGGCTCGAAATCCTGAAGCACCTCCAGAGCCGATCGCACCGATTCAGCCGTTCGCACCTCTGCCCCACAACTCCGGAGAGAAGCACTTTGCATCTCCCCAGAACTGCGGTCATCATCCACCACTAAAACCTTAATTCCTTCCAGAAGGGATAGGTTGTAAGCCTGACTTTGTTGCTGAGTGATTTGGTTTCTTAACCGTTCAATTTGCCGAATATAAATTGCACTGCCTAACGAAGCTTCAAATAAATCCCAATCAATGGGTTTGTGAACAATATCATAGGCTCCATACTGGGCAGTTTTAGAAACTAAATAGCCGTCATCATAACTGGCTACCAGTAAAACAGGTAGCGCTGGTTGCCGATATTGCACCGCTTCCAAAAACGACAGCCCATCCATATCGGGAAGTTTTACATTACAGACGATCGCATCCAGTTCAAGCACTTCAACTTTCAATAAAGCGGCTCTTCCTGAAGTACAGGAGATGATTTCGAGTCGCTCAAATCGAATTTGAAGTGCTTCTGAGAGCATTGTCAAAAAAGTAATATTTTCATCCACCAGCAAGATGCGGGCCGGAGAAAATGGATTTTTAACCATTTGTTCAAAACTCGATAGCTAAACAAGAATAAATTTTCACTTCACCTTTTATAGCTTAAGCAAATTTGATAAACAAACCTCTGTCGAGGGCTATAAGGTGGCGAGTCAAGAGAGGGGGTTGTTCTTCTGGTTCTTCTTAGTTCTAAATTACTAATTTCCCTTGACAGAAGCGGTAAGAATCAGAACAATGGGGGATATCTGAACAAATGTATTATTTCGGTTGCTTCATGGTTGCTCCCTATGCCAAACCTGCTACTGATTGAATCCCCTGGTAAGTCGAAAAAACTCAGTCAGATTCTTGGCAACGGCTGGATTGTCAAGGCCAGTCTGGGCCATGTGCGAGAACTGGCAGATGATGGAGAGGATGCTTTAGGGTTTGATTTGGCGGGCGATCGGGTGGAATGTCGCTACGAAGCCCGCAGTGGCAGAGCAAAAAAAGTGTTGGCAGAGTTGCGGCAAGCCGTGAAGCAAGCCGATCGCGTCTACATCGCAACAGACCCCGATCGGGAGGGGGAAACGATCGGTTGGCACCTCCAACAGGAGCTACGGCTGAAGAATCCCCAGCGGGTGGTGTATAGCGAAATTACACCTCAAGCCGTACAACGGGCGATTGCAAATCCCCGATCTCTGGATCAAGCGCTGATTGGGGCAGGGCGGGCGAGAGATTGTCTCGACAAGTTAGTGGGCTATCGGGGCAGTAAGCATCTGGTTTGGAAGCTCAAAAATGGGGCACGATCGATGGGGCGGGTTCAAAGTGCAACGCTGCATTTATTGTGCCAGCGCGAAAAGGAAATTCTCAGCTTCCAGCCCCAGGATTACTGGAGTGTGTGGGTAGAATATCGGGAAGGCTTCAAGGCGTTTTACTGCAAGCGGTTGACTCCTCCCAAACAAGCCGCCGCAGAGCCAGGGGATGATGCTAGCGAAGAAAAAGCAACCCCTGAAGGCGATCGGGTGCTTTCCCAGGCAGAGGCCGATCGGTTGGTGGCGATCGCCCGTTCCCAGCCCCATCACGTTGTAAAGGTTGAGCGCAAGCTTACTCGCCAGTCGCCCCCTCCTCCGTTTATTACAGCAACCCTACAACAGGCAGCAGTGGCAAAATTGCGCTTGAGTCCCGATCAAACCATGCGAATTGCCCAAACGCTTTACGAGGCGGGGCATATCACCTACATGCGGACGGATTCCGTCACCCTGGCGGCCCCGTTTTGTGCAGCGGTGCAGCAATACCTGACCCAGCACGACCCGACCAATCTCCCGAAACAAGCTACCCGTCACCGTTCCAGCCAAAAGGCCCAGGAAGCCCATGAAGCGATCCGGCCGACGGATGTCTTCCAAACCCCCCAACAGCTTCAATCCAGGGTTTCCCCAGAGGCCGCCCGTTTGTATGAGCTAATTTGGAATCGAGCTGTTGCTTCCCAATGTGCAGCCGTAGAAATTGCCAAAACTCGCATTGTCACCCAATCCGGCGATCTCTATTGGGAAGCACGGGGGCAGGGGGTCGTTGTTCCCGGATATACCCGCTACTGGAATAACCTGAGTGCAGAGGTGCAACTGCCAACGGTGACCGAGGGCCAGGGGGTTCATCTCCAACAGGCGGCGGCGGATGCCAAACAGACCCAACCCCCGCCCCGATACACAGAACCCAAGTTGGTGCAACTGATGGAGCGGAAGGGCGTTGGTAGACCTTCGACCTATGCGCCAACAGTGAAAACTTTGAAGGATCGAGAGTATGTGCAGCTTGTGAAGGGGAAACTGCAACCGACTCCTCTGGGCATGGAACTGGATGGATTTCTCGAAATGGTCTTACCTGACCTGATTCAGCCAGAGTTCACGGCTCAGATGGAATCTGCCCTGGATGTGATCGCCTCAGGGCAGCAGGACTGGCAAACCTACCTGACCGAGTGGAATCAAACCTACTTTGCTCCGGCTCTGGCCCTGGCCATTCAGAAGGTCAGGGAGTTTGAATCCTCCCGTCCGCCTTCAGACCAACCGCCCACTCCCCCATCTCGCGAAACTGCCCAACCGTCCTCGGCTTTCCCTCCCCGGCAGCGGTCTACGCGGGGGCGAAAAGCAGCCACCCCCCAATCCTCTTCCCCCGCCCAGAAGTCTAGCAGGGGAAGTAAACCTGCTGTTCCGGCACAATCTCCTAACGCCATTGCCTGTCCTAAATGCGATCGACCCATGACCCGGATTGCTTCGAACTCTCCGAAGCTCAAGGCGGATCATTTCCTGGCGTGCGATCGACAGCAGGGAGGGTGTGGCGCAGTTCTCTTCTGGAATCCCCAGAGCAAGGGCTATGAGTTACCCTACAACCAACGGGTGCCTGACCCCGAAGCCCTCACCGATATTCCCTGTCCAGTCTGTGGGGCGTTTTTAGAACGTTACACCTATATGAGGGAGGGGCAGAGCAAGGTCATGCTGCGTTGCACCATTCCTGAAAATCGCAAGGGAAAGTGTCAGGATGTCGCCTTTTTTCAGGGACGGGATGGGTTCTGGTCGCCTAAATTTGGGGTTCTCAAGCAGAAATCACCCTTTTGATCGAAGCAGTTTTACTCTGGGATGAGACGGGGCTGGCTGTTCCAGAGGGAGGAACTTGATTGGAAGCATGGTTAGCCTGGTAAAAACCCCGTTGAAAAGCATACCCTGTTCAAAGGACACCCCCCAGCAAGACGCAGGCCGCAGCCGCTTTGAGAACTGGAAAACGTTTTTTAATGGGAAAAACAGAGTTCTGGGAAACAGCAGATTGGGAGATACTGACCGCTTATTCCATCAGCGTCGGGAGCAGATCCGTCGACCGTTCCTCAGTAATCAAGGCCGGGGCAGCAGGGTCTTCTAAAGTGCGATCGAATGGCACCTCTTTAGAGCACGGGGTTGGGGCGAAGTCTTCAGGGGTGCGATCGACGGATACTTTTTCAGCCTCACCATCTGCAAACGGATTTGCAAAGGGATTAACTTCTGGAGGCAGTTCCCGCTAGGAGTCACCCGCCCACAACAGATCTGATGGAGACGGTTGGGAGAGATAAAAAACAGGTTCCGGTGGATGTGGGGCAGGAGGTTCGTGGGCACTCAGTTCCCACAGAAGCGCGTTTTGAGTGGGGGACAGAATCACATCCTCTAAATCGAGGGACGCAATCATATCTCGACTGAGATCGGTATTGCTAAAATTCGCACCTTTCAGATTTGCCCCTTCCAGGCAAGCACCTTGCAACATCGCTCCACTAAAATCCACCCCACTGAGATTTGCGCCCGCGAAAGATGCACCTCGGAGATCCGCTTTTCGAAGATTCGCTCCACTCATGTTTGCACTACTCATTAACGCTTTAGAGAGATTGGCCCCCGTCAACTTGGCTCGAATCATCTCTGCACCAATCAAATTGACTTCAGACAAATTAGCAGCCGTGAAATCAGTATGGTTAAGGGTTGCGCCTGCCAGATTGGCTTTACTCAGATTCGCCTTACTCAGGTTCGATTCACTGAGATCAATAAAGGGGAGATGCGCCCTCACCAGGTTGGTTTGGGACAGGGCCATCCCCTGAAAATGATGCTGCCCTTTGGCATACCAGGTTAATAAGTCTGAAATATCTGTGGAAGGCAGATTGGTAGAAATGCTTGGAGAGATTGGCTCCGAACTGGATAATTCAAAGAGCACTTTTCTTAAGCGGCTAATTTTTTTGTCCGGATTATTTAAGTCCCGTTTAGAAAGCATAGATAGATAACCTAAAACAGTAAGTTTGAGAGGAGTCAGAACTCTAAGGAGATTTCTGAAAAACAGATCTACCTGCTAGTTTCGGCTACGCTCAACCAGCACTCACGCCCTGAGCGGAGTTGAAGGGCAACCCAAAGGTAAACTCTTTTCTGAAAATCTTCTAAGGGGAGTGAAAAAATTCCTTGACACGGCAGCATACGTGAGAAACCCACCAAACAGGAGATTTATCACTCAAGGCAAAATTTTTTGCAAACAAACTTGCAAGGAATCAACTGTAGATGCCAAAAGTCAAAGGATATTGCGCACTTCAAATATTCAGTTTGGATATTCTGCGAAGTTTCCTTTATATCCCGCCTCAGTACTCTGTATCAAAAAGCAGCCAATCGGTTAGCTAGATGTCTCTGTAGATGTACCCATAATTTCTAGTTTGCCCTAAAAATTTTTTAGTTCAACTCGTATCCGGAACATTTATCCAGTTTTTACGGAAAGATTTAAGATTGTGGCCCGATCGTCATCGGTACGATTTATTACCTTCAAAACTTTAATTTGCAAATCCCTTACCGCTTACTTGCGGATTTAGCCATTTTTGCATTCACTTCTAGATCGACCTGCACTTTACGCACCGCAACCGCCGGAAGTAGCCCCCGCAAGTACCACCGCAACGCTTTTGTCACCAGTTGTTCATCGTTTTCTAGCGCATCAGCGATCGTCCGTTGCACATCCTCCGGCGTTTGTTCTCGCAACTTGGGATAGCGCATACTAGAATACTCATCCCGACTTCCTGGCACCTTCAGGCTAGAAAACTCTTTAAATCCGGCTCCCGGTCCCTTCTCATTGAGCTTGTCCACCCTCTCTTGTAACGTCTCAGGCGGTTTGGGAGCAGGGGCACTTTGGGCAGGGGAAGTCACAGGCAGGGGGCGGGTCTTGCTTGCAGATTGAATTGCGATCCCTGCGGCAGCATCCGCCTCTGCATTTTGGGCACGGGGCACCCAATTTAATGAAAAAGACTGGAATTGCTGAGCCAATTGGACTGCCTGATCCCGGAGGGGCACGAGATGGGGCTGCTTACAACGGTATTGCCCCTTGACCTGCTTAATAATTAATTCGCTATCTCCAAAGACCTGGATCTCTTTGAAGCCCAGTTCCAGAGCCTTCTCCAACCCTGCAATCAACCCTGCATATTCCGCTTCGTTATTCGTGGCATGGGGCAAAAATTTCGTGGCTGTAACCACGCGACCATCCGGCAACTTAAGGACAGCCGCCCCCGCTGCGGGACCGGGATTGTGGTGACACCCACCGTCAAAATTGACGATCGCAGGACCGGATGACTTAGCCATTGCTCGAAACCTGTATCCATAATTCGTTGCGCTTCATTGTAGTACACAAGTCTTGAACCCAGAATTAATTTTTAATTTAGGAGATTTCTAAAAAAAGAATTTCCCTGCTGGTTTCGGCCCTGCTTAACTAGCAACCGTGCCCTGAGCGGAGTCGAAGGGAAACCCATCGACAAATGTTTTTCAAAAAATCACCTCAGGGATCAACTTCATCCAAATGTTCCAGGATTGCCTGATAAAAGTTCAGCACATGATAATCCTGAAGGCGATAGAAGACATGCCGCCCTTGCTTCCGGGAACTGACCAGACGAATTGCCCGCAAGGTTCTCAACTGGTGAGAAACTGCTGATTCATTCATCCCCAATGTGATTGCCAGATCTCCAACACACATTTCCTGCGTTGCCAAAATCGAAAGAATCCGCAATCGATTCGGATCTGCAAGAAACCCGATAAACTCTGCCATCCGCTGGGCTTTGTCTACCGCTAACACTTTCAATGGAGGCAGAGACTCATGCTCATGGGAAAGATGGGGAAGGTCACAACACACCGCTTCCCCATCTTCGTGATTATTCATGGAATGGACGATCGAATCGGTCATTAATTTCCTGAATGGAACAGATGAAGATCAGGAGTGACAGTTACATCCCGTGTGACCGCAGCCTGAACCTTGGGTATGGCCGCTGGCGCAGGATTCACCACAATAAGCCTTTCCTTCCTTCATCACCGCATCTGTCAGGGAGACGATGCACAGACAATCAGGGCAGGCACACTTCATTTGAGTCACAGTCGTCATGAGCTTTGCTAGAACGCTTCCTCTTTATCCTAACACCTGAACAATCATTCAGGTATTTATGGCAACGGTTCTTAATCCTTTGGAGAATAATGGGTTAAAACCCATGACAGACCTTGGAAGAACGGGCTATATTGAGCTGCAAAGTTAGACCTTGAGCAAAAGGAGTTGCCTGATGAACTGGCGTTTGACGTTAAGCCTGATGACGCTTTCAACGATCACAGGTTCATTATTTACCGTAGGGCTATTCACCAACCGCGCTTCTGCGGCTAATAACCTGGACGGGGTGAAAAGCCCAGCATCCTGCGAGCTTCCCGCTAACTTTCAACAGACTTCCCATATCAGACATTCTAAACAGGGAATTCTCGTTGCATCCGCAAACACCCTGTCGGATGACACTTTCCTCGACTTCACGGCTGCCGAAAGTGATGCCGCTGCGGTACTGTTTGGCTGCGATTGCTCTTCCTGTATCCGCGCATTACGCCAACTCCAAAGCCAACCCTTGCTAGAAGGAGGCTCAGGCCACTGCTGGACATCAATGGAACGACGGGTTTCCCCTCAAACGGTACGGGAAATTTTGCGGGATTTGGAGTCTCAGAAGTAGCGACCCAGAAGATCGGGCCACCTTGAAGAGCTAGCGCACCGATGAAGGCGATCGCATACTCCAACCATTGGGGCACTTCCAGGCTGCGATGACTCAGCAACCGATGGTAGCCCAAACAAATGCCAATACTGCCAAATAACCAGTGCAGCAAAAGAGTAATCCCTAGAGCAAACCAGGAGAAAAACCAGGGGGCAGTCAGGGCAAGTAAATGCACACTGGTAAAGAATATCACTGCAACCCAGTCTAACTCTGGTTGTTTTTTAGGGATTTGGGTTTCTAAATTGACTGTCATGAATGGGGCCTCAACCACAAAAAAGATGGAGTGAGGGAAACCAGAATTATCATGTTTCCTGTCCCTCACTCAATCAACTCTCAACTCCTAAAACTATATAACCACTGAAGAATTAAAAATTCAAATTTTTTATTAAAGACAGAGGGCAGAGGGAAAGGGGAAGACAAAGGGAAAAGCTTTCTAGAAAAATTTCCCTACTGGTTTCGGCTTCGCTCAACCAGCTTCTCTGCCCTCTACCCTCTGCCTTCTGCCCTCTGCCTTCTGCGGTAAACTTGACACTAC
>JANRKG010000100.1:0-5511 GCA_033763635.1 Leptolyngbyaceae cyanobacterium bins.59
CTCCTGCAAGGACGGCAGCCCCGTAAAAATCCGCATCTTTGCGCCGATCCCGTTCCCGCAGGGTCATGAATAGTTGAATGCCATAACTCAGCAGTCCCAATAGTTCCAGGCTGTAGAGGGTGAGGCTAAAGGCTCCTTCCAGGGGAGTGTTGAGACTGAGGGTAGTGAGGGATCGCCACAAAAGATACCGCAGGGTTAGCACCATCAAGAGGGTCGCAACTAGAATTTGCATCCCCCTTCGAACCGCATAGGGAGTTCGGGTAATGATTTGCATCAAGCAAAACAGCACCAGGGTGAGCATCCAGGCAGGACGATCGCCGGGGGCGGGGAACCAGTCCGCAGCTTGTCGCTGGAATTCACTCAGTCTTGCAAATCCGGCTTCCACCATCGGGACATGGTTCGCCCAGGCGACGATCGTGCCGACACCGAGACTGGGAAGTAGAATAAAGATCAGGGTTGCCCAGGGAAAAGGTCGCTGGGGAGTCGGCTGCCAGATTGCGACCGGACGGAGGGGTTGCTGCTTACTGATCATAAAGTGCTGATCATAATGTCAAGAATTGTAAACAATTACCTCAATAAAAGGTAGGAATTGCATCTATTGATGAATACGGTTCTCTGAAAAAAATGGATTGTGTACGGATTTGTTTAGTTGGTTAAGAAAGAAAAAGTATCTGTAGCAAAGCCGTCTGACCCATCGTTGGAGAACCGATCCCAAAAATCTTGAAGAAAGAGTACGTCTTGGGGAATCTTCCCAAGATTTTTACGTCGGTAAGGAAAACTGAAGATTGATTCCTTGTTGGTTGGTGTTTCTGTTTTGGAGGGTTGAACAATGGGTTTCGGTGGGAATCTCCTGATCGTGGACGATACCCCTGACAATCTCCGGTTTTTGTCGGGCATCCTGTCTCAGCAGAACTACGATGTGCGTACCGTGATCAGTGGTCGCATGGCTTTGACGGTTGCCCAGACTGCTCCACCTGAACTCATTCTGTTAGACATCTGTATGCCTGATATGGATGGGTACGAGGTCTGTGAAAAATTAAAAGCGAATCCGGAAACCAGCCATATTCCAGTCATTTTTTTGAGTGCCCTGGATGAGGTGACGGACAAGCTCAAGGCGTTTGAGGTGGGAGCCGTTGATTTTATTACAAAACCTTTTCAAGCGACGGAGGTGCTGGCTCGTGTTGCGACCCATGTTCGGCTACAGCGCCTTCAACAGCAATTGCGATCGCAAAACTCTCTCCTGCGGGAAGAGGTGATCGCCCGGAAGCAACTCGAAGACCAATACCGAAATATTTTTAATAACTGTCTGGAAGGGATCTTTCAGGTGACGCTGGAGGGCAAATATCTGAAAGCGAATCCGGCCCTTGCCCAGATTTATGGCTACGACTCCCCAGAGGATCTGATCAATACGGTGCAGGATATTGGTCAGCAAGTCTATGTCCGCTCAGGTCGGCGGGAGGAGATCAACGCCTACTTACAAATGGACGGACAAGCATCGGGGTTTGAGTCGGAGGTGTACCGGAAGGATGGCACGATCATTTGGGTGTCTGAGACGATTCGCATGGTGCGGGATTCTCAGGGACGGTTACTGTACTACGAAGGAACTGTCCAGGACATCACAGAACGGAAACGCAACCTGGAGGAACTGAGACAGCAACGGCGAGAAGCAGAACGGCTCCTGTTGAGTATTCTGCCCCAGCCGATCGCAGAACGCTTAAAGCGCAAGTCCAGTGTCATTGCAGATAATTTTCTCGAGGTGACGGTTCTCTTTGCGGATGTAGTGAACTTTACCGACCTGGCGACCCAAATCCCTGCGGATGAACTGGTGGATCTGCTTAACCAAATTTTCTCCGCATTTGATCTATTAGCCGATAAGTACGACCTGGAGAAGATCAAAACCATTGGGGATGCCTACATGGTGGCAGGGGGCTTACCCACGCCTCGTCCCGATCATGCGCTGGCGATCGCCCGGATGGCCCTTGACATGCAGCAGGTGATTACCCAGTTTCGGTGTACGGCCCGTGATAAGTTTCAGTTGCGAATTGGAGTACATACGGGGCCTGTAATTGCGGGGGTGATTGGCACTCGTAAGTTTGCCTATGACATGTGGGGAGAGACGGTTAATCTGGCAAGCCGTTTGCAAACCCACGGTGAACCAGGGCGAATTCATGTGAGTGAGGCAGTTTACGAACGGTTGCAGAAACACTATCGCCTTACTCGCAGAGGCTCAATTTTCATGAAAGGATTAGGGGATGTCACAACCTACTGGCTGGACGGAAAGAAAACCCTGCTGGATGAAGTAACTCCAGATGTGGGGGTTTCGCCCTGTGTTTCTTGATGAGGGAATTCGGGATGGGGATAGGAATGGGGATAGGATTTGAGGATAGACAAGGGTCTGTATTGTTGGGTGGGAGAGGTTTCAGCGAACAGTTCTCCGATCGGGTCTATCAGGATAAGCACCCATGACTTCTCAGGGCAATCTCCAGGGCAATCTCCAGGGCAATATTTTGTTGGTGGATGATACTCCCGATAACTTGCGATTTCTTTCCAATTTGCTAGGGCAACAGGGGTATACCGTTAGAACCGTCTTGAGTGGGCGGATGGCCCTGACCGTTGTGAAGACCATGCCCCCAGAGTTAATCTTGCTCGATATCTGCATGCCCGAATTGGATGGTTATGCGGTCTGCCAGCAATTGAAGGCGAATGACGGGAGCCGAGATATTCCGGTCATTTTTTTGAGTGCCCTGGATGACCTGCCCGATAAGATCAAAGCCTTTGAAGTGGGGGGAGTGGATTACATCACTAAACCTTTTCAGGCGGCGGAAGTGCTGGCGCGGGTCAAAACCCACCTGGCGCTACAACGGCTTCAACGGGAACTTCAGTCTGCAAATCGGGAACTGCAACGGTTGGTCAACATTGATGGATTGACGCAGGTAGCCAACCGCCGCCATTTTGACACCTACCTTGCTCAGGAATGGCACCACAGGATGCACGATCGTCAGCCCCTCTCGTTGATTCTGTGTGATGTGGATTTCTTTAAAGCCTACAACGATACCTATGGGCATTTAGCAGGGGATGATTGTCTCCGCAGTGTTGCCAGTGGGTTGCAGCAAGCAATTCACCGTCCGGGGGATCTACTCGCCCGCTATGGTGGAGAAGAATTTGGGATTGTGTTACCGGACACCTCTCAGGAAGGGGTCTTGTCGATCGCCGAGGACATCCACCGTCAGGTCAAAACGCTGGCGTTACCCCATACGGCTTCCTCCATTGCTTCCTGCATTACGGTAAGCCTGGGGGCGGCAACGGTGGTGCCGACTTCCCAGACCTTACCCGACGACCTGATTGGGCTAGCGGATGGGGCACTCTATCAAGCCAAGGTGGAGGGACGGGATCGCACCGTTTACTTCCCAGCGGCTCCTGCAAATTCTGCACCCCCTTTGGAGGTATGAAATGGCACCTGGGAAGCGACGGATCATCAATCCAGTTACACGCCTATCCCTCCAACCTCTCCTGATTTTGTCTTTCGTTGTGCCGATCGTCAGTACGGTGGGGCTAACGGGTTATCTGTCTTTTCGGAATGGACAGCAAGCGGTGAACGAACTTGCGACCCAACTGGTTGATAAGTTGGGCAATCGAATTGAGTCCTACTTAACGAGTCGCCTGTCTACCGCCCACACCATCAATCAACTGAATCTCAATGCGGTGCAAAAGGGACAGATAGATCTACAGAATCATTCCCAACTCCATCAGCATTTCTGGCAACAACAATTGGCCTTCAATACGGTTTCGGGCCTCTATTACGCCAGTGAACAGGGCGAATTGGTTGCGCTGGAACGCTCTCCCTGGGGCTTTATGAGCAGTGTGAAGGCCAGGGGGGGAGATTCCCAACTGGCTCAGCTAACGATGTCAAACGGGCAGGGCCAACCCTATACCCTGAATGTACCGATCGCTTCCTTTGACCCACGACAACTTCCCTGGTATCAAACGGCAAGGCAATCAGGAAAGCCTGCCTGGGGGGCTGTCTATTTTCATCGCGATGATGGGGATGCGGCCCTTCCCCTGGTCATGCCTTTACGAAATCCGGAGGGTCGTTTACAAGGGTTCTTCATGGCTGAATTCAGGTTGAAAGACCTGAACCAGTATCTGAACGATCTGAATGTGTCTCCTTCGGGACAGGCGTTTATCCTGGAGCGATCGGGCAACCTGGTGGCAGCCTCCAGCTTAGAGAAGCCCTATCAGAAGGTTTCAGGACGGGAAGATCCGATCCGGCTATTGGGGACTGAGAGTATTCATCCCCTGATCCAGACGACCACTCGCCATCTGTTCGATCGCTTTAAAGATTTACAAGTTCGGAAGCCGCAACAGTTTGTTTGGACGGAGCAAAATCAGCGCCATTTTGTCCATGTCACCCCTTACCGAAATGAGTTGGGCCTGGATTGGTTAGTAGTGATTGTGGTGCCTGAGCCGGATTTTATGGCTCAGATCAACCAGAATACGGTGATGACGATCGGGTTGTGTGTCTTTGCAACCCTGATTGCAATGGGGGTGGGTGTCCTCACGGCCCGCTGGTTGGTCAATCCCCTCATGCGCCTCAATCGTGCCGCCGAAGAAATTGCTCAGGGTAATTTTGACCAGCCCGTTTACTTGCAGCGATCGGATGAAGTGGGAGATCTGGCGATTTCGTTCAACGAAATGTTAACCCAATTGAAGACCCTCCGGGACTCTCTGGAAAGTCAGGTTGCAGAGCGAACGGCGGCCCTGGCAGAAACCAATCGCCGTTTGGGAGAAGAGATTAACGAGCGGGAACAGATTGAACTGGCCCTCCGGGAGAGTGAGGCCAGTTACCGAGCGATTTTGGAAGACCAGACGGAGTTAATCCTGCGGTGTCGGGTGAATGGCACGATTACTTTTGCAAATGATGCATTTTGCGAATATTTTGCGCTGCCGTTTCATGAGGTAATTGGGAAGTCTTACGCTCCAGTCGTTTATGAGGAAGATCGCGAACGGGTGGCCCTCGCTCTGACGGGAATTTCCCTCTCTCACCCTGTTGTGACTCTGGAAAATCGGGTCCATACGCCGTCTGGAGTCCGCTGGACGCAGTGGAACAATCGGGGGTTTTTCAATCATGAGGGAACTTTGATTGAATTTCAGTGTGTGGGGCGTGATGTGGACGATCGCAAACGGGCTGAAGAAGCGCTTCAACAGTCGGAAGCCCGGATGAAAGACATTTTGAATACGGCAGTGGCGGCAATTGCCTACTTCCGGGTCTACCCTGATTTCAGCCGGGAGTATCTCTATTTCTCAGAAGGACAAACGGCGATTTTTGGCTTAACTCCCCAGGAATTGCTAGAGGATATTTCCCTATGGCGAGAACGGGTCCATCCTGAAGACCTGGTGAATGTTCTGGACCCGGTGAATGAGCGGGTCTGTGCCACAGGGACCACCACGATCGAATATCGCTACCATCACAAAGACGGTAGTTTGCGCTGGATTTCTGATCACCTGACCTCC
>JANRKG010000101.1:0-5216 GCA_033763635.1 Leptolyngbyaceae cyanobacterium bins.59
GCTGGTACTAACACCATAACGTTCAGCCAACGTAGAGGAAGTCTCCTCCGTCGTGCGGTACGCATGGATAATATCTTGTCGATCGGCCTCGGAAAGTTTTTTAGGAGTCATGCCATCGGTCTGAGTCAGCAGTATCCATTGTATTGTTGATAGCTGTATTGTTGGTAGCTACCCTTGTGGATATCTCCGCTTGAGAGAGCGAGAAAACAGGCAAGTTAAGAAGCTGAACGTCTCCGACCTGTTCGACGAGACCGAGTAGAGAGGTCATATTCTAGAGCGGCACCCAAAGCAAAGAGAACGCCGCTGAAGATCCAGAACACTTCGGGAAGACTGCCACTCCGATAGTCTTTGATATTGGTTGTTGCGTATTTAAACCAGATATCTGCAATGTAGAGGGAGAATGCGGCGGCAGCAATCATCCGCCAGGAAAGGGAAGATCTTCCACCCCAGAACGCCAGCAACAGAATCGTTGCCATAATCAGCAACACCACATCACTGATGATGTAGAACAGATTGACTCCGGTTTTCAAGGGTTCTAATTGTCCTTGTAAATCCTTCGCCCATTGAGGAGCATTACTTTCAGGCTCTTCAGGGGGCGTTGCCGGACTGGGAGCCACAACCGGAGTCGCGGGTTGTGCAGCAGGGGGGGTCGTTGCTGCTGGGGCAGGTTTGGCCACTGGTGCGGGTTTGGCAGCGGGTTTGGCAGCGGGTCTGGTCGCAGGTTGCCGTGCAGGGGGCTTCGCTGGACTCGCTTGCGTGGGACGATTAGTGGGAGCCTGGGCCACAATCGCCATCGGGGTAGGAGAATAGGCTTCTGCGGGAGGAGAGGATACTAAGGCACCAATCACAATCCCAACCGCAGCAATCCCTGCAACGACTCCCCACTGCCAGATTTCTAACGTGAGCCTTCTACTGAAGACGGCTGAAATGAGACCCCAACCCAGACACAGGTATGTAAGGACGTAAAAAATATCACCGGGGGAGACATCTGCTGCTAACTGTAGAACAGTTTCCCAATAGAAGAAGAGGATGCCACCAATCAAGTAGAACAACATCCCCAAACCGATCGCAAGCCAGACCGTTCGCCCACTCACAATTTGAGGACTCCGCCAATTGCGAAAGCAGAGTAGGGAAGCTGCCAAATAAGCGCCTAATTCAAAAATGGTTGTCCCAACCTCATACCAGAGCCGCTCTTCTTCACCCGGTTGAGGAACGCTGAACAACAAGAAGAACAGCAAAGCCAGAATACTCCAGACAACTCCAGCAATCACAAGATTTTGGGTTGAAAGGAGAGATTTGGATTCGGGCGATTTTTCGGAAGCACTCATAGGTATTGGGAGGTGGAGGAAAAAAGTGCGATAGCTAATTTCTGGCTCTTAGAGGTCGATCGCCATCAATCGCAACCAACAATTGTATGCAAGCGTCGCACACCTGGGGAGGGGGAGAAGAAATTTTTAGATTTCTTAAAGCTTAGAAACTTCGGAGAAGAAAACAACAACCGAGGAAAAGAAAACTACTGAATTTGCTCGTTTGTCTCCCACTCTTAAGAGATCATCGCCAAAGTTTTCCGGCAGGGGATTGAGTGAGCCAATCGGAGAACTGCTTGCGATCTCCTCCAGGCATATCTTGTAAAGCATCCATTGCCCGTTCTGTGAAACTGGCGTTACCAAAGTAGCGCTTACCCAAACGGTGCAATTCCTGTAAGAGGATGTTCAGGTGGTGCTCCTGCCACGGGGGAAGTCCTGACGAATTCAGCGGATCATTGGATAGAAGCGCTTTAACGGCATCGGGAGATGCCGCCTGAGGAAACTGACCTTGCTTGAAAACATCCGTAATGTCTTTCTGAAAGGCTCCAGCTTGTTTAGACCCCAGCAGATCTTCAATATCAATATACACGGCCTGGAGTAAGAGCAAACCAGCCTGCGTAAACGTGGCTGTTCCACTATCTGCGGTGCCTTGCATATCCGCAGCAAGTTGATCCAATCGAACTTTGCCCCACACACTGTATCGATCGGGTTCTTCCAAGAGTACACAGGCTTTGCCACGATTATCTGTCAGGTCTCGCCAAAAGGCTTTGGCTTCTTCTTCCTGGGTGGCATTGAAAACACTGATCAACCGAAAGGTTTGATCTTGATATTGCAGAATGGGGATTTGTTGATCCCGATTCGGGTGCTGCACCGTCGAAATTTCGACATCCTGCCTTTTGAGAATAAACATGACACCGCAAAACTCCTGTCAGGCCGGGGCTACGTACATGATGGAAGGCCAATTCAAACGTTATATTAGCGTGGCTGGCTCCGTTGGCACTGCCTGTGTGATTCTTAGTTTACATGCCTCGGTTACGGAGTAGCGTTGCATTTGATTCGTAGAGCCGAATCATGAGATCAGGTTAATAGAAGTCTCTGTACAATTTTGATACCATAGAGTAGCAGTTTTATGGGGGATCGTCTCACTTTATAGTTGAGTGCCGTTAAAATTTTTCCAATAAAATTTCGGGAAAAATTTACCCATCTAACTGTTATTTTTCTTATTTTCTCGGGTTCATTTGCTCTCGTAGCGCAGTGGATAGCGCAAGGGATTTCTAATCCCTGGGTCGCAGGTTCGAATCCTGCCGGGAGCGTTCAAAAGCTTCAAGATAATTGATTTAAAGCCAATTGATTTAAGGCCAATAGAGACGCAAAACAATAGAGACGTTCCAATGGAACGCCTCTTTAACTTGGGCCTTTCCCTTCTGCCCTCTGCCCTAACCTCCAGGGTTACTTCACTGAAGTTGTGTGTTTAGGCAAAACGAGATGGTGGCTTTTATCAATCATGAGCCAGCCTTCTTCCTTCAGTTGACCTAGTAGACGGGTCACGGTTACGCGGGTTGTACCGATCGCATTTGCCAAATGCTGGTGAGTCAGGCGAACACTCAACCGAACGTCCTCACCAACGGGTTGACCAATCTCATGCTTCAACAGCATTAACAAACTGCACAGCCGATCGCGCACTCGACGATGCCCGATTAAAGCGAGAAACGCTTCCGTTTGCCGCAAACGGCGACTTAAGTGGCTAAAAACTCCTCTAGCTAATGCGGGGGATTGCTCAACTTCCAGAAGGGAGAGCCGCATTAAATCAGCATCGGACAGTGCGATCGCCTGATAGGGTTGGATGAGGGTCAGGGGGAGGCCAAAGGGCATCGATGGCCCTGCTAACCCCAGTAATGCCTCATCCCCATTGGAATAAAAGGTACTGAGTTGAACCACCCCTCGGCAGACAATCCAGATTTCGTCAGAGTTCATGGGAATTGTCTGTCCACTGGTGAAGGGATGCAAGCTTCGCCCCTGGTAAAGCTCCTCCAGTAATTGACGCAGATCTGACTGGAGGGCTTTCTCGGAAACAAATGTTTGGAGCATAGGGCTAGACCATCTAGTGCTTCAGGTTCTAATCCCCAGTGTGGCTTCTTAAGCTAAAGAGAAGGTAATTCTTAGATTGCCCCCTGGTTAAGATTTTATGATGTCTGTAAAAATACCCTTGCTTCAAGTCAAACAGGAAATAGCCTCCAGCATTCCCCGTGCTTTGTTTAAAGTTTCCTCATATTCCCGTTCTGGAGAGGAGTCGGCAACCAATCCGGCTCCCGCCTGAACAATGACTCGCCGCTTCCCGTCTTCTTCCGTGCGGACAACTATCGTGCGAATGGCGATCGCTGTATTCAGTTGCCCCTCAAAGTCGTAGTAGCCGTAGGCTCCCGAATAGATTCCCCGACGGCATCCTTCCAGATCGTGAATAATCTCCATCGCCCGAATTTTGGGGGCACCACTCACCGTTCCAGCGGGAAAACTCGCTTTGAGCAAGTCCCAGGCTGTCTTATCAGGAGCAAGTTGACCCACAACGTTACTCACAATATGCATCACATGGGAATAGCGCTCAATGACCATCAGTTCATTGACCTGAACGGTGCCACTCGCACATACTCGCCCCAAATCATTGCGTCCCAGATCCACCAGCATCACATGTTCTGCGACCTCCTTGGGGTCTGCCAGCAGGTCCTCCGCCAAGGCGGCATCTTCGGTCGGAGTTTTGCCACGGGGCCGTGTTCCTGCGATCGGTCTCAGGGTTGCCACCATTGCATCCCCTGCGTCTCCACCCTGTTCTGCCTTCACCATCACCTCTGGGCTGGAGCCGATGATTTGCCAGTCCTGGAAGTGGAAGTAGGCCATGTAGGGGGAAGGATTGATGAGCCGCAGCGATCGGTACAGGGCAAAGGGATCACCTAGATACTCGGTCGAGAGCCGTTGGGAAATAACAACCTGAAAAATATCCCCAGCCCGAATGTGTTCTTTCGCCTTTTCGACATTGGCGCAGAAAGCTTCCTGAGTGGTGTTGCTGGTGTAGGTCCGTTGGGGCACGTTTTGGGTTCCCGCTTGCGTCGCTGGAGACTGCCAGGTTAACAGCGTACTTTGGCTGGATAGGGGTGATTGTAACTTTGTGACCAACTGATCAACCCGCTGACAAGCGCGCTGGTAAGCCCGTTCCAGGTCTGGTTCTGCCTGTAAATCCGCAAAGGCGATCGCCCAAATCTTGCGTTTCACCTGATCGAAAATCAGCAAGTTATCTACCTGCATCCACAGCCCATCGGGTAAATCATCCTCTCCCGCTCCGTAAGTGGGAACCCGGGGTTCAATCCACCGGATCAGTTCATAGCCCCAGAAACCAAACAGGCCACCAATGCTGGGGGGTAGTTGGGGTAGTTGGACTGGATGGTAAGGTTCCAGACACTTCGCCAGCACATCGAAGGGATTACCTTCAAAGGTCTGGACGGCACCCTCTCGATGCGTTTGGGTGGTCCGATCGCCCCTGGCCTCCAGCACCCAGAGCGGATCACACCCTAGTAGGCTGTAGCGCCCAATATTTTCCCCCCCTTCGACGGATTCCAACAGAAAACTGTAGGGCTGTCCGGCGCACACCTTCAGCCATGCGGAAACGGGGGTATCCAGATCGGCAACCCACTCCCGATACACCGGAACGAAATTACCCTGTTGCGCGAGAACCTGAAAGTGGGTGAAGTCTGGAAAAATCATGGCAGGGAGACAGCGAAGAAATGATAGGGAAACAAGTCGGTCAGTTGCAAGAGCAAAAAACAAACAACTGTTAAAACAAACAACTCTTAAAACAAACAACTCTTAAAACAAACAACTCTTAAAACAAACAACTCTTAAAACAAACAACTCTTAAAA
>JANRKG010000102.1:0-26394 GCA_033763635.1 Leptolyngbyaceae cyanobacterium bins.59
ACGTTAAAGCGCCAACTCCAAAAGCAGTTTGAATGCTAGAAATTGTGGCTTCTTCTAGCGTGAAAGTAAAACTTGCTGCTTGCGCGGTGGAAGGCAATAAGGTTGACAGCGTCACTTGGGTCAGCAGACACAGGGAAGCAGTTCTAACGAAATGGGTAGACACAGACTTCGAAACTCCTTACACATCAAATTGAGTATCAAATTGAATTCATAGAGGCAGTTGTGTAACTGCTGTGAAAGAACCGTTGAGGAATTGAGCAAGTTTTTAAGACATCCAAAATCTGCTGAAAATTGCTTGAAAAATGCAAAATTCAGTAGGTCAGTATGGAGAAGGTTCAGGGAAATTACTGAACTTGCAAAAGATATTCCTCGGAACAAAGAGGTTTAAAAAGTATTTTTTGCTACGAAACAAGGTCTTGTTAAGAAGTTATGACAAGTTTTAATTTATATTTCTAACAAAGAAATTTTGCTAAGAAATGGAAAGGTTCTGTGTATCAAGCTTCTGAACGCTTTCCTGGCTCTATATCTCCAAAAAATGCATGTCAAAAAAACAAAGATTTCAATCAAAAGATTTCAATCATACGTAAATGGGTGTGTCGAGAGGATGGAGCTTGAACCATTCCTATCTCCTACTAAACGTGCAGTGGATGGCAGCGCATTAAGAAACGGATGAAACGGTTGGTAGCGGATTAGGAAATTTGCTGGGTTAAATTCTCAGCCCTTTGAAAACGACACCCAGGTGCCGTGAAAACCATAGGGAACCCGTTGGGGCAATTGAATACGGGCAATCGCCGGATCGGTCATCGCTTGAGTACTGAGAATGACTAACTCAGAAATATCTTGAGCTTCGTCCTGAACAAAGGTCATCAGCCACCCATCATCCTCCTGGGTTGCCCCCGGTCTGGGGACAAAGACTCCCTCTCCCCCATAACGTCCCTTACCGAATAAGTGTCGTTGGATGCTTTGGTTCTCTAAATCCACCTTGAGTAAACCGTCAAATTTGGGCAGTGCGGTTGGGGCACTATTGCCTGCATAGCCATAACGGTTCTGCCGTCCCATATACTGTTCGTTAATGCGGGGAAATTCACAGGGGCGATCGTCGAGGGCTTGTTCTTGCACTGTTCCCGTCTTCAAGTTGAACTGCCAGCGATAGAGTAACGGCACATCACTCCCGATCCGGCGATTATCCCCTTCATGGGAATCGGGAGTTGCCCCTAAAACGTTCGTGCTTGCCATTCGACAGGCAACCAAAACAACGTCCTCTCCCACCTCATAGGCGTTCAAAGTGTGGAAGATATAGCAACTCGGTGCCTCAAACCAGCGAATGGTTTGATTATCACCATGTCGAGGCAAAATCCCAAACCGACTGGGACGATCAGGTTCAAAAGCAAAGGCAGGTTCTCCCCGTTGCAACCGTTCTAAGCGGAAGGTGAGGGGTAAATCCATCAAAATTGTGTAGTGTTCTGTGATGGCAAAGTCATGCATCATCACCCCAACGGGCAGGTCGATCGGGACGGTTCGTAGCAGTTTTCCTTCAGGAGATACCACGCTGTACTGAACGTAGGGCGGCTGGACCATAGAATAGCCAAAGAACATCATCTCCCCTGTCACCGGATCAACTTTGGGATGGGCTGTCATTGGGGTTGTTAACTTACCGTCGAAGGTATAAGGCCCGATCGTGTCTAAACTGGGCACCTCGATCGCATGGGGTTCTCCCCCTTCCCAAAGGGCCAGCAGGCGATTGTGATGCCAGACGAGGGCTGTATTCGCTACATTTTTGAAACCTGTCTCGGAAGGTGCCAGCAACCCACCAAACAACGCCTGCCCTGCTTGCCGCTCCTGCTCAAATCCTGGAGTACGAATATAGCGATTGCGGTAGCTTGCCTTGCCGTCTTCAATATGAACGCCATGAAGCATTCCATCCCCATCAAACCAGTGATAAAACCCTAAGGGGGGAAACTGGGGATTGGGACCGTTGCGGACAAACATCCCCTTGAGTTCGGGGGGTAATTCCCCCAGCACAGGCAATTTATCGACGGCTAACTCTGTTTGAACGGGAGCAAAGTTATCTACGAGGTAAGGGTTAGGAGTAGCTGACATGGGGGTGAAAAATAACCTGCCTCTCCTTTGTAGCAGAAACACCTCTGGGTCGGTTGTTCGGTTGGCATCAGTTCACGGGTGCAAAATCCCTGAAAATGATCAGGGTTGCGGGTTGAATGAACTGTCAGCAACTGCGTACCAGCAGTGGAATACCGATGGATGGGGTGGGTAAGAACGATCAACCGTAGGCCGACATTCAGAAGTCGTGATATTATATCCGGGGCAATCGGGGGAGTTGGGGCATGGCATCTCGATCGATCCGGGGCGGAATCTGGTTGGCGGCGATCGGGTTTGTGCTAGCGTTGGTCGTGGGCCTACTCCTTCAGCGTCCGCAACTACCTCCTCGTTCTGTAGAATCTCCCTCGAATCCTGTGGCTGATCTGCAACTGCTCACCGATCCCTTTTTGCAATTGCCCACTCCCTCCTCAGTCCGGGTGGTCTGGTTTACGGAATTTCCGGGCGATCGTCATACGGTTGCTTACGGAGAAGGCTTTTCCCAAACAGTCGCAGCCACTACGACCCAACTAACCCGCACCCGTGAGGACTCCTCCTCTAAGGTTGGGATTCAAACCGGAAAAGGAGAACTGTATTCCCAAACGACTTCACGCCCAATTTGGCGGCATGAAGCGGAAGTAAAAGGTTTGCCCCCCAATCAACGGGTGCCCTATCGAGTAGTTAGTGCTGTAGGCGATCGGACCCTCACCAGCGATCCCTTCACCCTGGCCCCCAGCCCAACTTCCGGGAAAGCGCTGAAGATTTTGCTCACCTCCGATCACCAACTCATGCCCATGACCGCCACGAACTTGCAAAAGGTGGTGGAAACGGTGGGGCAGGTGGATGGGGTATTTCTGGCGGGGGATCTGGTGAATATTCCCGATCGTGCCTCCGAGTGGTTTGATGACAATCGGGGGGGTGCCTTTTTCCCCTGTTTACAGGGACGGGCCAGCTACGAGTTAGAGCGCAATGGGAAGAAGACTCGCTACCGGGGTGGGGCACTCATTCAGCATGCGCCGCTCTTTCCCGCAACGGGCAACCATGAAGTGATGGGAATTTTCTCCAAAACCCTGCCCCTCAATGAGCAATACAATGGCTCCCGTCCTCGTGATGTTGCAGCAGCGTTATACCAGGCGCAGGCTAAACAAATTAACCTGGAGGGCAAACCTGAGATCCAGGCAAGTTGGATTCAGGACCAGTCCTTCAATGTGACGACCTACAACGAACTCTTTACTCTGCCTCCTGACCCATCCGGGGGCAACCAATATTATGCTGTCACCTTTGGGGATATTCGCCTGGTGTCGTTGTACATCACGAATATCTGGCGGGTTCCCTTCCTCGATCCGAAAAGTCGGGGCCGTTACCGAGAGCGCGAGGAAGATTTCACAAACTCAGAAGCCTGGGGCTATGGACAGCATTTGTTTGAGCCGATCGCCAAGGGGAGTCAACAATACAATTGGCTTGTCAATGAGTTAAATAGTCCGGCTTTCCAGCAAGCCAAGTACCGGATCGTGATGTTTCACCATCCACCCCACTCTCTGGGAGACAACATCGTTCCCGCTTACACGGACCCCGTGCAGACGATCGAGCGGGATGCTCAGAACAAAATTACGGCCATTCGGTATGAATATCCCCTGGAGCAGGACTACATTATTCGCGATGTCTTGCCCCTGTTAGAAACGGCAAAGGTGCAACTGGTGCTGTATGGGCACTCCCACATTTGGAATCGCTTTGTTAGTCCGAGCGGAATGCATTTTCTGGAAACCTCCAATGTGGGGAACAGCTATGGAGCGGCTTGGGGTGACAAAAAACGGGTGATCCCAGAAGGCTTCCGGGAAACCTATGTCGCAACGGGTGATCCCAATGGCCTGGAGCCTGTCATGCCGACGATCGCTCCCTTCAAAGATGACCAGGGAAACCTGATCCCCTACCTCGCCAGTAACGACATTACGGCCTTCAGTATTTTAGAAACGGATAAGGGAACTGTCACCAGTTATGCTTTCGATACCCGTGAACCGGATTCAAAGGTGGTCAAATTTGATGAATTCACCCTCCGCTAATGGAGCCTCTCTACGCCGCCGGAACTGTTGTGATCAGGGGATCGGGGACAGGGAACGATCGCTTCTCCATTAATGTAAATCGTCGCATTGCCGCATTGTAGGCAAATACTGTTCCAGTCTCAATCTCGTACATCCAGGCATGGATATTGAGTTGCCCACTGTGCAATCGAGAACGAATTACGGGATAGGTTTCCAGGTTCTCCACTTGAGTCAGAATGTTTTGTTCGATCGCGATTTTTAACATGCGATCGGCTTCCAAATCCCCGTAATTCTCTAACACCAGGCGGCGGGTGGCTTCCCCATATTTTTTGAGCCAGTCATAGACTGCGGGCATCTGGTCCGCCAGGTTGCCAATCTGAAGCAAGCCCTTCATGGCTCCACAGTGGGAATGTCCACAAACGATAATGTCCTTCACCCCCAACCCATGAATCGCATACTCAATCCCGGCGGATTCGGCGCTACTGGCAGCCCCATAGGAAGGAATAATATTCCCCACATTACGAATCACAAATAACTCCCCTGGTTGAGCCTGGGTAATCAGGCAGGGATCAATGCGGGAATCGGAACAGGTGATGAACAAAACTTCCGGTGACTGACCTCCACAGAGCTTTTCAAAAAGCTCTTTGTGATCATTGAAATAGTTGTTATGGAAGTGATTAACGCCTTGAATTAAGCCTGTAAGTGACATACCGCTTTCCTATAGTCTTGCGACAACCCGTTCATGATTTCCGTCTGCCCTCAGGTGCATCGGACCAGAGAAGAGATCGACTAGCGCTCAATCCGTGCTAGCTCCCCCTTATGGTTCCCCAATTACGGAACATCGTAACGTTTTGTGTGCTTCTATAAAGAAAAATAAGGTATATTCATCAGAAATTCATGTGATTCGGATCATGAATTCTGTCTATTTAAATGGTATGTCACGCATCAAAACCATCCTGGTTGGCCCGTATTGCTTGCCTTGCGGTTTCGATCGCTTGTTTCAAAGCATCTGGTTCATCCGTGCCTAACCGAATACGTTTCGTGTTGGTCAGTTGAATTTCTACTGCCTTCAAGCCAGAGACATTATATAACCATCCCTCAGGTGTTACCCGAATGCCCCACCCGTAATACCAGGGATTCTGTACCACTGCAACCTGAGCCACATTCCCGACTCGAATGGTTTGACGGAATAGCCCCGGCCCAAAGCTCCAACTCAAAACCCCCTCCTGAATTTGAATGTTCAGGGTACTGAATACAACCATACATCCCAGCAAAATGACGAGAACTACGATCGTCACGGGGCGGCTGCCCACCGTGAGGAAGCTAGCCACAATTGCAAGGGTTGCAAACCCCAAAGCGGCTAAAACAAGAAAGCCAATTTGAGTGTGTTGATAGGACATGATTGCTGATGGGCAGGGATAAATTGCAAGCGAGTGGTTTTCAACCTACCCTCTTACGAGCGCTTCGAGTTTTTCTCGTCCCTTGACTGCCACTAGAACGGACTGCGCGGGTTGACTCTGTAGGAGATTGGGCTGCGGTTCTTTTTCCTCTAGAACGTTTTGGTTCGGGTTCCGGGGAAAGGGCTTCAAAATCCGATCGCAACCCTCCAAGGGGAGGATCGTTGACGATCGTGGTTGCTCTTCTGCCCCTGCGAGTCGAGTGGGTGGGGGTTGCAATCTTTGCAGCGATCGGAGGTTCAGGAGGAGGCACAGGTAAATTTTTTGGGGTTGGAGGTGGCGACTCAGGCTTTATCGTTGTACTTGAATCGGCTTCTGGCTGAGTCTGACGGCTACTCCTCCGAGTCCGCACTGGAATTCCCTGCACTTCCCGATAGTATTTGCGAATGCGAGTTGCAGAGATAGTGACACCCACTGCTTCAGAAACACGGGCAATGTCTCCAAAGTCATACCCGCGATCGAGGGCACGTTGAATCAAGTCTTTGTGGGTTGCAATTAAATCTCGCTCAGTGACGTTTTTAGGTTTACTCGCTAGCTCCTCCAGAGCCTTACGCACTGCTTCAACCGTTGCTGGAGTAATGGTATATCTAGGCATAGAATTCGGGTAAGGAACGTGGCTGAATAGGGGTGAGTTAGGAAATTAGCTCAAAAATGAACCGAGCCAATGGTCTTTCCGTTTTTTAAGCTTTCTTACAATCTTTTTTGCAATCTCTTTTTATAATTTGCAATCTCTTTTTATAAGATGGCCTTTTAGATAGAGCCTTCAAAGGAATTTATGAGAAATTTATAAGGAATTTTGGTAAAAATATTTTGCAAGATTTCGATTTTGCAAAATATTAAGTTTTAAAGTTTAAGTTGCAACTGAATAACTTTGAGAGATCAATATGAAACTTATACCATAAGACAATCAATTTCTACCGCTCTTCCTCAGTCTATCTCCCCTTCAGCCTTTAACGCCATATCCAGCAATTTATTAGAAATCAAAGGCTGTTCTTGGCTTCCCCTGGGTTAAATTATCTGCCAGGGGTCTTGGGTGGGTTGTTTGTCCTCCAAGTGTGGATGTTTTCTACCTTGTGCGTACCCGTTACCAGATTGTTTTCCCCACTTCTGCTAATTCTGTGCTAATGTCTTGGATAAGGTTTATCTTCGGTTGTGTAATTCGTTATTAAAAAGCGTTTCTCCGGATTTAATTCTCTACACTTTCAATTCTGGAGAGTCTGTATGTCGATTTATGTTGGTAACTTATCTTATGAAGTTACTCAGGAGGATTTGAGCCAAACTTTTTCCGAGTACGGGACAGTCAAGCGAGTTCAGTTACCAACTGATCGGGAGACAGGCCGAGTTCGTGGTTTTGCCTTTGTTGAAATGACAACAGATGCAGAAGAAGCGAGTGCGATCGAAGCACTAGATGGTGCTGAGTGGATGGGGCGTGACCTTAAAGTGAATAAGGCAAAACCTCGTGAAGAAAGAGGCTCCTCTAACAACAATAGTGGCTGGGGAAACCGGGGCAATTCTTCTCGGCGCTACTAACCCTAAACATGAAAGCGTTCAAGAAGTGCTTATTGAAGTTCAAAGCTTGTAGAGGCTACTTCATTTAAGCAGGTTTCCTTATCCGCTTTAGTCTACTCACATCTTGTATTCTCCCTATCTGTAGGCTTTAACGACGTTTCATGACGGGTAATACTACAGTAAGGTCCGAAGCAGTAAGGTCCGAAGCGCAATACACGCTGCTTCAATACAAGATGTGAGCTTATTGAATGAGTTTGGAGATTAAATGACCCAAGTTGTTCTTGGTGAAAGTGAAGGAATTGAGTCGGCTCTACGTCGATTTAAGCGGCAGGTTTCCAAAGCGGGAATTTTTCCAGACATGAGGAAAAATCGTCATTTTGAAACACCGTCGGAAAAACGGAAGCGCAAAGAGCTTGCTAAGCACAAACAACGTAAGAGAAATTTCCGATATTAATTGGAAGTTTTTCCGGTGAGATTAAATGCATCATTCCAGGAGCATTGAAGCCATGAATATCAAAGAACTGTGTAGCCGATATGCAGCGGGACAAAGGGATTTCAGAAACCTGAACCTGATGGCAGCAAATTTGAGAAACTTGAACTTGATTGGGATTAACCTCAGTGGTGCTAACTTAACGAAGGCAAATCTTACTGGAACCAATTTGAGTCGTGCAAATCTTACGGGAGCAATTTTGACTGGAGCAAATTTAACGGATACGAATTTGACTAGAGCAAACCTGTTGAATGCAAATTTAAGTGACACGAATCTAGTTGATACTCATCCCCATCCCATCCACCCATTTTGATACTAATCCTAAACATTGAGATAGGCATTGTTCAGGAATACGCATCCTGGTATCAGTTCCGGGTTTGACTGGAATATTTCAGCAAGGTGTTTGGCAAAATCACCATTGCCGTCATGCCCAACGGGACAAGCCAAGAATGCTCTCAATGCGGCATTGTGGTCAAAAAGGGACTCTCAACTCGTACCCACGTTTGTCAGTGCGGTTTCGTTCTAGTGTTCCGTCAGGAAAATTTTGACGGGTCGAAGACCCGCAAAATTTAACCCCAATCATTAACCTGAATTTTGGCTACCCATCAATCATTGATTGACTGAACACTAGATCGTGACCACAATGCCGCGAGAAACATCCTTTGTCGAGGATTGGCTACGGTGGGGCACACCGGAAGCTTCATGCTAGACATGAGCAACGCTTTGGTTGGAGCAATCCTGCCTCAGCAAGTTGGCTCGTAGATTAAAGAATCCCCGTCTCTTTAGAGCGGGGAGTGTCAACATGAGTGCTTTAGGTTCGCTCGAAACCACCGATATCCATAAGCATTTAAGGTGAAAGTGTGGGTATTTTGGTCGATCGCTTGATAGGATTGCCCCTGCCGAAGCGGCGAAAAATTATCATTAAAAACTTCTGTTAATTGATGAGATTCCAACTCTGATAATGTCACAATACAGGGACGATCGCCCAAATTATGCAAGGCCAGTATTGCAGTTGGATGGATTGCTGAATGGGTTTCTGAATGGGTTTCACTGAGATGGACAAAAACAGACGGTTCATCGGTTGATAAAATACGCCATGTTCCCTCACCAAATTCAGGACATTGACGGCGTGTTCGAATTAAATGCTCCATCCACTTTAAGAAGGAAGCGGGACTACGCTGTTCAGTATCAACATTGGTACAGGGATAACCATACTGGCCTTCTGTAATAACGGGATGTGGGAGAACATTCGATGGGGCCGTCGAAAACCCGCCATTGGGTTGATCTGACCACTGCATAGGGGTGCGAACGCTATCCCGGCCCGGTAAAGACAGATCATCTCCCATCGCAATTTCATCCCCATAGCGCAGCAGAGGCGTACCGGGCAAACTAAATGCCAAACTGTAGATCATCTCCATGCGATCGCGATGATTTTTCACCATTGGAGGTAAACGTCGTCGAATCCCGCGACCAAAAATCTGCATGTCCTCAGTCGGTGCAAAGACTGCAAAAATCTCCTGCTGTTGCTCTTTACTGAGTTGATCAAGCGTTAACTCATCATGATGACGCACAAAATTGAGCCACTGGCAATTTGGGGGAATGGTCGGTAATCCTTTGAGTCCATCCTTCAATGCATCGACTTCTTGCCTTGCCAGGGCTAAAAACAAATGCTGATTTAATAAGAAGTTAAATAGCATCTGCATGCGATCGCCATCTCCGAAATAAACGGAAATTTTTTCAGGTGGAACGTTCGCTTCTGCTAACAAGATTGCGTCGGACTGACGGGCGCTCACAAACTCCTGCATTTGCTGGAGAAACTGTTGCAGTTCCTCCGGGCGGGCGTGCTCAATCCCGACATTCTCAATCACAAATGGAGCCGCATCAATCCGAAAACCAGAAACTCCGAGAGCTAACCAGAACCCCATAATGCGTAGAATTTCCTCCCGCACTTCAGGATTACCAATATTGAGATCAGGTTGTTCTTTATAAAAGTGATGTAAATAAGAGGCACCTGCTTGTTCATCGTATTCCCAAATACTATCCTCCTGGGTTGGGAAGGCGATCAGACTCGGTTCAGGGTGGGGATTTTTTGACCAGACATAATACGATCGATACTTTGAGTGTTTATCACTGCGGGCCTTCTGAAACCAGGGATGCTCAAGGGATGTGTGATTAATGACTAAATCAACGAGAATCCGAATACCGCGATCGTGTGCTTGATGGACGAACTCTACAAAGTCTCCTAAAGTTCCCAAGCGTGGATCGACATCATAGTAATTCGTGACATCGTAGCCATTATCGCGATTGGGAGACGGGTAGAAGGGTAACAGCCAGAGACAGGTAATTCCCAGCCCTGCCAAGTAATCTAAACGCTGAGTTAACCCCTGAAAGTCACCGACTCCATCTCCATCTGAGTCCATGAACGTTTCAACATCTAGGGAGTAAACGATCGCGTTTTTGTACCAAAAGTTTTGCATGATGAATGGAAAGGGTTGTGATGGGTTGCGTGCTTACTGGGGCTGAACAATGCGTCGATAGCGGGCTTCAATCAGCGAGTAAATGCTGTAAGCAATGAACCCAAGGGCAATGATTCCTAATAACCAGGGGCCAAATGGTTGCTGTGCTAATGTCGCTAATGCACCGCCCAATCCTCTGGCCTCACGAGCATTCGCCCGGAGTGCTGCTAACACCAGAAATAGCCCAATGATACCGAATACAATTCCCCGTGCCGCAATACCAAATTGCCCCATCCATTTCGCCCATTTTCGCTCTGTCTGCCCCATTTGCTGCTGCTGAAAATGGCGTTGAAAGCTCGCTTTGTAGGCTTCATAGAGGTAGGAAAGCCCTACGCTGATGACCCCCAAACCCGCCGCTCCCACCAACCACCGTCCAAAAGGTTGGGCCATCAGTTGAGCCGTCCAGTCCTGGGTGCTGTCTCCGCTCTGAACTCCCACATCCATCAACAATTTAGCGGCCGTGAGTGCTAATCCCAAATAGCTCAATGCGCTAAAAGCATACCCAATCCGTTGCACGATCCGCTTTGCACTCCTTGATTCACCTGCATGTTCCGGATCGAACCAGGTTTGTACAATGCGCCAGAGGGCATATCCCACCAATCCGATCGTGACCAGACCCAGTAAAAATTTCCCAAATGGTTGATTCACGATCGTTGCTAATGCCCCATTGGTATCAGTTGTTTTACCTCCGGTGGTAAAGGCTGCCTGCGCTGCCAACAGCCCAACGATAAAATAGACGGTGCCTTTTGCAGCGTACCCAAATCGTGCCAGTTTCTCAAGCCAGGGATGGGATGCCATCTGACGGGCGGGTTTTTGTAAATTAGAGAGGGGGGATCGGTGCATAGAAGAGTTATTCCCAGGTGCGTCCGTCTTGGTTCATTCTTCGCAAGCTCGTTCACGACCTTTCAACAGGAAAGCAATTGCTCTTTACCCACTGAGAATTTCCTCGATAGCAACATTTAAGTTACCGATCGTTTTAGTCATGATACACAAAGAACATTAGCTCGCCTTGCACGACGGTAAATCCTTCGGAGGCATGATAAATCTTGTTTAATCCCCCCACCTTTTCTGAGGAGAGTCTCTTATTGCGGTACAGTAAGACTCCTCATGATTACCTCTCCCAGGAAGCAGGGCTGTTCTACTGACCGTAGAAAAATCCTGCAACCCGCATTCCTACGTTGAATCTCAGACCACCTTTTCCTGGTGTTTGACGGAATGACCAGGGTTAGAGCAATTTTTCTCTCGCCAATAAACTATTTCAGCTAGTACACGATAGCCCTGTTTTCCCAGGAGCCACTTTACGCGCGTTCTTAGTATTGAGTGATGTGTATTGAGTGATGTGTATTGAGTGATGTGTGAGAATGTCTTATTGGAGTGCCTATCACTCAAACTCCTCAGGCTCATCGTTTCATTAGCTTATTTTTATTGGAATTTTTCAGTTATGATTCCAGTAATTCAAATTTCCTACATATTGGTTATTTAGCTTTTATGCATGTTTTACTGCTATATCCCCTTTTTCCTAAGAGCTTTTGGTCATTTGAAAAGACATTAGCCTTACTGAACCGTAAAGCCATGCTGCCTCCGTTAGGATTGGTCACTGTGGCTGCTATCTTACCTCAGGAGTGGGACTATAAGCTAGTTGATCGCAACATCCGTTCAGTCACACAGGCAGAATGGGATTGGGCTGACCTGGTTGTTTGCTCTGCCATGATTGTACAGAAAGAAGATTTACTGGAGCAGATTCAGGAAGCCAAACGGCGAGGGAAAAAGGTCGCTGTGGGTGGACCATATCCAACAGCTTTGCCTCAAGAGGTTCAGGAGGTAGGGGCTGACTACTTAATTCTGGATGAGGGAGAAATTACGCTCCCGTTGTTTATTGAAGCGATTCAACAGGGGCAACCCTCCGGCATCTTTCGATCGAATGGGGAAAGACCCGATGTGACAATTACACCCGTTCCCCGCTTCGACTTACTGGAGTTTGAAGCCTATGCCGAAATGTCAGTACAGTTTTCGCGTGGGTGCCCCTTCCAATGTGAATTCTGCGACATTATCGTGCTCTATGGTCGAAAACCTCGAACGAAAGCGCCCGAACAATTGCTGAAAGAACTCGATCGCCTCTACGAGCTAGGTTGGCGGCGCAGCATTTTCATGGTGGATGACAACTTCATCGGGAATAAACGCAATGTCAAACTTCTATTAAAGGCATTGAAACCTTGGATGGTGGAGCATGAGTATCCCTTCTCGTTCGCAACGGAAGCCTCCGTCGATCTTGCTCAAGATCAGGGATTGATGGATGCAATGGTGCAATGTAATTTTGGTGCTGTTTTCCTGGGCATCGAAACCCCCGACGAAGCCAGCCTAACCCTAACTCAGAAGCACCAAAATACGCGAGATTCCCTGAGCGAAGCAGTCCTGGCGATTACCCGATCGGGCTTGCGTGTCATGGCAGGGTTCATTATTGGCTTCGATGGTGAGAAAACAGGGGCTGGCGATCGCATTGTACAATTCGTTGAGAAAACGTCAATTCCAACAGCATTATTCAGCATGCTTCAGGCGCTTCCCGATACAGCGCTCTGGCATCGTTTAGAAAAAGAAGGACGGCTTCGTAGCAAATCTGCGAACATTAACCAAACGACGTTAATGAATTTTGTGCCAACTCGTCCTTTGGAAGAGATTGCCAGAGAATACGTAGAAGCATTTGATCAGCTCTATGATCCCGCTAAATTCCTCGATCGTGCCTATCGTCACTACCGAATTTTGGGGGGTGCAACTTATCCCAAAAAAGGAAAGGGGTCGAAGAAACCGATCAATTGGGTCACTCTTTCTGCCTTCCTCACCATTTGTTGGCGGCAGGGTGTTATGCGAGACACCCGATGGCAGTTCTGGAGTAACCTATGGAATATGTATCGCCATAACCCAGGTGGTGTGAGCAGTTATCTCGCGGTGTGCGCCCAAATTGAGCACTTTTTGGAATACCGGGACATCGTGAGATGGGAGATTGAAGGGCAAGTCGCTCAATTCCTTGAGGCTGAGAAAGCATCCAGACAATCCGAAAGCTGCGTAGTGTAGCGCTATTAGAACCCTCATGGAAAACGGTCTCATTAAAGGAGAGCCTTTTTGGGTAAATGGTCATACCTCACCTTGATCGGTGAACTAAACTTTCCAAGATTCTGCTGACAAAATTAACTCCTTCAGTTCGATACAAGCTTCCCGTCCGTTTGGATAATGTGCATCCAGAAGGACAGAATCGTTGTATGGGGGTCTGTGTTGATGATCTTTGCTCACCTGATGCAAACAGTTCCATTGCTTCAGCCGTTACTTCATGGGAGTTAATCGCTGGCTTTCTCTCTACTCAAGGGTTTCATCCGTTGGAAGTTTTCCTCAATTCCTCACATCACCCCCCTGGAACTGGCCCAAAAGCAGAAAAACACTTCCCATTCATCCTCCCTACTCAATCAATCAATAAAATCAATTCATACTTTCGGGACATGCAGCCAAATTCCATCCCTGGTGATCATCAGTTGTCAGTCGTGCAACAAACTACAAAATTCGATGCTTGAGCCAAAACGATAGCAGTGGCATCGCGACGCGATATCCGACCTTGGCTCCATAGATGAGTCCCTTTTGTTCTAATCCTGAAAGCGCCCCTTGAAAACTTCCCCCTCTCGAAAATTGGTGCTTCTGGAGATAGGGACGGGAATGGGGGCTATCGGTTGGATCGATCGCTAAACTCTCCAGAACCCTGGCCTGAATGGGTGGCAGGAGTAACAGAAGGGATTCAAAAGTCAGAGATAAATCTTCGACCAACCGTAACGTGCTGCAATGGACATGGTGAAGCTGGATGAGGTTGGGCGAGAATTGGGAAGCAAAATTGGGCTGCTCATCCTGGTAGAAGGAACGATGGTCGCTCCAAATGCGCCGTGTCAGGGCGATCGTATCGCCCACATGTCCCTGCGTATAGGTTAGAAACAGTTCCAGCGCATCCCCTTCAAACTTCAGACCTGTCGCTGCCATTGCTTCCACAACCCACGTTGCAATTTCCGGGGGTTGCAGGGGAAATAGGGAAATTAACTGAACCTGGCTATTTTCCAGCCATTCTTCGGGAGTCGTTGCCAGGATGACATAGCTGACTCGGTTTTGCCGTTGAATCTCTTGCCGCAGATACAGTTCCCACTGCCCTGCTCGATCCCAGGATCGCACATGGGGAAAATTGTGGAAGACAAACACAACCCGGCAATTTAACTGTTCTGCTATTGCCTGGGGTAGGTTTAGTAAGGCTTTCAGGATTTGCCATTCATCATTGTAGGGAACTTGCCAGGTAAAATGGGCTGGGCGATCGATCGGTCGGTTGAGGATCAGAGGATAGGCCGCAATCCCCTGCTCAATCAAGAATTGTTCTTCTCTCGTGGTGAAGGTGTGGAGAATGCCTTCTGCCAGTAATTCCAGGAAGCGAGAGGAGGTTGTGGCCCGTAGACAGTCAATCTCAATGACCCTGGCTCCAATGTGTTGGGCAGCATATCGGATCAAGGTTCGCCGTCCACTCCCCGTCACTCCGGTTAACATCAAATCCTCATCATCCATCAAAATCTGACAGACTTGTTCCAGTTCTGTTTGTCTGCCAATTAACTTCTGCTGCTTAAAAACATCATTCATTGTGATTAATTAATCGTGTTCCCCGGAGAGCCAACCCTGATTCAGGAAGGATTTACTTTTTCGTGAGAATCCCAAGGGTTTTTTCGATACCTCTCTTGCTTGCACTAAAAAATGGTGCCATGTCATCATAAAAGAACCATTTTTTAGTGCTATTTTACCCATGTCTGCCCATTCTTCGCACCCCCAAGTTTCCCAATCGGCCGAGAATCATGCTTGGCACACCATCGAAGCTGAAAAAACCCTCTGGTTGTTAGGAAGTAATCGGACTCAGGGGTTAACCCAAGAACAAGCTGCCCAGAGTTTGCAGAAGCACGGCACCAATGAACTGGTCGAAACTGGGGGACGAGCGCCCCTGGAAATTCTTTGGGACCAGTTCAAAAACATCATGTTATTGATGCTGATTGCCGTTGCCGTCATCTCAACCATTCTGGATGTGCGGGAATCCCTGGTGAAGGGACAGTTCATTTTTCCCAAGGATGCGGTTGCGATCTTTGCGGTCGTGCTGCTGAATGGGTTGCTGGGATACCTTCAGGAAAGTGGGGCAGAAAAAGCACTGGCAGCCCTGAAAAACATGGCCTCCTCCAAGGTGCGGCTGATTCGGGATGGGAAACCTGCGGAAGTGGAATCTAAAGAACTGGTGCCCGGTGACATTATGCTGCTGGAAGCCGGGGTTAAGGTAGCGGCAGATGGACGGATTCTGGAAGCTGCGAATTTGCAGGTCCGGGAAGCGGCCCTGACAGGGGAAGCCCACGCGGTTGAGAAGCAAGCCAGTGCCATTCTGCCAGAAGATGCACCGTTGGGCGATCGCATCAATCTGGTGTTTTCGGGAACTGAGGTCGTGCATGGGCGGGCTACGGTCCTGGTGACGGGCACCGGAATGCAGACCGAATTGGGCAAGATTGCGACAGCGCTGCAATCGGTCGAGGCAGAACCGACTCCCTTGCAAAAACGCATGACCCAGTTGGGGAATACGTTGGTGACAGGCTCGTTAGTGCTGGTGGCGATCGTGATTGCGGGCGGAACCCTCTTCAACCCCTCCCTGTTTGAGGAGTTGGTGAAAGTTTCCCTGAGTATGGCGGTGGCGGTTGTCCCAGAGGGCTTACCTGCCGTCATTACGGTGACGCTGGCTCTGGGGACGCAACGCATGGTGAAGCGGAATGCTCTGATCCGCAAACTACCAGCGGTGGAAACCTTGGGTTCTGTCACCACCATTTGTTCGGATAAAACGGGAACCTTGACGCAAAACAAAATGGTCGTTCAGGCCATTCATACTGATCGCCACACTGCCCAGGTGACGGGGGACGGCTACAGCCCCGAAGGTCAGTTTTATCAACAGGCTGGTGCAGAAGCATCCCAGGAAATTGCAATCGAGGCAGCACCGGAATTACGATCGCTCTTGATGGCCTGTGTCCTCTGTAATGATGCGGTATTGCAGAAGGAGAATGGGGAATGGGCGATTTTGGGCGACCCGACCGAAGGGGCATTATTGGCTGCCGCCGGAAAAGGCGGGTTGCGGAAAGATCAGCAGGAGCAAACGTTACCCCGTGTTGCCGAGTTCCCATTTTCGTCGGAACGGAAGCGAATGAGTGTGGTCGTGCAGGACGAATCCGGCCAGTTGGGCAGCAGCCCTTTCGTGCTGTTTACGAAAGGTTCGCCTGAACTGGTATTAGAACGTTGTACCCATATCCAGCAAGACAACCAGGCCCAACCGATCACGGAACAACAACGGCAGCGCATTTTAGAACAGAATAATCAATTAGCCAGTCGGGGATTGCGTGTGTTGGGATTTGCCAGCAAAACCCTGACCGAGTTATCTGACCAGGAATCGGAAGAAACCGCTGAAACGCGCCTGACCTGGTTGGGGTTAGTGGGGATGTTGGATGCACCCCGTCCTGAGGTGCGGGAGGCGGTCGCGAAATGTCGTGCCGCTGGGATTCGCCCGGTGATGATTACGGGCGACCACCAACTGACGGCCCAGGCCATCGCAGAGGATCTGGGAATTGCCCAGATGGGCGCTCGGTGCCTGACCGGGCAGGAACTCCAAAAACTCTCGCCCGCAGAACTGGAAAAAGAAGTCCAGAACGTGAGTGTGTATGCGCGAGTGGCCCCCGAACACAAGTTACGCATTGTTCAGGCACTCCAGCGTCAGGGACACATTGTTGCCATGACCGGAGACGGGGTGAATGACGCACCTGCTCTAAAACAGGCTGATATTGGTGTGGCAATGGGCATTACAGGCACCGATGTCAGTAAGGAAGCGAGCGATATGGTGCTGCTAGATGATAACTTTGCCACGATCGTCTCTGCTGTTGAAGAAGGTCGGGTCGTTTACATCAACATTCGTCGGTTCATTCGCTATATTCTGGGGAGCAATATCGGTGAAGTGTTGACAATCGCAGCGGCTCCTCTGCTGGGCATGGGCGGCGTTCCCCTCTCTCCTCTGCAAATTCTCTGGATGAACTTAGTCACCGATGGGCTTCCCGCGCTGGCGCTGGCGGTGGAACCCGGTCGGCCGATTGTGATGCAACAACCGCCGAAAGATCCGAAAGAGAGTATTTTCGCAAGAGGGTTGGGGTCTTACATGATTCGGATTGGGATTATTCTGGCCGTGATCACAATCTTGATGATGGTTTGGGCATATGGGTACACGGAACAGGTGCAAAGTGAGGTACTGGATCGCGATCGTTGGAAAACAATGGTATTCACAACCCTTTGTCTGGCACAAATGGGCCATGCTCTGGCAATTCGTTCGAATACCCGCTTAATGATCGAAGTCAATCCTTTCTCCAATCCCTATGTATTGTTGTCTGTAGTTATCACTAGCATTTTGCAATTGATGCTGATTTACATTGAACCCCTACGGACCTTCTTTAACACTCACTACTTGAATGGCTTAGAACTCCTGATCTGTATTGGCTTTAGCTCTCTCATCTTTGTCTGGATTGAAGCTGAAAAACTGTTTATCCGCTGGTATGCTGGTCGTCAATCTTCGTAGCCAAGATTTTCAACACATTCGCTTGGTTGACATTGCTCATGAATAAAAAAGCAACCTTATCCCCTGGCATGCGGACGTATGACCAGGGGGAAGTCACAATCGATCTTGCACCTCCCATCTATCAGGATTTACAAGATCGATCGGCTAATCTTTCTGAATTCACACAACGGTTGATTCACTTGATTGCGGAGGTTGAACACAACAGACAGCAGTACAATATCAACCCTTACGCTGAAAAATTTAATCGTGGGATTTACATTTTGGGTAAGGATGAGTCTGAATTGGGGGTTTTCCCGAATTCGAACCTGGTCTTAAAATGCTCAGAAGGTCGCTGGAATGCAGAAAACCCAAGAAGGCAATTTTTGAGAAGCTTAGAATTAGCCTGGGAATTTAAAGCCCGGTTAACGGAGCCAGAACAGGCGTTGCTGCAAATTTGTCCTGTTTACTTACACTTCCAAACCCGTGCCAAGCGAACGCTTTTCAAGCGAGTGCTGGTGATGCCTCATATTGAGGGAACTCCGTTGGGAAAAATCGAAACTGGGTTTAGCGCTGAATTTTGCCAGACGTTTAAAATTCCTGACACAAAGGAAATTCTCCGAAAATTCAGGTTTACCCTGCACCGTTTGTTTGATCCTGATCAAAAGCGTCAACTGCTCAAAATTCAATCGGCGTATCTATTTCAACGGTTATCCCAAAAGGGAATTCGCATTTTTAGCTTGAATCAGAAAAATATTCTCGCGACATCCAAGCCCAACAAAACCCATACCCAATACGTGATTATTGATCCAATTGCAGATTATTATTTACCCATTTCTCCCATCTACAACCTTTTGACAGCCCAATTGTGTCGATGGGGATAGAACGACCTTTCGGTCAATTCCCTCAGGCAAAACTATTAGCCTCTCTCCCTGAATCATTTCTCCCATCTCACGCCTTTTCTTCATCTGCTTTCACTTTTTTCTCTTCAACAGGAATCAAGTTGACCACATCATAGAGAAGCTGTTCACTATCCGCTAAAGCTGCTAACGCCTTGTCGGGAATGAGGGCTGTGGGAACCCCCACATCCTCAAACAAAGCACTGCAATTCCAGTTTCTCCACAGCGCAACTTCCCCCGTCTCGATCGCCTTCAACAACAAAACCGATTGGGGAACGGGTTGGGTTGCTAACAGGGATGGGATCATTGCCTCAACTTGCGCCAATACTTCCGGCTGAAATTCAGGGCTTTTGGCAGTCCATCGGCTGAGGTGCACCACCGCTTCCTTCCCCCGCAATGCTGGGATCGTCCCTGCGATCGATGGTTGCGCCTTTTCCAGTTGGAGCACCAAAGTACGAGCCGGAACCGGAGGGGTTGTCATTCCCGGAGTGGTTTCTGAAGGAATACTGGTTTTGGATGCCGTGGTTGCTGCTGTAGTCGCATAGGTCTGGTAACTGGCAGCATCTTGCCACTGGGACAACACAATCACCTGTTTTCCATCCTGACTCTTCAAGGTGGCTGATCCCTGAAAGCCCATCGCCTTTTTCATCGATTTACTCACGAGCTTCAGGGCTTTCACCGTCCCTTTTTGGGTTGCAAAAGCAGTTTCATAAACGACCGCAACTTCCATCCGTCCCGGTTGGTCAAAGATCAAAGCTTTTGGTTTTTTAGCAGCATAAACATTGCCTGGAAAAATCAGGCAGGCCAGAAGCAAGGGCAGACAGAATAAAGCGAATGACCTCAGCTTAGAAACCATAAAACTAACCTAATGCACTCACCAGACGGCTAATTTCTTGCGGTAAATGACCAATTTCAAACCATAACTGCTGGGGGCTGATGTGAAACCCATACTTTAGTAGCAAAATAATAGCTACGATCGCCACGATCGTGCCCGACTCCAATGCCAGCAATTTAAACAATACTCGCAAACCCAGAAACACCACCGTAATTGCAGCCACCACTAACACAGTTTGGGGATCAATTGAATTGATCAATGCGCTCATTGAATGGATGAATGAATCTAGAGAATCATTCACAACAGCCTCAAGAAGAATGAAATAGAACCACTAGAATTTTAAGCGTCAAAACTGATTAAATATCGTAACTAGAAGTCCCAATACAAGGATGACGATCGCAGTTCCCATGAGATTGGTTCTTTGGGGAGAAGGTTGATAGGCGGGACTCAGCCAAAACCGCAGAAACTTCACGACCAGGGGCATTACAGCCAATGATAGGATCGAGGACGTGATCAGGTTGTTCACTAACATGGCACTGGCAGGGGGCCAGGATTTCATGATCCCCAAGGTTGAGAACAAAAACGACTGAAGCATCACTGTCGGATACAGCCCTAACACAACGGATAAAATCTGTTTCCAGGTGGGCGGACCTAGCCCTCGCTGCTCTGAGTCAATGCCACGCGAAAACCAACCCTCTAATCCCGTCGTGAAGGATTTGAATCGGTAGGCCCGGAAAATGTGTTGTCCAGCTTCGAGAGAACGTTTGCGATCGTCAGATTCAATCCAATCTTGCAGATGTTCGGGTGAGTCGAAATGAACGATGGAATACCACTTCACTGCATCGTTTTCACAGGTAAGGGGCGGACAGCAATCGACTCTCAAAAACCCAGATTGCTGTTTCGCAGAGCGAATGAACCCATAACGCCATCGCCGAAAAGCAAAATATTTGCCTTTCGGCACGATGTGTTCAATCACTAAACTGCTGTAAAAAGCTTGAGTGATTTGTGGATCGGACATTACAATATCAGGCTGTTATTCTCAGGCTGTTATTCCTCTGCGGTTGTCGCACTTTCAAGTTTGGCCTTCGCCTTTGCCCTGCCATCACTAATCTTCTTGGCGATTTCCTCAGGGGTGGGGACGAATTTTCCTTTCTCCTTCATGGATGGGCTGACACCCTCTGGCGCAAACTGCGTTTTCATCTTCATCCCTGCACTGATTTTTTCGCTGATTTCTTCAGGAGTTGGCATAAATCCTTCCTTCTTCTTCAGGAAAAACTGCTTCTTCTGTTCGGGGGTGAGAGAGGCCAGCATATCTTTTTGTGGCAGAGCTTTGAGGATATTTGCCAACTGATATTTTTGGTCTGGGGTTAAGGCCAGTCCTTTGAATGCCTTGCGAAAACTTTTACCAGCCTTAATTTCTGCCACCACCTGATCACATTGTTCAGGGCTAAGAATCTCTGCCATCTGAGGCAATACCGTTGCATTTAACTGTTGCATTCTGTCATCGACTGGAGAGGCGGCAACGGTTGCAGGGGCATCAATGGCAGAACTTGCTGGCTCAACCTGTACCACCTCTGGCAGAACTTCATCCGCCAACGCCTGAGAAACATTCGGAATCGCAAAATTTAAGAGCAACAGCAAACTCACAAAAATAGATAGCAACCAGGATTTCATTTTTTATTTCCTTCTAAAAAACGTGAGTGGGGGAGCTAGTCATTGGCAGGTTTATGATTCTAATCCTTGGGGGAGAAGTCATGCTGGCTATAGGCAGCGATCGCCAAAATTGAAACAGCCGCCAGGGGTAAAACAAGGCTCCACCAGGTTTCGGATAGCAAGATGAAGATGGCGGCAGCAAACCCCCCCAGGGCAAATCCAAGGATAACCGGGATAAAGCGGCCCATCCGCTCCAGGGCTTCCTCGCCTTCCTGTTGGGTCTGCTCGTTGGGGGCAGGGGAAAGTTTTGCAACTAAAAACTGCACGATGTCGATCGTCAATTGGGTGGTATTTCCTGTCATCACGGTCGTGGGAATGTAGCTCTTGAAAACCCCTCTCGCTTCTTTCATCAAGGCATTCTGGATCGCCATTGCAACCACCCCGGAGATCCCGATCGGCAAAATATATTCTTCCTGCACATCCAGGAGCAGGGCCGGGGAAAGGGTGGTGCCAATAATCCACAAAACTGCCAAAGCAATTGCCTCAGCCGTTAAGAGAACTGCAAAGACAGGCCACTTTTTGTGGCGAGCATACCGGGCCAAGAGGGAGGTCAGGGCCACTGTCACCATAAACGTCGGTAACATTAACAGGCGGGTGATGGTTGTTTGCTCATCTTCACCCACAAAGGAAGACCCTGCCAAGGCAATATTTCCTGTCACATGGGCTGTGAAAATGCCAAACAGGATGATAAATGCCGAGGTGTCTACAAAGCCAGCGACCCAACTCAGAATAAAACCAGCAGGCCCATCACTGATCAGAAATGCACCAAGGTTAAATGGTTGACTCCTGGGTGGAACGATCGTCATCCCTTCCCCTCCTTCAATCCTGATTATCCACAAGCATTAAGCTGCATCAGGAGCTACTACTTCTACGGCTTCCTCCGCTTCAGTAGCTTTAGCAGCCTCTTTAGCGGCCTTCTTCGCTGCTTTAGCTTCTGCCTTGGCAGCTTTCTTGGCGGCCTTCTCTGCCTGCTTCGCCTCTTCTGCCTTGGCTTCTTCTGCTTCTTCTAACTTCTTGGCTTCTGCCTTGGCAGCTTTCTTGGCGGCCTTGGCTTCTTCTTTGGCAGCCTTCTTCGCCGCTTTTTCTGCTGCTTCTGCCTCTGCTGCGTCAGAAGTTACAGATTCGGCTTCGGTTGCGAGCAGCGTCTCAGGGGAAACTTCTGCCAAGAGAGAGAACGAAGTTGGGGAGAGGGCATTCACAGGAGAAATTGCTGCCCAGGTGGTGCAGGGATACCCCACCAGTACCCCCAGAACTAGAATAAGGGGAAGAACAAAGGCTCTGACCTTGGGAAAAAGCTTACGCATCATTAGAATGAATCCTCAATTAAAACTCACTTCAGCATCGGTCAAAATTTTTGAAGCGCCGGAAACGGCCTGAGTCACGCTTTAGTATCTAAACTCGGACCCTCCGACAGTTCCGTCTCCAGAGATACAAAATAACTCGTATTCTTGGTATACCGTATACTGTATACAAAAATCTGGATAAGTTCATAATTGTATGCTGTAAAACTAAATTTTATTGAGAAAACGCTTGGTTGAGACAACTGCAACTTATGTAAGTCGTTCTCATTAGTTTTATTAACCTGGCAATTATTGTTCTTAGAAGATTTCTGGAAAAATAATCTACCCGCTGGTTTCGACTTCGCTCAACAGCACCCGCGCCCTGAGCGCAGCCGAAGGTCTCCCCTGAGCGGAGTCGAAGGCTAACCTACAGGTAAACTCCTTTCTGGAAATCTCCTTACTTGTTCTTATTCCACAAACCTTTTTCCACAAACCCTTTTCCCGGAAACAGAGTCTATCCAGGCAGAATATTACCAAACCTATTACCAGAGATATCGAAACGCATCTCAAAACTTACGTTCCATTTCATATTCCGGGATTATTTCATATTCCGGGATTACTGAAACTTCAGGGTTATCTCTCCGGGGAGGGATTCCGAGGGCTGACGGATACACAGTAGGTTACAAGGCCATAGAGCATTTCTAAGGTTAGACAATTATGATGCAAGCTGACCCTAATGCAAGCTTAGAAGAGACTCAAAAAGTTAATCAGAAAGTTAATCAAACATCCCAAAGTAAGCTTCTTTACGGGCTGGATGATAAACCGCCTTTGACTGAATCTATTTTTGTTGCATTCCAGCATGTTCTGGCTTCATTTGTCGGCATTATTACTCCACCCCTCATGATTTGTGGCAGTCTAGGGCTGGACCCTGCTAACACAAGCTACCTCATTAGTATGGCGCTGTTTGCCTCTGGGATATGTACCTTTATTCAATGTAAAAAAATTGGACCGATCGGGTCAGGTTTACTGAGTCTCCAGGGAACCAGTTTTGCCTTCCTGGGGCCAATTTTAGGAATTGGAGCCACCGCTTTACAGGCCCATCAATCTCCTTCAGAAGCGCTCGCTTTAATCTTTGGTGTATGTTTCTTTGGGGCTTTTGTCCCCATTATCCTCAGTCGCTTTTTGCACTTGATGAGCAAAATTATCACCCCCGTTGTTTCGGGAACCGTTGTAATGATTATTGGTTTGGGCTTGATTAAAACGGGTGTGATCAGTATGGCTGGAGGGATTGTCGCTCAGAAAAATGGGACGTTCGGCAGTCTGCAAAACCTGGCTTTGAGCGGTGCCGTTCTTTTAATTGTGGCTTTACTGAGTGTTTCCCACCATCGATTTTTGCGAATGGGAGCCATTGCGATCGGCCTGATCGTCGGCTATATTGCCGCTGCTTTGATGGGCATCGTGGACTTGAGTTTCTTAAGTAACTTATCCCTGATCAGCCTACCCGTCCCCTTCCGGTATGGTATGCGGTTTGAATTGGGCGCTTTTCTTCCCTTTGTTCTGCTGTATATCTTGACTGCGATCGAAACCGTAGGCGACTTAACCGCAACTTCTGCCATTACAGACGAACCCGTTGAAGGAAAACCGTACCTGCGACGGATCAAGGGGGGAGTCATGGGCGATGGGGTGAATTCCCTGATTGCCGCAGTGCTCAATACCTTTCCCAACACAACCTTTAGCCAAAATAATGGGGTGATTCAAATGACGGGGGTTGGGAGCCGTTATGTCGGGTTCTTCATCGCTGGGATTTTGGTCATTCTGGGCTTACTTCCCGTCGTGGGGGGTGTATTTCAAGCGATTCCCCAACCTGTACTGGGGGGAGCAACCACTGTCATGTTTGGTTCCATTGCCATTGCTGGCCTGAACATTATCGCCTCTACTCCTCTCGATCGCCGATCCATGATAATTGTGGCGGTTTCCCTGGCGATGGGATTAGGGGTTCTGTATGCTCCAGAAATTTTTGATGACAAACCTGCCATCATTAAAAACCTGTTTGGCTCCAGCATCTCAACCGGAGGCTTAACTGCGATCTTAATGAGCTGGCTACTTCCGCAAAGTATCAATCCTGCTGAGGAAGCAAAAGCTGAAGTGGAAGTCCCAGGTGTTTGAAGGGCTGTAGAGAGTGGGGCGATCGTTGCACTCTCCGCTGTTGAGGCTCAGTTCAAAACCCGCATCGCTTCAAATCATACTTCAACATTGCAGTTCCTTTGTTGCTTGCTTTTCCCAAATCAATACCCATTTGAGGATCTCCAGCGATATTGGTACTGATATCTTCATCAGAAAATTGGCAGAATCCTCAAGATTCCACAGGTTTGTGATGCAAGGAGAGTAGGGAAGTGGTGGAGTAAATCAACAATGCAGACCAGATGAAAATAAAGGTGATTTTATGCACCGAAGTAAAGGGTTCGTGAAATAGAAAGACCCCCAATGCGAGTTGGAGACTGGGAGCTAGATATTGAAAGAACCCCAAGGTGGAAAGCTTTAAACGACGCGCAGCATTGGTAAAACACAGAAGCGGAAGGGAAGTCACCACACCAGCCCCCATGAACAGGGAAACACTCACCCAACTTGTGGCAAAATGAGCCGTCCCTGTGAGGGTGAAGTAACCGACACAGGCGATCGCCAATGGAGTAATCAACAACGTCTCGATAATCAAGCCTGCCATCGGAGCCACCGGAGTTGTCTTTCGCAGCAGACCATAGAACCCAAACGAAAAAGCCAGACTCAACGCAATCCAGGGCACTTGCCCAAAGTTCCAGATAAAGTAGCTCACGCCTACAGTCGCAAGCAACACCGCCACCTTTTGGCTTTGGGTGAGGCGTTCTTTAAGGAACACAAAGCCCAGCAGCACATTCACCAGCGGGTTGATAAAATATCCCAAACTGGTTTCTATCACCCGATCGGTGTTTACGCCATAGATATACAACCCCCAATTGAAACTGAGGAGGAGAGCTGTCAGCAGGAGATGGGAGAGGGCTGAACGCGATCGTAAAAGATGGGTGAGTTCTGTCCCCCGATGTTGCGAGAGCAGCAGCGTCAGCAGAAAGAGCAGGGACCAGATAACCCGATGACTGAGCACTTCGATCGCCGGAGTGGTGCCAAACAACTTCCAATACAAGGGAAATAACCCCCAGGCGGCATAAGCCAGCACTGCATAGATCGCCCCTGCTTTTGTTGAGTTGGAAGGGCTTGGGGAGGTGGCTAAACCTGGGGAAGTATCACGATTCATCGGGTATTGATGCAAGAACTGCATTGATCAAATACCCCTCAAACTTTAGAGGAAAATTAAATGTACGAATTCATACGGCTGGGTGAACCTTTTGGGGAGATTAGGCAACTCAACGACCCCCTTCCCCTAACACCGTATGGGATCTGTATCTAACTTCCCCGGTAGGTGCTATAGGACCAGGGAGAAACCAGAAGGGGAACGTGGTAATGGGCACTTTCATCGGCAATGCCAAATTGAACCGGGATGCGATCGAGAAACGGAGGATTTTGAATGGGAACAAACTTCCCTGAAAAATAATCTCCAATGAGAAAGATCAATTCGTAGCGTCCTGTCTGTATTTCTTCTGCCGAGAGTAAAGGGCTATCGGTGCGTCCATCCTGGTTCGTCACGACGGTTTTCAGAAGGCTCCGTTGACCGGATGGGCTATCAATGCGCCAGAGTTCAACCGTGACATTAGCCGCAGGGCGACCATGCGCCGTATCGAGAATGTGAGTAGTCAAGCGACCAGTGGAGGAAGACATACTTTTGTGAAGAGTGTGAACAGGTTTAAGAATTGATTGAGAGGAGTTCTACAGGCTTTCCTGAAGCGGTAGGTTTCGACTGTTATTGTATACTGTATGCAGCTTGCTTCACTCATCATGCCCGATATCTC
>JANRKG010000103.1:0-7216 GCA_033763635.1 Leptolyngbyaceae cyanobacterium bins.59
TGCCAGCACGGAACCCAATCCTGGGTTAAACATTTGGTAGAAACACCAAATGGCAGACATGACAATCAAAATGTTGACGACACTGAGGGTGAGCGCAGGTTTTCGCTCTTTGGGTGAAAAGAGAAAGAACCTCAAATAGGCTCCCATCATCACAAAATCTTTCAAGAAGTAAATGATGTCGCTGGCCTGGGGGAAAAGCCATTTTCTGAGTGCCCCCTCAATCACCACGATCAAAAACACACTCTTGACAGCCCGCCGCCAGTTTTGGGCCGCAATCAAGATCACAACAAGTCCCAGGGCAAGGGCAATCAAAACTTTCACGGAAGAGACCTCTCAAAGACTGCGAGATAAGCCTTGGCAACTGTTGCCATCGTATGACGAGCAAGATGTTGTGTCACCTGCTCGCGATGTGCAGAAAGTATAGCTGGATTTTTTAGCGCTTGGGCCAGGGATCGGGCCAGCGCTTCCCCGTCCCCGTTTGGAAATGTCTCTCCCCAGGCACCCAGCGCATCCTTCAACCCCCCACCCGCCGAACCAATCACCCAACACCCACAGGCCATTCCTTCCAGGGCAACAATGCCAAAGGGTTCCTCCCAGCGAGAAGGAACCACCAGGATTTGATGTTGGTTCAGAATTTGTACAAGATTTTCTCCGGTTTTGATCCCCACAAATTGCACCTGATCCATCAGACACAATGCCTCAATTTGCTTGCGTAAAGCGGGTTCTTCTGGTCCCTCACCCACGATCGTTAAATCAGGAGTCAGCCCTTCCTGGTGCTTCAAGATTCCCAGCGCCTCCACCAGCACATCCACCCCTTTATCAGAGACCAGGCGGCCCAAAAAAATCAGGGTTCGATCGCGCGGCACTTCCGGCAGCAGACGAAACAGGTTGTCCTGGTAGGGATTGGGGACGATCACCGAGGGAACTGGCAAATCATCAGCGATTGCCTGACTAATGGAAATATTTGTCGCAAACCGTGTCACCCAGCGTTTGAGGTGATCTTGCCAGCCCCGCGTGCCATCTTCACGGCGATACCAGATATGGTGATTCACGCAGAAGGTGCGGCGCACCAGGAGGAGGGGCCAGACCCCCTTCAGGCTGATGCAACTCTGGAAATATACGTCACACCAGCGGGTCAAGTTGAGCAAGGTTTGGGGATTGGGTCGGCGGACGATCGCAAAGGGAAAACAATCTGGCTCTACCGCTAGAGTCTGGGTCACAACCTGGACCTCATGCCCAAAGTGATGAAACTGCTGCGCCAGAATCCCCATCACGGTTTCCGTCCCTCCCACGCTGGGGTAGAACAGGGGGGAATAAATCAGGATTTTCATGACAGGTTGGTCATCAATTCCTGGGTTGCCACCAACCGGATCACATGACGGGGATAGTGGTCATTGTCCTCCGCAAAGCTGACCTGATGGGTGCCCCAACTGAGAAGCAACTGCATTAAATCTGCCAATTCATACCCGGGATGATATTCCAGTACAAAGGCATCAATCCGGCGGAGTTGTTCCGGTCCCAGTTGCTTGAGGATGTCCAGTTCCGAACCTTCACAGTCCAGCTTACAGAGGCGAATGCGCTCCAATCCAAACTTTTCTATCACTTGAGGCAGGGTATAGCAGGGAACTTCGAGATTCCCCTGACAATCCATTTGGGTGATCTGAACAAAATCGGGTTGAGTTGTGTTCATCCCCCCCCCGATATCGTTGCCATAGAACAGTTTGACCGTTCCCTCCCTCGCCCCGATCGCCCAGGGTTCAGCAATGACCCGATCGCCCAGGCCATTGCGTTCCAGGTTCGCCTTCAAGGTCTGCAAGCTCTCTGGAAATGGCTCAAAGGCGTACACCTTTGCCTGGTGATGGGCTGCGTAACAGGCAAAAAATCCCTGATTCGCACCAATATCCACCACCACATCCCCCGGACGAATCGGGAAATGGGGTACATCGTAATCCCGGTTGTACCAGACCTCTCCAAACATTTGAAAAGAGGAGATACGGCAGGCACAGGCGATTCCAGAGGCGCGATCGATCGCTGTCATCATGCCCTCTTTGACCAGATGACGCTTATATAGAACGGTCAGGGGATTGCCGTAATGGAGCCAGAACCGGGAAAGGCGAAACAGAATACGGAGAACTCGCTGGGAAAGGCGCATGTTAAGCAACGGGTTTCTTACGAATGAGCAGACAGAGGGTATCCCCCGGTGTGGGGTCCGGCAGGAAGCGCTTGAGAATCGCCGCCAGCAAAATCGTTGAGGGGCGAGAAATCAGGGAACCGTTTTCCGGAAACCCCCATCGACGGGCGATTTCCAGAGAGTAGCGGGGTAAGACGCGATCGAGGGCATTCAGCAGTACGGGATAAATGTGGGTTGGGTCTCCTTTCTCGTCAAAAGATTTGAGGCGACCCGTCAGTAAAAATCGCATCCGACAATCGATCGAATGGATATTGGGAGTGGTGATCAACAACCACCCATCGGGAGCCAGGGATTTTTGAACATGGTAGAAGAGACGGCCCGGATTTTCCAGATGCTCCAGCACTTCGATCGCGGTGATCAACTGGAACGGCCGATCTCCCAAACCCAGATCGTCAAAATCCAGATTAGCTTGAGAACAGGTTGCCTTGCGGGTCTGGAACTGCGCCACATCCTGGTCAATCCCATGCAAGTGGGTAAACCCCTGGGTTGCCAACCGCTCCAACCAGGCTCCTGTACCGCAGCCAATATCCAAAATGGGGGCATCGAACGGTAAAACAGGAAGACTGGGGATCAGGGCTTCATGGAGACCTGCGATCGTTCGTTCTGCCAGAACTGGGTTTGCCATGATCATTGTCCTCCCCTACCCTTTCTTCAACAAACCAATGCCCCGGATAATCTCATACTCCTGAGCCTGAATGGATTGGGCAAAATCCTGAAAGGCATTATTCCACAACACGTCATCCATGATCAGGATGCCCCTCTGCCGCACAAATGGATAGGCTTCCTGGAACTCAAACAGCATGTGGTCGTAAGTATGAAGACTATCGTGAATGAAAATGTCTACCTTCTGCAAATCCATCAACACAGGTTTTAATAACTTTTTAGAATCCCCAATGTGGAGTGTCCAACGGCTCCGGAGATTTTCAGGCACCACCCAACCGGGACTTTTCCCTGCGGGCAAGAATCCGGCATCTCCCAAATCTCCAATGTCGATCGAGTGCAGGTGCCCCTTCTGATTCTTCGCCATTGCCAGTAACAGATAGCTGCTGGACACCCCATTTGCCACTCCAGTTTCCACGACTAACGCTGGCTTTAAAGCCCGCAGCAGCGCATATTGGGCCAACACTGACTTTGCATACAAGTCAGCCCCCATTGACCAGACCTGTCTCAGGGTGATCTCACAACTTTGCAAATGGTTGAGAAATTTCGTTTCCTGAAACGGTTCTTTCAAGTAAGCCTGAATGGCTGAAACCGTTACACCTGTAATCTGGGCCAAAAATCGTTCATCGGCGCGGGTTGCTTCACGGGTTAATACCTTCAATGCGTACGCTGGATGGGTCAGGGCAAAAGCGAGGCGATTTTTAGCGTTCAGAGTCAGCCACTGCATTACGTATCGTTCCTCGTCCGTTTCAAATGAACTGCTTGATCGATCGCCTGGACCAGCGACTCCACATTATCTTGGGGCGACCAGGTTTCCATGCGTTGCTGGGCTATCCTCCCCATCTGTTCCAGTTTGGGGCGATCGGTCAAAATTCCTCCCAGAATTGCCGCCAGGGCTGGGATGTCGCCACAGGGATAGATAAACCCAGTGTGGTTTGGGTGAACGATATCAAACCGACCCCGGATTTCATCACTAATGACGACCGGACAGCCACAGAGCATCGCTTCACACACTACCACTGGACAGGGGTCATAGCCGGAAGGAAGCACAAAGAGATCCGCAGCCCCATAGGTGGCAGGCAGACGGGACTGGTTCACAAACCCTAAAAAGCGCACCCGATCGCCGACTCCCAAATCCTGGGCTGTTTGCTCCAGTTCCGCCTGAAGGGGACCCGCCCCCGCAAACACCAGAAACGTATCGGGCACATTCGCCTCTGCAAAAGCTTGTAACACATCCAGGGGCCGTTTCCAGGACTGAAGCTTGGCACAGAACAACACAACGGGGGCCGTCTCCGGAATCTGCCAAGTCGCTCGGACTTCAGTTCGATTTACCTGGGCTATCTGGTTCGTCCACCAGTCGTTATCCACTACGAAGGGAGTCACGGCGACTCGTTCCAGCGGCAACCCCAGACTGAGGAGAAATTCCTTTCCCGCCGCCGACCCCCCGATCGCCACATCTGCCAACTCAAAGATACGTGGCAGCACCCAGGCTTTCACCCGTTCCTTCCACGAGGGGCCACTGCGGGCCGCCAGGGATGTCGCATCCGTATTAAAAATGACTGGAATGCGATTCAGTTTTACGGCTAACAACGCCAGCCAGAAACTTGCATAGGCATAGCCCGTATAGATCACGATCGCATCCCAGGGTTCTTGCCGGATCACCTGCCATAGCCCTGGATTGAGGAGACCCCAGAACTTCCCCAGACCGGGATTCGGCGATCGGTTGGGAACCGATACCCATGAATATCCTTCTAGTAAGGGAATATCCCAGGTAACTTCTACCCCAAATTCTGGGTCGTGCCCCGCCTCTGCTCCCTGCAAACTGCAATAGGCCACCTGCAAATCAAGTTGGGGATGGTCAGCCATCAGCCGGAATAGGGGAGCCACATACTGCACCGGATGGGATGCGATGATCAACACCCGATATCTACGCAGCATCGTCATAGAGTGCCCTCAGATATTGAGTTGCAATGGTATCCCAGGCAAAATACTGCTGTTGGGCCTCTAGATTCTTTTGGTGGAGAGATTGCCAGAGGGCCGGGTTCGTCAACACGGCGGTCAAATCCTGTCCTAACTGATCGCGATCGCCCGGAGGCACCAGCATGATACCAGCTTCCGTAATGGGAAAGCCAGTATGGGGGCCAGAGTAACCGACGATCGGTAATCCTGCCGCAATCCCCACCACTACACTGGTCCGACCACTGGAGATGTTCCCTCGCACAAACAGCAGCACATCGACCACGAGCAACAGTTCCGCGATCCGCTCCGCCGAAATCAACCCCAACACTTCAATCTCCACCGGATAGTTCGTCAGGGCTTGCCGCAAACGCTCCTCCGCCTCCAGGGAACCACGCCCTGATGCGATCAGGCGCAATCCGGACACTTGAGCCGCAGCCTGTCGAATGGGGTCTGCGATGCGCTCTACTTCTGCGCTGGTGTGAGGTTCGCCCGTAATCCCAAAAACGAGAATGGTCTTAGGTTCTCCCGGTCCCCGTGCCACCCGGACGGGGGGATGGGCAGGTTCGGGAACATTGGAACCAACGGGCAACAGAAACGCTTTGCCAGGAGGAGTAGGGAGCCAGGGCATCCGGCTAAACTCGATCGTCGTTAGCACACGATCCGCAAGGCCATAACTCAACCGCATGATGCTTTCCTGAATCGTGCGGCGCAAGCGATCAATCCAACGATCGCCCGGAAAGCCTTGAGTATCGTGGTAGATGACTGCCAGTTTTACACCCCGCCAGCGAAGCAGCAAAACCGCCAGCAGAAACGCAAAAGGTAGCCCGCGTTTCGACCAGGCAAAGGCTGTGTACTGAACCACCACCCAGGTGCCCTGCCAGTGTTGGCTCTGGTCCCATAACCATTGAAACGCTTGCAGCCAGCCAACTTTACTCCAGGGCATTTCAAGAATGGCGAATTCATGGCCCTGTTTGGTGAGTGCCTGTTGGAGCCAGTCGCAGTAATCCGCCACCCCATCCGTCGGGAAATCTCGTTTGCCTAGTAGGGCGATCGATTTTTCAGAGTTCGAGCCGCGTAAATTCAAAGTTCCTTCTCAACCAAGCCGTTTTTCCTCTGTTCAATCATGCCATTCCCAGCGATGACTTCTTCCGTATGCAATCGTCCCGTATCCAAGTGAGGTAGGTTTGCTCTAGTTGGTCGATCGCCGTATCCCAGCGTAAGCTTTGCACTCGATTGTAGCCAGCCTGGGCCATTTTGAGCCGGAGCGGTTCATTGAGAATCAGAGTTTTCAGCGCATCGTACAAGGAGGGAGTGCAAACCTCCTCCAGCACCCAGGCTTCCGCTTGATGGCGCAGGCTTGCCGCAAAACCTGTACAACCTGCCACCACCGCACACCCGCACGCCATTCCTTCTGCGATCGTCAAGCCAAAACTTTCATAGAGGGACGGAGCCATCAAGATGGAAAGGTTGCTGTACAACTGCTGAAGCGTTTCCTTACTCTCGACATAGGGAATTACCTCAATTCGATCGCACACTTCTAATGGGAAATGGGTTTCTGGCTGAAAGCTATCCCCAACGCCAATGAATTGCAGCCGATACTCAGGAAATTCCCGAAGTAAGCGCGGCAAATCCGCGATCATCAGATGGGTTCCCTTCCGGGCAATCCAGGAACCGCAAAATCCGATCCGGGGGGGGCGTTCCCAGGTGATCGAACGGTTCAAATATTCGTCCGGCAAAGCGTTCTCGATCGCCACGACCCGGTGTTCATCCTGATACCCCTGATTTAGAGCATAGGTGCGATCGAAATGGCTCACGGTGACGATGCCATCCACCTGAGTAAAGGCCAGCTTGAACAATTGAGTTTGATTGAGTTGATACCATTTGCCAAAAGGATTCGGGATGAGACCCTTTCGGGCATAAAGGGTCAGGGCATTATAAAACGAAGGTTCCAGGCCGTTGGAGTGGCTCACCAGGCAAAATGAACGGTTCGACCAGCGGGCGAGAATTGATGCGATTAACCATGCCTCCCCCCCATAGAACTCAATCAAGTCATAAGCATTGCGGGACAACTGTTTCAGGACAAATCTCACCATGCCCAATGCCTGTCGATAGCTATTCGCTCGTCCCCGTAACGAGGGCCAAAGTTCATAGGTTTCAGGGCCGAACAAATCGACCGTGTGCCCTCGATCGCGCAATCCACGACAGAAGTTTAGGATCACATATCCTGAACCCTGAGATTCTGCTAAAGGGCAGTTACTCAGAACCAGAATTTTCATGAAGGGATCGAAGCCGAAGCAATCACCGTCAGACTATCCACCGCTTCTACAATTCGCCAGGGACCATGTTGATGGGCCGCAATTTCACGGCACAGGGCAACGGGTCCATCAATTTCATCCAGATCAGGAC
>JANRKG010000104.1:0-2447 GCA_033763635.1 Leptolyngbyaceae cyanobacterium bins.59
GGATGGCAGCAGGGGAATCTTCCGGGCTGATCCAGGAGCCGCCCAAGTCCCGGAACCCGCCCTGATTCTGGGGTTAGTAACCCTGGCAGGGGTTGGGCTTCGGACTCGGCGTAAGCAGGCTATCTAGAGTCGAGAGATTAGTTCGCGACAAATTGTAAAGTCATGAACCCCGTTTACCCCTTTAGGTAGCGGGGTTCAGCCGATCTTTGCAGTTACACGATCGGAGCGGGAGATTCCTCACAACTTCCTCACGTTCAACCTCTAGCTTTGAGATAGATCATCCACTCAGGCAATGAGCATCCGTTGAGGAACCATCATGGCCACCCAATTTTCCCCTGTCTACGGTCCTGTTACATCCTGGCGATATGGTCGATCGCTCGGCATTGACCCCATTGGTCCCATTTCGACCTGTTCCTTCAACTGCGTTTATTGTCAGTTAGGGGCCATTGAACAGCTTTCGCACGAAAGACAAGTTTTCTTGCTCGTTGATGAAATTAAATCTGCATTAAAGGACTTTACACCCTGGGAGGTGGATGTCATTACGCTCAGTGGGAGTGGTGAACCCACACTAGCTCTAAATCTGGGAGAGATTTTGGAAATGGTCAAAACCCTGACCCATCGCCCGGTCACGGTGCTTACAAATGGGACGCTCCTCCATGATCCGAACGTTTGCCGAGATTTGGAAATGGCCGATCGCGTTGCCATCAAAATCGATGCCGTGAGTACAGGGGTATTTCAAAGAATTAATCGTCCTCTTTATGAAGAACACCCATTTCAAATTTGGGAAGGCATTGCTCAGCTTAAACAAACCTATCAGGGACATCTGGCAATCCAGACAATGGTTCTAACCGAGTGGAGCGATCCGGAACAGGTGGATTACATCCATCTCATCCAGCAAATTTGCCCCCATGAGATTCAACTCAATACGCCTAACCGTCCTCGCCCCCTGACCCATCAGTTAGACGCACGGGGAAACCATACCCCAGACACACGCCCTTATCCAGTGCAGCAACTCAGAACCGTCAATCCAGCCTTTTTAAAGACCTTTGGCGATCGTATTCATGACGCAACAGGAATCCCAGTGCGGTATGCACCGATCGCAACTTCCCCCCTTTCGATCGCAGGAGCCATATCATCATGAGTCAGAAGGTAAATCCCTATCTCAAGCTATTAGAAGTTCCCCCCGGTTATCTCAATATCATGGGATATGTGAATCGGTCTGGGGTGAACGGGCCGGGGTGCCGTGCGGTTCTCTGGGTGCAGGGGTGTTTGCGGGAATGTCCGGGCTGTTTCAATCCCGCTTCCTGGCCGTTTGAAATCAATCAACTGGTTTCCATTGATGCTTTAGTCGAGCAGATTTTAGATGATTCTGAGAATGAAGGCGTTACCTTTTCCGGCGGAGAACCCTTCTGGCAAGCGCCCGCCCTGGCGGAACTCGCCCACAAACTTAAAAAACACGGGCTGAACGTCATGAGTTTTACAGGGTTCACCCTGGAACGGTTGCAGTCTGATTACGCTCCCGCAGGATCTCGTGAGTTACTGGCTGAACTGGATATCTTGATTGACGGTCCCTACATTCAGGAATTAGCAGTCAATTCCCCCAACTCCCCTGTTTCCTCCCACAATCAGCGGGTCCATATTTTTAATCCGGCGCTTCAGGATCGCATCACCTGGGCCAGCGATCAGCTTGAAGTGCATATCTTGAAGGACGGAACGCGCATTTTCACAGGCTATCGTGGACAGGTGTGCTTGGGAGAGGATTGTGAAATGGAGGAGGTGGAAGCTTAGAGGAGGCAAAGACGAAAACCCTCTTAAGGACCAGTAGCCTACATTACAGGGTATGATACGCTGAATAAGGTAGGGATAGCGGAAGTAAGGATTCGATCGGCTGTGAAACACACCCTTTCTGTTCTGGTGGAAGATGAAGCAGGGGTACTGACTCGCATCGCGGGTTTGTTTGCCCGTCGTGGGTTTAACATTGAGAGTTTGGCAGTCGGTCCGGCAGAACAGGTCGGGATCTCGCGGATCACGATGGTGGTTCCGGGAGACGATCGCATCATTGAGCAACTGACAAAGCAACTCTACAAGTTGGTGAACGTCCTGAAGGTGCAGGATATCACCACAACTCCCTGTGTAGAACGGGAGTTAATGCTGCTGAAGGTGAATGCGGTTAGCTCTAACCGTTCTGAGATTATCGAGTTAGCTCAAATCTTTCGGGCGCGGGTGGTAGATGTGTCGGAAGACTCCCTGACCCTGGAAGTGGTGGGCGACCCTGGTAAGATGGTGGCGATCGTCCAGGTCTTGAACAAATTTGGGATTCGCGAAATTGCCCGGACGGGTAAGATCGCCCTGACCCGCGAGTCTGGCGTGAACACGGAATACCTCAAGTCCCTGGAAGCCAAGCTTCAGTAGGCTTTAAAGTAGTCAAATTTCTAATAAAAAAGGGT
>JANRKG010000105.1:0-8957 GCA_033763635.1 Leptolyngbyaceae cyanobacterium bins.59
GGTATTGGCTGAGGATACAGTAGTTCCAGTACCCTTTCTTCCAAACTTTGGGGGGATGGGACGTAGTACCTGTGACCGTCATGAAACCTCCTTCGGCGATCGGTTGAGAATGCGGATGAGAAGCTGAATGCACACCTGTAACCCAAGCCGTTGCATCTCATGGGTCCGCTGGGGATGAGGGGGTTCGATCAGGGTTTGATAGGCTGTGAGAACGTTCACGACCAGGCATTTGAAGGGATGGAGCTTTTGTACAGACCGCACGCCTAAACGGTTGCCGTAATCCTGAACATACCAACTCTGGGAAATGGAATGGGGAATTGCCGTCGGGGCAGGTTCCGCTGTTTCTAATAAATAGGTGACACAGTGATACAAGTCTTGTTGAGGAATCAGTTCTGGATGGGAGAGGGCTTCTAGCAGAAGGGTAAGAACCTGATACAGGAAAATACGATCGCTTTCACTCAATCCACTCGCAGTGGGTAAGGGGTTCAGAGGGACGAGAAAGAGGGTTGTGGGAGGTTGCACAGGGGTATCCATAGGCCGAGGTAAAACCATGAGTGCTATTAACTCCTCGCTTGAAATTTCCCAAGTTATGCAGTTGTTGGAGAGAAAGGGGCGATCGTCAAGAACTTGATCGAGTAGCTTGCTTTGGGCTGGGTCAGTTCTAGTATCTTTGAACTTCTTGCCTCGCTTGTTGTCTAGCCTTCACTATCTCGATAGTTCTGAGAAGCTTGAACCTATGCAACAGTTCCCCTTGAATCGAAAAGTCTGCTAAAGGTAAGAGAAAATCAGGCGATTTCTGAAAAAGAAGTTGCCAATGGGTTGCCCTTCGACTTCGCTCAGGGCACGGATGCTGGTTGAGCGAAGCCGAAACCAGCGGGGAATTTACTTACTAGGAATCTCCTAAAGAATCAAACGGAAATTTCAAAACTGAACTGCAAGTCAATGGGTAGAACACAAAAATTCACGCTTTAATGAAGAAAAGTTTGGAAAATTCCCTGTGACAGAGACTACGATTTTTCGATCGCGATGGGATGGCAGTGTGATTGCCCAAAATGGGCTGGTAGTCGGTGAACTGCTGTTAGCAGTCATCTGCGGGTTGGGATTCGTAGCTCTGGGAACGGGGGGCGGTGCCTGGATTCTGGGAGGAATTGCGGCAGGGACGATCGGGTTTTCTCTGTATCGGGCCTGGTTTAAGGTTGCGATCGACCCAAATCGAACGGCCCGCAAGTTGGGGCAAATCCTGATCGGGTTAACGGTTGGGTTCTCAATCCAGCACGATAGTTTGTCTGCTCTCTCGTTTCAGGTGCCCCTCCTCATCGGGGTGGCGTTTTTTCTGCTGTTTAATGGCAGCCTGATTGGGTATTTGTATTCTCGTTTAGAGAAGACGGATTTGTTGACGGCAACCCTGGCAACGATTCCGGGTAATGTGGGGGTGATGGCAAGTATCGCTGCGGATTATGGGCGGAATACGGCGCTAGTTTCCCTGGTACAACTCTTGCGCTTTACTAGCATCATTATCGTGGTGCCTCTGGTTGCGAATGTTGCCAATCCCCGCGATGTCGGTGCCACGATTCATTCCCTGATTACAAACCTCCAATCTTTCTCAACCACCTCTCTCTTGATGCTGTCTGGGGTGGTGGGTCTGGCGGTGCTAGCGGCTTTGGGGGGAAATCGCCTCAAAATGCCCGTTGCCAACTTTATCTGCCCGATCGCAGTAGGCATTCTTGTGTCCCAGGTCGCAACCTTTCCCGCTTTTTCTGAGTTGGCAGGTTTAAGTATCCCGCTTCTATTGAAAGTGATTGGACAGATTCTTTTGGGAATTACGATCGGGGAATACTGGGCGATGAATCCCCACCTCAAACAAGTGACGGCTTTCCGGGCGATGATCCCCGTTGCTCTGACGTTTCTGGGTGGGTTCACCGCTGCCCAATTGCTGCACCTCGTAACCCAGTGGGATTGGTTGACTTGTTTACTGGTGGCTGCGCCTGGTGGTTCTCCGGAAATGATCTGGATTGCCCTGGCCCTTAACCACAATATCGAAATCGTAACCGCCAGCCATGTCATCCGGTTGCTCACCATTAACCTGTCGATTCCCCTTCTGATTTCCCTCGTTACCCTGTTGGAACAGCGCATCAGTGTTTCAATGAAAGAGCGTTCTGGGAAGTCAATCAGCGATATCCCTGGATAACAAACCGTGATGAACTGGAAAGCTTTTGGGAAAGTTGTTCTCGTCCTCTATAGTTGCGTGAGTTTAGGGGCGATCGTCCTGCCGTTTGCAACTCCGACCCTGGCTGACCCGATCACTAGCGCTGCTGGATTTGCCCCTCAAGTTTGGCTCCAAACCGGGTTGCAATGGATCGATAGTTTGGGAGCGACGGGAGGGCTAGTTTTTGTGGGCCTGTATGTGTTGGCGACGATCACCTTTATTCCTGGTACGGTGCTGACTCTGGGGGCAGGGGTCTTGTTTGGGGTGGTGCTGGGATCGGTGTATGTGTTTGTGGGGGCAACGCTGGGCGCGATTGCGGCGTTTCTGATCGGTCGATATCTGGTGCGCGATCGGGTCAGTCAAACGATTGCGAATCATGGAAAATTCAAGGCCATTGATAAGGCAATTGCACGGGAGGGGTTCAAAATTGTGTTGCTTACTCGTCTTTCTCCGTTGTTTCCGTTTAATTTGCTGAATTATGCGCTGGGAGTTACGGGGGTGACGCTCAAAGATTATGCGCTGGCTTGCGTGGGAATGATTCCGGGAACGGTGATGTATGTGTACATCGGTTCTCTCGCGGGAGATTTGGCAAGACTTGGGGCGAGAAATCAGGCTGCCAACCCAACGGCTCAGATGGCTTTGAATACCGTTGGGTTTGTGGCGACGGTTGTGGTCACTCTATATATCACTCGCATTGCCCGAAAAGCTTTGTCGGAAACGGTTGAATCTTAGGGAGAAAATGATGGTTGAGTCCACTACCCCTGTTACGCTTTCCCCGATGGATTCCTACAACCAACACCTGATCGCCCAGGTGCATCCCGCTGACTGGGTGAATCCCCAACCTGCGGATTGCTATGACCTGGTGGTGATTGGGGCAGGGACAGCAGGATTAGTGGTCGCCGCAGGGGCCGCAGGGTTAGGGATTGGCTTAAAGGTGGCTCTGATTGAGCGGTACCTGTTGGGCGGGGACTGTCTGAATGTCGGTTGTGTTCCGTCCAAAGCGCTGATCCGATCGTCGCGAGTCGTAGCAGAAATGCGGGACAGCGATCGGTTTGGGATAAAGCCTCCGACCAGCATTGAGGTGGACTTTAGGGCAGTAATGGAGCGGATGCGACGGGTACGATCGGACATCAGCCATCACGATTCCGTTGAACGGTTCCAAAAGCTGGGAGTGGATGTTTTTCTGGGGCAGGGGGTTTTTCAGTCGGGAAATACGATCGCAGTAGAAAACAGGATTTTGCGGTTTAAAAAAGCGGTGATCGCTACGGGAGCCAGAGCCACCCACCCTACCATTCCGGGTCTGGCAGAAGCAGGATTTCTGACGAATGAAACGGTTTTTTCTTTGACGGAGCTTCCCAAACGACTGGCGGTGATGGGTGGGGGGCCGATCGGTTGCGAGTTGGCTCAGGCATTTCAACGATTGGGTGCTCAAGTCGTCCTGTTCCACCAAAACGCTCACCTGTTGGATCGGGAGGATGCGGAGGCCGCGGAGATTGTGCAGCAAACCTTTCTTCGGGAAGGAATTGATCTCGTCCTGAGGAGTCAGGTTGAACGAGTCGAAAAGACGGCTGAGGGCAAGATGATCCAATTTCAGCGGCAGGGACAGTCGGAGACGATCGTCGTGGATGAAATTCTGGTGGGTGCAGGGCGATCCCCCAATTGGGAAGGGCTAAACCTGGAGCAGGTCGGGGTGGATTACGATCCTGCAACGGGTGTAAAGGTGAACGACTCTCTGCAAACGACGAATCCTCGGATTTATGCGGCGGGAGATATTTGCATGAACTGGAAGTTTACCCATGCTGCCGATGCCGCTGCCCGTATCGTAATTAAGAATGCCCTATTCGCACCCTTGGGGCTGGGTCGTTCTAAACTTAGCGATTTAGTCATGCCCTGGACTACCTACACCGATCCTGAAATTGCCCATGTCGGGCTGTATGAAGCGGAGGCTCAGGCGAAGGGCATTCCTGTGCGGACCCTCACGATTGCGATGCAGGATGTCGATCGTGCCCTGACCGACGGAGAAGAAACGGGATTTGTCAAAATCCATTACCGATCGGGTTCGGACGAGATTTTAGGGGCAACGATCGTAGCTCGTCATGCTGGAGAAATGATCAGTGAGGTGACAACGGCGATCGTTCATAAAATTGGGCTGGGGAAATTGGCAAGTGTCATTCATCCCTATCCCACCCAGGCTGAGGGAATTAAGAAAGCCGCAGATACCTATCGCCGCACCTTACTCACCCCCCGCAGTAAAAAACTCCTGGGATTGTTAGCTAGGATCACTCCATGAATACACCGCATCTCGTCCCTTCTTTGCAGAAGCGAGGGTCTTCCCTGGCTGCTCCTAGTCTGCAATTGCAGCATCTTGCAGACATTGACCTGTCCTCCACACCCTGTCAGGGCAACTTTGCTGCTACCCTCGCAAAGCATGGTTGGGAAGCCCTCAGACCTGCCCAGTTTGAAATCTTTCAAATCAATGTCGGGAAACTCTGTAACATGACCTGCCGCCACTGCCATGTGGATGCCGGACCCGATCGCAAAGAAATCATGGATCGGGAGACGATCGATGCCTGTCTCCATGCCCTGGATCAGACGACAGCCCATACGGTAGACATCACGGGGGGTGCGCCAGAACTCAATCCCCATTTTCGGTATCTCGTCGATCAGTGTGTCTTGCGAGGCAAACGGGTGATCGATCGCTGTAACTTGACAGTGCTACTTCTGCCTACAATGGAGGATTTGCCAGGATGGTTGGCCGATCGAGGCATTGAGATTGTGTGTTCTCTCCCCCACTACCGTCAGCGCAACACAGATGCTCAACGGGGAGACGGCACCTATGAAAAGTCTATTGAGGCGTTGCGCTACCTCAATGCAGTGGGGTACGGTCAGGGCAACCCCGATCGTCAACTTACCCTGGTGAGTAATCCCGTTGGCGCTTTTCTCTCTCCAAAGCAGGGCCGTTTAGAGCAGGAATGGAAAACTGGACTCCTCAAACATCAGGGAGTTACCTTCGATCGCCTGATCACCCTTAACAACATGCCGATCGCCCGCTACCTGGAATGGCTGGAGCAATCGGGCAATCTTCAGGGATATCTGGAACTTTTGGTGAATGCTTTCAATCCCGCTACTGTTCAAGGGCTGATGTGCCGCAACACCCTCTCTGTTTCCTGGGATGGTCGTTTGTATGACTGCGACTTTAATCAAATGCTCAGCCTGGAAATTCAACAGGCTCCCGGTCAAACCCTGCACATCCGAGACTTTCACCCAGATCTGCTAGCCCAGCGCTCCATCCGCACCGATCGCCATTGCTTCGGCTGCACCGCTGGTACAGGAAGTTCTTGCGGCGGCTCAATTGTTTGACAGAAACAGGGGTAATAGAGAATGGGTCGTCGGAAACCAATCCTCAACCCCTATTTCCTATCACCCATTACCTATTTTCATTCAAGCTAACCCAACCAACTTATGACTCAATTCCCACATCTTTTCTGCCCGCTCTTCATCACGAGCCTGAGGTGAAACTCGCTGCACGAAGGATTTTCCATCTTTCTTCTGACGATTCCCCCAACTCCAATAAGCTCCGGACTGTTTGTACTCCGGATCGGCAACCACCATTGCGACCCGTTCTCCTGAAAGCTCCTGGGACACATATCCCCCCGTAACATATTTCTGGAATAGAGGAAATATCTTCTGGAAGAGAGGATAGTGATTGCGGAACAGAGGCGTGTCCGCAACGCAACCCGGATAGAGGGAGGTGAAGGTAATGCCCGTTGACTCGTGATACCGCCGATGTAGTTCTCGCATGGTCAACACATTACAGACCTTACTGTCCTTATAGGCTTTCACAGGCTCAAATTTTTTCCCATCAATCATGGAGATGGGATCTTTGAAGCCTTCGGCAAAGCCCTGTAAGTCTCCTAAGTCAGGGCGAGGGGGAATTTTGCCACCGAGTTCATCTGGGTTGTGGGTAACAGTTCCCAGGATGACCAATCGACGATCGGGATAGGTCGATTTTTTCATATCCTCCAGCAACAAATTACAGAGGAGAAAATGACTCAGGTGATTTGTGGTAACTGTTAACTCGTAGCCTTCTGGCGATCGGAGTGGTTCTTTAATGAGGGGCATGTAGATCGCAGCATTACAGACCATTGCATCGAGCGATCGACCCAGGAGTCGAAACTCATGGACAAACTTACGAACACTCTCCAGGGAACCGAGGTCAACGTGCAAGAGGGTATAGTTTTCTTTGGAAATCCCAACCTCTTGGGCAACCTTCTCTGCTTTTGCCAAATCTCGGCAGGCCATGACGACATGCCATCCTCGCTTGGCAAGGGCCTTTGCGCCATACAAACCAACCCCTGAGGAAGCCCCTGTAATCACAACTGTTGGTTTTTGATCTTGTGCCATTTTCTTAAACTTTAACTGTGTTGATCACTGTAGATTTGACTGGTCCCATGTTCTCATATCCATGAACCTCACAGTTTTTAATTTTTAGTTATATTCATTTGCACTTTTTCATAATAGAAAAGGCAAATCATCACCCTAAGAAAGCCTTTAGGGACTTCAACAACAATCTTTTTAAAATTGATTAGTTAAATCCAAGTTCTGGCAAGAAAGTTCCCTTGATTTCATCAGAATTAAACCTTACCAATTTTTTTTGCGCGTGTGCTGAAGACACTTCATCTATTCCAGTTCGATGGTTCGGGCTTGGCAATGCTCCATTAGGTGGGATAATCGAAGCTCCTTCTCTGAATCCCAGACTTTCAACTTGAGAGATGGATTGTTCAAATGTTTGAGTGGGAGTTCCTCGACCCTTCCCATCTGGCAGGATTGTTTGGGTGAGTTTTGCATCCGTCAAGGTCGCTCCCTGCAAATTAGCTCCACTCAAGTCTGCGCCACTGAGATCAACGCCACTGAAATCCACATCCTGTAGATTTGCTCGTTGTAAGTTTGCTCGTGCCAAGTTTGCCCATTTCAGGCAAGCATTCTGCAAATTGGCTCCATTGAGATTTGCTCCCTTCAAGTTCGCCCCTGCCAAGTTTGCACGAGTCAAGTTAGCTTTCCGTAAATTCGCCCCTTGAAGATTCGCACGGGTGAGTACAACCTCGCTCAGGTTCGCCTCACTTAAATTCTCAGCCCCCAGGGTTGCCCTCGCAAGATTGAGTTGCACTTGGGGATGTTGGTTTCGCCAATTGTTCCAGCGCTCAACGCCATCGTGAAGCAGTAGGATCAACTCATTTTGTTGTAATTGTTGTAATGCTTGTTTTTGTAAGACTTGCTGAGGGAGATGTTGGGGTGTTTGTTCGTCGAATAATTCTCTATCCATACCAAACTTTCCTAGCGATCGATGTCAATTCGATCTAGTGAGTATGGAACTAATTTAGTATAAACGTACTGATTTGGCAAGAGCCAACTCTGAAAACAGGAAGCAAATGAAGATTCAAAAGCTAAATTTTTCTTAAAGAAATCTGAGTAGGTTTACCCAAAGTTAGCTGTCATCAATTTTTATCAACTTTGGGAATCGAGGATTTACGCTATGAAGGCGAATATTATTTTAATAGACTAAAAACATCTCAGTTTAGAAAAGCGATAGGGAGTCGTCTTAGTCTATGGATAGCCCTATGGATAGTACAGATAAAACAACCCAGGTTGGCAATTGTATTGGTACTTTTGATAATTCTGGATTCCCAATTACAACCTCAAAAAACTTTAGTAACTACGCAACCGTTACATTTCAGGCCATTTCTTTGAATATGCTGGTGACGCGCTCAATTGGCTTGGGACCCATGAAGACAACCTATATTCGCCACAAGAATGGTTCTGCAATTCGCATTGAGCGTAACAATCATGGGTTTGTTGCCTATTGGGAATCTCCCAAGGCTCAGATCATCTCCATTGATACCGCCAAGGCTGAACAACTAGCTGCGGGATGAAGGAACAGACGGGGTCTCTAAACTGTTGCCCAAAATACTGGGATTGCTGTTGAAACTGAGGGTTGGTAAGAAAAAGCCAGTCAAACCAGCGATCGTAAATAGGGCAATGATCCAGGAAATTTTTGGTTGAACAGTTTTCATTGGTCTCTACCCTAAAGCAGTTTCTTTAAAGATGAATAATTGCTAAGGTGTCTGCCTTCCGCCAATTGGCTTATTTTTTGTAAGCCAATTTGTCAAGCCGCAGAAGGGATATTCCAAAAAGGCGGGTGGGAGGAAGTTTCAGCATCAAAACACTCCTCTTGCTTCAGCTTTTGCCCGCTCGATTCCAGAGTTTTCACCGAGTTTGCCTTCATGTAATTTCACACCTATCGCAAGAGACATTCGATAAGCTGAAGGTAAGTGAGTGGAATCCGATCGCGCACTAATTTTTTAGGCTTTTTACCTATGCATACAAGCTTCCCGAATTCTGATGTCGTCACAAAGTCTTCTACCTGGAAGTTGCTGACAATTATTGCCTTGGCTTTTTGGCTCAGTGGGAGCGTTCTATTAGGAACCGTTGTGATGCCCAGTCTTTATGTGACTGGCATGATGACTCAACCTGACTTTGCGAGTGCAGGATATACGCTTTTTGGCATATTCAACCGTGTAGAACTCGTTTGTGCTGCGTTGGCTCTGACGGGGGTTTTTGTGCTGCGGAGTCATCACGACCTTTGGCATCGTAGAGGCTATGCAGGGGTTATTCTGGCAAGTGTTTTATTGTTGATCACGCTTGTTGACACCTACACACTAACCCCTCAAATGAGCGCAATGGGCTTGCAATT
>JANRKG010000106.1:0-15243 GCA_033763635.1 Leptolyngbyaceae cyanobacterium bins.59
GCAGTCTATTCAGCTTTTGGAAGCTGTTCCACCCTCATCCGGATCAGTTCATTTACAGGCTAATCAAGAACTACAAAAAATTTACCCACAACTAGCAGCGATTCAGAAGCGAATTAGTTTGGAAGAGGAAGCAGAAGCCAATCTTCAAACGGCTCAGGAGCTAGTTGCTCAAGCAACTGAGGCGTTGAAAAAATCTCCCCCATCCCCAGAAGCAGGTCGTCAAGCAGAGGCCAAGCTGAAACAAGCCATTCAACTTGTGAAAGCCATCAGAAAGGATACATTTGTTTATGAGACGGCAAAACAGAAGGCAATTGCTTACCAAACGCTTGCCGAAAAAGCCACTCAACAAATAAATTCCAACCGAAAACAGCCTTCACCCAAGCGACCTCAAGCCCCCAAAACCAGGGCTACTAGGGGATAATCGATTGATGTGTTGCTAACGATTTGTTATTTCTGATACTCCGTTTCCTCCCAGAGTTCGCTACCCTGATATTAAAGCTTTTTTACTTTTGCTTATTTGTCTGAAATTTCTTAAAAAATCAGGAACATTAACAATTATTAAGGACTAAGTTCCTTAAGAAAGTATAAAAAGCTTTAGAATTAGGTGTGGTGATCGGAGGACAAGTATGTTCATCAGACTCGCAGAGCAACACCGACAATTTGTCCGAGACTTGGTGATGAATCTCCAAGCTCTGGCAATCGTGCTGGAGCGTCAAGGCTATCTGGCATCTTGCTACACCTGCGGTGGGCAGATGAATAGCGCTTCATTCATGGTAAGCCTTGGCAGTAATCATCTCATTCGATTTCTCGTGTCCGATTATGGGATTACTTGGACGGAGATGAGAGACGATCGAGAGTTAATGAAGCTAGAAGGTGCAGAAGCAATTAGCCAGTTACAAGAGCTAGCAAACTTGGTGAAATACCAGATTAAGCCTGCTGAGTACCAGCCTCTGGCAGCAATTCAAGAACTATAGATTGTTTTTAGATTTTTGACATGCTTAGCCTGACTGCAAAGCAAAGTTTACAATAAAGCTAAATATTTGTTTCAAACTTTGTTAATTTCTGCATTTTTCTGGATTGTTTTTTTCATGTCAGTAATGGTGCGGTTTTAGGCATCGAAGGATTAACCTAAGCTGTAATGCAAGGGCGAGTAGTAGAGGGGCGGGTTTCGTACTCGTCCGTACAAACTCCTAATTTTGTAAGCCAGGGATATCCTTTGAAGGCGAAGATTAAGGTGAAAGTCCAGGCTAGAGTCCCCGTTAACGCCCTGTTGATCAGTTTCTATCACTAGCTGAACTTCTAGATTAGGCTTTTGATTCGAGTCTTCAAGACTAATTTCTCAGTCATCCACCTTGACGATCAAAATCCTCTTGAAAAGAGGTTCGTCCTCTTTAAGTTCTCAACTTCAGGCCTCACCAGTTCATTCATCAATATTCTGGGCATTATTATGTTGGGCACTATTGTGAGTGTTGTGAGGGTTACTGTGAGTGCTTTATTCAAATCTTTAGCGTTGCAATCAGGTTTGCAATGGGCTGTATGATTAACCCACTTTCGGCTGAGTATTCTTCCTATCTCCTCAATGCTTCACCAGAGCAAGAACTTGAGAAGCGATTGGGTCTCTACCAAGTCTTTATTAAGCTGTATGAGCACAATCGTGAGTTACTAGAGGAAATTTTAGACCTGGAAAACTCAAGCAGAGGTTCTCTTGCCAAAAATCCTTCCTGCTACATCCAGGGTCTGGTAAATAAAGGGCAGGTTCTTCTCATCACTAATCTGGGGGGAGACAAAAGCCGAGCGATCGTACAGCCAGACAAAGTTTGGACTATTGGCCGCAGTCAACATGCAACCGTTTCTATTAATGACAAAAGGATTTCTCGGCTGCATGGGGCGATTCATTACATTGAAGGGCAGGGTTTCTACTTGATTGATATGGGAAGCACGAACGGTTCCTTTGTCAACGGGGAACCCGTCAATAGTCACGTCCTTCTTCAAAATGGAGATCAAGTTCGGCTCAGTAGTTTAGCCTTTACCTTCTACCATTGCCAAACGATTCAGGTCGCCAAAGCAGTTTCTCCTCAAGTGATCAGTAACCTGAAAAGTAAATTGATTTCTGCCTACTCAGACCTGGATGCAAAGATCGATTCCTTAGCAGAAACTTTAGAACTTATGGGGGACCCAACTCCACTTCCGGCTGAACCTGAGGAAACGTTTCACTTCTTGCGGTCAGAATTATTGAATGAGTGAGGAGATTTTCAGAAAAGAGTTTACCTGTGGGTTGCCCTTCGGCTGCGCTCAGGGTGCGGGTGCCCGTTAAGCGAAGCCGAAACCAGTGGATAGATTGTTTTTCAGAAATCTCCTAAGGTAGTTCTCTCCACCACCTTTAGTTAAAGCTGGTATGAAATCAGAGGGTTTAGGATTTTTGGATCAAATTTTCGGCCCAGTAGGACATACCCTTTAGAAGCATCGTAGAGCAATACTCCGAAAGGGTATGGTTTTCTATTTCTATAAAAAAGTAACCTCCAGAGTAGGACTGGCCTTTAATCTGGGTGCCTCCCGTTTTGCTACTTGGTACTTGTAGTGCGAGGCTTACTCGCGGGCAAGGTGCCCGCCCTACAAGAGATACCACACTTGTAAATTGGGATACTCCCTTAAAGCCCGTCCCTATGGCTCCTCAAAGTATTCATCCTCTTCCTCTTCAAGATCAACCGGAGCAACAGAGTTGGCTGATACCACCGCTCCCATTTCAAGCTTCTGCCGAACTTCCTGTTCCACTGTCTTAGCAAAATCAGGCTTTTCTTCCAGATATTTAATTGCGTTGTCCCTTCCCTGGCTGATGTTATCGCCTTTGTAGCTATACCATGCCCCTTTTCGAGTCAGGACCCCCGTTTCCTCCGCCATATCCACCAGACACCCTAGCGTTGAAATTCCTCGACCAAAGATGATGTCAAATTCAGCGATTCGAAATGGAGGAGCAACCTTGTTTTTCGCAACTTTGACCTTTGCACGAATTCCATATTCCTCCGTTCCCTTTTTTAAGGTCTGAATGCGGCGGATATCTAGCCGAACAGACGCATAGAACTTAAGGGCATTCCCACCAGTCGTCGTTTCGGGGTTGCCATAGGTCACACCAATCTTCTGTCGCAGTTGATTGAGAAAAACCACTGTGCAGTTAGACTTACCAATACTCCCTGTAATCTTCCGCAAAGCCTGACTCATCAAGCGGGCCTGCAACCCTACATGGGCATCCCCCATTTCCCCTTCAATTTCTGCGCGGGGTACGAGGGCTGCAACTGAGTCAATGACGATGATATCTACGGCTGCCGATCGCACCAACTGATCGACAATCTCCAGAGCCGCTTCCCCAGTATCGGGCTGAGAGACCAGAAGATTTTCAATGTCAACACCTAGTACGGCTGAATAAGCGGGGTCCAGAGCGTGTTCCGCATCCACAAAAGCTGCCACACCCCCAGCCTTTTGGACCTCTGCGATCGCGTGCAACGCAACGGTTGTCTTTCCAGAACTTTCGGGACCATAAATTTCAATCACTCGGCCTTTCGGCAGTCCCCCTCCCAGAGCTAAATCTAACGTTAAAGCTCCTGAGGGAATGGTCTCTACTTTCATCCGGCTAGCATCTCCTAGCCGCATAATGGTTCCTTTACCAAAGGTTCGCTCAATTTGACTGAGGGCCAGGGAGAGTGCTTTCTGCTTCTCGGAATTTTCAGTGTTCTGTTTACTAGCCATTCAATGCCTCAATTTAGAGAAATGTTAGAGAAATATTAGGAGAAATCCAGAAGTCTCTTCACAAAAGAACTTAATGCAAATCTAAACGAACGCGCCTCAGATCTTTAGCGCCCCATTACAGGCTAGATGACGGAATTTGAGCTTTAACAAACTTTGAGGGCTGGAATCGCTCGCTTCAAGTTTCTGTCTGTAGTCCATGATTCTTGAAAAAGGATTTTTAGAAGATGCTTTTCAGAAGATTGTTTTTGCTTATCGTCTAGTTCCAGAGCCTAGTTCCAGAGCCTAGTTCCAGAGTCTAGTTCCAGAGTCAGTTATGGGGAACACGGAATTACATAAGCTGAACGGTTTATTATCCCTTCATTATTTTCGTTCTAAACAAGTTTCGTTCTAAACAAGTTTCAGCCCCAAGCAAACGTAACTTTTCTTCCGAAGAAGTCTCTAATCAATATCTTATATTTTAACATTGACTCAGTACAAATGTATTTAATATTTTTTTAGATAAAGAGACGGGCTAATCAGAAAACTAATGTGAGAATGAAAGGAATGCGTCTGTTCCATGAAAAATTGTAACGTCTACAACAGAGAAGAATTGGAATCACGGCAACAGCACCCATAGAAACCAATGGCAGGCTATCATCCCAATCTTCTGGTTCCAGGTACTCCCCTCTCAATCACAGGGTTAACCGCCTACATTCAAACCTTGCTAGAAGAGGATTCCTATCTTCAGCAAATTTGGGTGACTGGAGAAGTGTCGAGTGCAACTCGATACCGAAGTGGGCTGTTTTTTACCCTGCAAGACCCTGATGGAAAAGCAGCAATTGCCTGTGTCGTTTGGCATAGTCAACTCAGTAAACTTACAGCCCTTCCCGTTCAGGGAGAGCAATTGATTATCTTAGGCCGCATTCATGTTCATCCTCAGAGAGGGCAGTATCAACTCATTGTCTGGCAAGCGCTTCCGGCAGGAGAAGGGCTACGTGCGTTACGCTATCGCCAACTACGGGATCGGTTAGCATCAGAGGGATTGTTTGATCCAGCGCGTAAACGTCCTCTGCCAGCCCATCCCAAAACCATTGCGGTGGTTACGTCTCTCCAAGCCGCTGCCTGGGGGGATATTCAAAGAACCTTGAAACGGCGTTATCCCGGTCTCCATGTCCTCTTTTCCCCAGCGCTCGTTCAGGGAGAACAGGCCCCTGCCTCGATCGTCACTGCTATTCAGCGAGTCAAGCAGGATGGACGGGCGGAGGTGTTGATCCTGTCACGAGGTGGCGGCGCGACGGAAGACATGGCTTGTTTTAATCACGAGCGGGTTATTCGTGCCATTGCCGAGTGCCCGATTCCGGTGATTGCCGGGATTGGGCACCAGCGAGACGAATCCCTCGCCGACTTGGTGGCTGATGTCTGTGCCCATACCCCAACGGCTGCGGCAGAATTAGCTGTTCCTCAGTTGAGCGCTCTCTATCTGGAACATCGAGAGCGGACTCAATATCTGGAAGAGGCCGTCCAAAACCATCTCAAAATGCTGAAGCGGCAGATTCAACGCCTGCGCGATCGGCTACGGCGCACCCGCCTGGAGCGTCAGATCCACCAGGAAACACGGGCAAACGAGTGGCGACGGCAACGCTTGACGGAGCGGGTCACGGCCCAACTACAACAGGCGATTGCCCACTGTCAGTTCATGCAACAAAAACTAGCAACCCTTGACCCCCAGGCCGTTTTACGGCGAGGTTATGCAGTTGTACGTCAGGAAAACGGAGCGATCGTCCGGTCTGCGGCAGAAGTCACTCCCGGCAATGATCTGATCGTTCAACTTAATCAGGGACAAGTCCAGGTCCGTGTGGTTCAAACCTTTCCCTTATCCAATTCCGCCAGTTCTGAAACCTAATTCCCTATGGACGAACGTACCGAGCCAGCCCCCGCCCCTGTAGCAGAAAATCCGGAGTTTGCGTCATCCCTACCTCCACCCAGTCCACCTTTAACACCTACCGACTGGAACTATGAAGTGACTGTTGCCCAGGTCGAAAGGATTATTGCGCGGATTGAGTCTGGGGAACTGGATCTTGCAGAAGTCTTTGATCAATTTGCCACTGCCGTAGACTACCTGCATCAGTGCGAAACATTTTTGTCAGAACGGCAGCGGCAGGTGGATCTCTTAATCGAAACCCTGGTCGATGAACCTGAGTTTTAACCCTTAACGCTTGTTTATATTCCGAGCCATGCTCCGGAACATGTCCATATTGGTGTCAGTCCGGCGACGCTCACCGACTTCGCTCGAACTGCCAGCCATTTTAGGGGGTTCGGATGCCGTCTCAGCAGTCTTAGGTGCTGGCATCTCAGAAACCAGTTCTCCTTCAACTACCATTTTCATGGCAGAGACTTGCTTGATCACTTCCATTTCCCCCTGACCTGCCGGGAAGGTTCGACGTACCGATCGGGCCGATCGCATGTAATCAACATCCCCAAACGTCCGGGCTTCATCCGCATCAAGGAAGTAAGCCTGGGACTTAGCCGCTGCTGGTTGAGTAGGCTGCACTTCAGGAGTGGCCTCTACTTCATTCTTCTTTTTAGAACCAAAGATTCCTTTAATAAACGCGACCATGACCGTCTTTCTACCCTTAATGAATGTTGTTGAGATATGTAACTAATATTAAAAAATATTATATTTCTTATCATTTTACAAACTGCAATCTTTTTTACAGAACTGAACAACCGCTATTCTCAAATCAGATAGCCTTTCATTCCCGTTCCCCATGTCTTCGTCCTTCTCCCTTCCGGATTTAACACCTAGCTGGCAGGAAACCTTAGGCTGGCAACCCACTCCTGAGCAACAGCAACAGTTCCAGACCCTCTACGATCTAATTTTGGAGGGGAACCAGCGATTAAACCTGACCCGCATCCTGGAGCCTACTGACTTTTGGGAAAAGCACTTGTGGGATTCCTTGCGGGGGATTAAGCCCTTTTTGGCAACGAGCCATTCTGCTTCCTGGAAGGCGATCGATATTGGTACAGGCGCAGGATTTCCGGGAGTTCCTATTGCGCTCGTTCGTCCAGAATGGTCGATCACCTTATTAGATGGAACACGCAAAAAAATTGATTTCCTGAGAACCCTGACCGAAAAGCTCGGTCTTACGAACGTTCAGGCTCTTCATGGACGGGCGGAGCAGGTCAACCAGAATAAACCCCAGCAGAACGCATACGATCTGGCGCTCCTGCGAGCCGTTGGACCCGTTACAGAATGTGCTCAATACGCACTCCCATTCTTGAAAAAAAATGGGGTGGCAGTGCTGTATCGGGGCCAGTGGACTGCGGAGGAGACTGAGACCCTGGAAACGGCGCTCGATCGCCTTGGAGGAGCGCTGGAATCCGTTGATGCCTTTACGACTCCCCTGAGTCACAGCATCCGCCACTGCTTACACATCAAAAAAAGTAGGGGGCAAGCGTGAAGCGATCAGCGGAGTTTGATGAGACAGGAACTTACCGCTACTCCCTCCATCGGCAGTGGAATCTAGAAGCCCCCGATTTGGGGTTCATCATGTTAAATCCCAGTACGGCAGATGCAGACAGGGACGACCCGACGATTCGCCGTTGTATTCAGTTTGCGGAAAGCTGGGGATATGGTTCTCTGGAGGTCGTAAATTTGTTTGCCTATCGAGCAACCCATCCTAAAGTTTTGCTTCAAGCTCCCGATCCTGTGGGTCCAGAGAACGATCGCTACTTACTGCAAATGATCGATCGTACCCAAACGGTCATTGTCGCCTGGGGCAACCGGGGTGTTTTTCAGAACCGTAGTCAGGATGTACTGACCTTGCTAAAAACTTTAGAGAAGAAAGCATCAGACAGTTTGTACTGCCTGGGATTGACCCGTGCCAGACAACCTCGCCATCCCCTCTACATAAAACGTAATAATTTGCCCCTGCGACTTCAAGCGGCTTATTCAGCAGCAAATCCCATTTTGAATCTGTGTATTCGTGTTGACACTCATTAATTTTCTTGCCGATAATGGTAGTTCGTGTAAACTTTAGCGTTTGAAAGACCCTTGGCTAACGTAATTGTAATTGGTGCCCAGTGGGGCGATGAAGGAAAAGGTAAGATTACCGATTTGTTAAGCAAATCAGCGGATGTTGTGGTGCGTTACCAGGGAGGTGTGAACGCAGGCCACACGGTTGTTGTCAAGGATCAAACGTTCAAGTTACACCTGATTCCCTCTGGCATCCTCTATCCCGATACCGAGTGCATTATTGGTTCCGGCACAGTGATCGATCCGCGGGGGCTGATTGAGGAACTCGATCAACTGGAAGTCCTGAACGTTTCTACAAAGAACTTGATGATTTCAGAGACGGCCCATGTGACAATGCCGTACCATCGCATGATTGATCAAGCATCGGAAGAACGTCGAGGAGCGCAAAAGCTCGGCACCACCGGGCGAGGAATTGGTCCCACCTATGCGGATAAATCCGAGCGAACGGGGATTCGTGTGATTGACTTGATGACGGAGGAAACGCTGCGGGAGCGGCTTACCTGGACGATCGCTGCAAAAAACGTCCTGTTAGAGAAGCTATATAACCTACCTCCGCTCGAACCAGAGGCAGTGATTACGGAGTACCTGGCCTACGCCGATCGCCTCCGTCCCTACGTTGTGGACTGCTCATTGAAGATTTACGATGCGGTGCAACGGCGACGCAACATTTTGTTTGAAGGCGCTCAGGGAACCCTGCTAGACCTGGATCACGGCACCTATCCCTACGTTACCTCTTCGAATCCCGTTGCGGGGGGAGCCTGTATTGGGGCAGGGGTTGGTCCCACCATGATCGATCGGGTGATTGGAGTCGCCAAAGCCTACACTACTCGTGTGGGAGAAGGCCCCTTCCCAACAGAACTAAATGGAGAACTGGGAGAGTTACTGTGCGATCGGGGGGCTGAATTTGGCACCACAACCGGGCGGAAGCGTCGCTGTGGCTGGTTTGATGCCGTCATTGGTCGCTATGCGGTTCGGATCAATGGGCTGGACTGTCTGGCAATCACGAAGCTGGATGTGTTAGACGAACTGGATGAAATTAACGTCTGCGTCGCCTACGAGATTGACGGTCAACAGTGCCAGGACTTCCCGACCGATTCTCGGCGGTTAGCGAATTGCAAACCCATTTACAAGACCCTTCCCGGTTGGAAGCAATCCACAGCAGATTGCCGTCAATTGGAAGATTTGCCCCGACAAGCCCTCGACTATTTGAAGTTTTTAGCCGAGTTAATGGAAGTCCCAATCGCGATCGTCTCTCTGGGAGCTAGCCGCGATCAGACCATCATTGTCGAAGATCCAATTCACGGCCCGAAGCGAGCCTTGCTTTATACTAACGGTACGTCAGCCGTGGCTTGACGTAGTTAGCCAACGGGCAAATTGCCTTTCATCTGTTGGCTTCGTTTACCTCAAGGATTTGTAGCAACTTTATGGCAGACGCGGCGCTTCCTCCCCTCGTTCAGCAAATGATGCGATCGGAGTTTTATCCCCATCCGGTGGTTGAACCGATCGAGTTCATTCAAACCCATGTCTCCTATGTCTTTCTAACGGGAGAATACGCCTACAAGGTTAAAAAAACCGTTAACTTCGGTTTTCTTGATTTCAGTACCCTGGAGAAGCGGCACCACTTCTGCCAGGAAGAACTGCGGATGAACCAACGGGGAGCCGCCGATCTCTACCTAGAAGTTCTACCCATTACCCAGCCTGGGGAACAATTTCAGTTGCAGGGCACTGGGGAACCCGTAGAGTACACCCTGAAAATGCGTCAGTTTCCGCAGGATCAACTCCTGCTGGCCTTGTTCGAGCAGGGGAGTTTGACGGAAAGCCATTTAGAGGAATTAGGACGGGTGGTAGCCCGGTTTCATGCAGGGGCACCCGTGAACGATTACATCCGGACCTTTGGAGAAGTCGCCCAAATTCGACAGGCGATCGACGAGAATTACCTCCAGACCCAACAGTACATTGGTGGCCCCCAAACCCAAGCTCAGTACGACGAAACCAAAGCCTACACCGATCGCTTCTTCGCCGATCGTCCTGCCCTGTTTCAGAGCCGCATCCAACAGGATAAAATTCGCGAATGTCACGGAGATTTACACCTGCGGAATATTTGCCTCTGGCAGGGTCAAATACTCTTGTTTGACTGTATTGAGTTCAATGAACCTTTCCGATTCGTAGATTTCATGTATGACGTGGCTTTTACGGTTATGGATCTGGAAGCCCGTCAGCGGCCCGATTTGGGCAATGCCTTCCTGAATACCTACATTGAAGAAACGGGCGACTGGGATGGGCTGCAACTCCTCCCCCTGTATCTCAGTCGCCAAGCCTATGTCCGGGCGAAAGTGACTTCTTTTTTGCTAAGTGATTCCGGTATCCCAGAAACTGCTAAACAAGAAGCCAGCAAAACGGCAGCGGCCTACTATCACCAGGCATGGGAGTATACCAAACCTCGTCAGGGTCAGTTGATTCTCATGTCCGGCTTGTCAGGGGCAGGGAAGAGTACCACTGCCCGATTCCTGGCGCGTCACCTCAATGCGATTCAGATTCGATCGGATGCAGTTCGCAAGCATTTAGGAGGAATTGGGTTGCAGGAACGGGGTGGCTCGGACTTGTACACACCAGAGATGAGTCGCAAAACCTACGATCGCCTTCTGGAATTGGGAATTACCCTGGCAAGTCAGGGATTCCCGGTCATTCTAGATGCCAAGTACGATCGGCAGACTTTGCGAGAACAGGCCATGACCCAGGCCAAAGACCAGGGGCTTGCCTTTCAAATCGTGCATTGTACCGCTCCGCTGGGAATCATGCAGGAACGGCTGAAGCAACGCACTGGAGATATTGCAGATGCAACGGTAGAGATTTTGAATCAGCAACAGATGGACTCTTTCACCGAGGCTGAGTTGTTCTGGGTGAAGACCGTGGACACGACCCAACCCCTGGCGGATCAACTAACCTGGCTTCAATAATATCGGCATCATCAATATCGGCATCATCATCTCAGGCACGCCGACTCGTGCTTTCTTCTCAAGTCATTTATGGATAAACGCCCTAGCCTCTCGAAAGGATTTCCGATCGCACTGCAATGGGCGTTATTTTTTTTGCTGATCTTTTATTTCCTTGGTTATTCCGCCATTATGAGCATTGGGCTGGCAATTTTGGGCGGTTCAGCCATTCGTCTGGTTGTAGACTGGTGGCTGAGTAAGGATGAAGTGATTGCCACCCCTGATCCTTCAGTAGAACCAGAGCCGCCTCCCCAGCCTAAAATGACCGTGGCAGCACGGCGGCGGGCAGCGGGGGAAATTCGCTGGCAACGCACCAAAACCCGCAAAAGACGGTTCACCTGGCCGTTTAAACGAGGAAGACGCTCCTGATGTTTTTTTATCTCTCTAAGTTACTGCCCCTCTTTATTTACCCCCTGGGCTTCGCTTGCCTATTGCTCCTGATTGCCCTATTTACCGTCTGGAAACGTCCCCGGATCAGTGCAATTTTAATTGGGTCCAGTTTAGGGGTTCTGCTGCTTGCCAGTAATACCTGGGTGAATGGTCAGTTAGTGCAAGGCTTGGAGTGGCAAAATATTCCCCCAGGTTCCTTACCCAACGCAGATGCGATCGTCGTTCTGGGCGGTGGCATCAAGCCCGTCGCTCCGCCCCGTCCGGGGGTTGATCTGGCCGAGGGAGGCGATCGGATTATCTACGGCATTCAGCTTTATCGACAAGGCAAAGCCCCCTGGCTCGTTCTGTCGGGAGGTCGAGTTACCTGGCGGGCAGGGGGAGGCATCGGCTCGGAGTCTGGAGATATGGCAATGATTGCCACTGACTTCGGAGTTCCCAAAAGCGCAATTTTAGAAGACGCAACTTCGCTTAATACTTATCAGAATGCAGTGAATGTCAAACAGGTTTTGTCGTCCCACCAGATCAAGCGGGTGCTGTTGGTGACCTCTGCCATTCACATGCCCCGATCGCTAGCAATTTTTAAGAGACAGGGAATTGATGCGATCGCCGCTCCGACCGACTTTTTGATGACACAGACTGACCCTGAAGAAATGACCTCAACCCTGAAAGGTTTTTTCTTAGGAATGCTCCCTGACATTGAAAGATTAGGAACTACCACTCGTGCTCTCAAGGAGTACATCGGCCTGGTCGTCTACCGTCTCCGAGGCTGGCTCTGAGGGTAAGGCAGTCGGTAGCAAGAGATGGGATCGTAGCTCCGCTCGATAGTTGGCATCCAGAAACTGCTGTTGAAGCGGTTGCCACGCCTGCCACAGTTGTATCTGTCGCTGGCGTAGCTGGTCTCCCAGGGTAGGTAGTTTATCCGCGAGAGGTGCCTGGAGGGCTTCTTGCAGAAAATGTTTCAACACTGCCAAATCCTGAAGTTGCCCCAATACTTCTTGCACTTGCTTAAACTGGCTGAGGAGTCCCTTGATGCGATCGTCCCCTTCCAATCCGGGCCAGTCCACAAAAAACTCCATCTGATAGCGCATTCCCTTCATGCGTTTTCGCAGATCATGCAGCACTTCTTCTTGCTCTTGGAGATGGGAAACCAGATGTTCCTCATCCAGTCCATCCGCCTTCCCATTTTCGTTCCCTGAGACCATTCCAATAAGCCAACCGGGATGCAGTAACACTTCACTGGTTAATGGAAGAAGAAGATCGGGGACGATCGCCTGCGCGGATAAAGCAGCCAAAGGTTTATAAACTGGGTTTTCTAACCAGTTTTGAACCGCTCGTTTCAACTTGCGATATTCCGATCCCTTAAAGGCTGCCTGTAACCGCCCAAATCCTTCCTGACGTTGCTGTTGCAGATACCGCAAAACTTCTCTCAGGCGTTTCTGTTCTTTTCCCTGTAGTTGAGGATAATAGTGAGTCTCCAGGTCTGTCTTGAGAACATCTGCATCCCGCACGGCTCCCAACACACGGGCCATCCGGCGCATGGGTTCCACCCCTCCGGCCTCTGGGAAAACGATCGCAGGTTCAAAGACCTGAAGGGCCGTTCGCAGACGGCGCATGCCCACCCGCATGTCGTGAATGGCTTCTGGGTCTTTGTCTTCTAAAACCGCTGATTCATGCTTAATCGTCTTCTTAAAGTGCTGGCTGAGAAGAAGATGTACATCCTTCCCAAAGGTAGAAATCGTCTGCATAGCGCTACCCCAGTCTCGATTAAAAGCCCTTTCAAGATCAATGGTGGCAATGATTCTGCATCGCGACCTCAGAGCTTCACCTATCTTAATCAACCATCCCAGCAGGACGCTTCCTCCTCCAGGGATTTTTCGAAAGTGCTAGCTTAGACACAGTTCAAACACCTGACCGATTCGATGATGAATCCGTTAGGCTTGCAATGTCACGGGTGGAACTTCATCATGCCGAATCAATTTAGCTGGCTGATCCCCAATCCTCAGCCGCAAGAACTGGAGATTTTGCAAGCCTACATTGTCACCCATGACTTCTATCGGGAAGTTAAAGAACGGGAAGCCTTCAGGCAATATTGTCAGTGGTATCGAGAAACGGCCGATCGCCATCGTCAAGAACTGGAGAAGATGCGAGGCGATGTGAATGTCTTCGGATGGTTTTGTCGGGGGCGATCGAGAGGATATTGAAAACCTGGAGACGCTTGACAAAACACCTCCAGGTTTCTTTTTAAGCCATCACTACTTCGGGAGTCTGCGTTTCAACCGTGTCAGTCATTTCTGAGGGAACACCATCTTGCACCAGGGAAGGCATCTGTCCACCTCGCTTTAACAAACCACCGACCATTGCAAAGAGCGCATTGACTTTGCGTGTGCGCCAGATGTCAATCACTTCCGTCACTTGAACCGGGGAAAGTCGTCGTTCTAGCGCTTCATACAGATAGGCTGCGTGACGAGTTTCATCCTGAGCAACACTCAGAATGCCTTTTTTCAAGCTAGCAGTGAGGGGCTGGGTCTCGGAAAGAACATTTGCCATCCGCACAAAATCTTTACTGGCATCCAGTTCCAGAATGTACGTGCTACCCATAAAGTCAATCCAATCAATGCGATCGGGTTTCATCCTTTCTGGTGTATGGCCTTCAAAGTATGCCTCAAAGAAAGGGCTGCGACGGCGATCGTCTGCTTCCCCATTCGGTTGTTTCTCAGGAATGCTTTTGAAATCAATCAATTGCTTGTTGTGTTGCTTCAACCCATGGGCAAAGATCTGACCGTGACGGCGTTCATCGGATGCGTGACGAGCCAGTTGATCCGCTAACCAGAGATCGCCTTCTGCCTTGGCTCGATCGCTGAGGGCTTCCAGGAAGGGGACGGAACCTGCTTCCGCGAGATGAAACCCTGCCAGAAGGGTAGGACGGGTCAGGGGATCGCAAAGATGGCGAGCCGTAATATAAGCACTTGCGCCATTGCCAAGAACATGAAGACAGTAGGTGAGGAAATTCATGGAATTCGAGGAGTAGAGTGTGGGAACAAGAATTTTGTAGATCATGCTAACGCTGATCTGAAAATCTGACAGTCCGTTTATGCTCTAGAAATGACTTCAGAGTTGCTCAACAATCGTTATCGCATTCTTCAAGCCCTCGGTTCCGGGGGGTTTGGGGAAACCTTTCTGGCGGAAGATACCCATCTCCCATCCGGTCGTCCCTGTGTCGTGAAACAACTGAAGCCGATCGCCCAGAATCCAGAAATCAATCGCCTCGTGCAGGAACGCTTTCATCGCGAAGCGGCCATTCTGGAAGAACTGGGCATGGAGATCGATCAAATTCCCCAACTCCTCGCCTATTTTCAGGAGGAAAACCGCTTTTACCTTGTTCAAGAATGGATTGCCGGAATTAGCCTGAAAGACTACCTGCAACAGCAAGGAAAGTTATTAGAACGGGAGGCACGGGAATTCGTCATTAGCTTGCTGCAAGTGCTGCAACAGGTCCATCATCGGGGTATTATTCACCGCGATATTAAACCCAGCAACATTATGGTGCGCCAGCAGGACGGCAAACCGATCTTGATTGACTTTGGAGCGGCGAAAGAGATGATGACCCTGGTGGATGCCAAAACTCCAGTGCAGTCGATCGCGATCGGCACTCCGGGTTTCATGCCCCCCGAACAAATGGGGGGGCATCCTGTCTTCGCCAGCGATCTCTATAGCCTTGCCCTGACGATTATCCATGCCTTCAGTGGCAAACTGCCCTACGAACTTCCCCGCCATTCCGGGACCGGAATGCTCGATTGGCAAGCCCTCCCACCCATTAGCCCAGGGTTCGCCCTGGTTCTTCAACGGGCAATTCATTACAGTTGGCACGATCGCTACCCCAGTGCCGAAGCCATGCTAGAAGCCCTCCTGACAAATCCAATTGATCTCCAGTTTTCCCGTCTTCCCGCAGACCAAACCCTGACCCTTCCCACTCCCCATTCCCCACTCCCCCGTGTTGCCACCCCCCAACCAAACTCCCCAGCGGCCCACCCCACCCCACACCGCCAACAACACCGCCCACAAAAAAACCCCAACCCCCCAAATCATATCAAAAAACTCCAAAAA
>JANRKG010000107.1:0-4416 GCA_033763635.1 Leptolyngbyaceae cyanobacterium bins.59
ATAGTGGATTTCAATGACCCGGAGTATGCTCGCTATAAGACCGGAGATTGCCACGGTAAGATTTCGCCCCAGCTTGCTCGTCACTTAGGGGGTGAGCAGAACTGCCCGTTTCAGTTCCGGTTTGCCTGGAGGAGGCAGTGGGCAGAGGGAAGTGAAGAAAGCGGTCCCCGTGCTAGCTTCCTATCCAAAGGAACGCTACTACCTGATGCTCAACTCACTGACGCAGAGGGTTATGACATCATCATGGATCGATCGTCGATCAAGGGCATTAAAAAGGCTCGATTGGGTGAGTTGATTCCTTGTGGAGATTATGAGTTTCCGCAAGCTGCGATGGGCAATCGAGGGAATGCCAGAGCCACCAGTTACGACAATAGCTGGCAGTTTACCATCTGGTATTCTGAAGACGCGGTGCGGCAGGATTTGAAGCAGCCGACGGAGGAAAAAGCTAAGATTTTGGCAGATTTACAGCGGAATCCTTTGACACTGGCGCGGTACATTGTGCAGGAATACGACAAAGAACAGCAACGGCGACAGGAGCGATCAGAAGAAGAATTTGAGGATGTGGATGGCAGTGCCAATAGCCAGGTGCAAGAATCTCGCTGGATTTCGTTGCTGCGGAGTGATAAATATGGGCAATTGGTTGAAACTCCCAAGTTTCGGAAATTTGCGACAGATTATGTAGCGGGCAAGTGGCGAGATCTAGCGATTAAGAGCGGCTATACCCATAGTTCGGGTATGGCGATGCCGTCAGATGATTTACCGCGCGGTACGGTTTGTGTGCCTCATCTTCCAGAAGGGGATGTAATTCTGACTCGATATCCGATCGTTAATTCAGACAATATCCGCCTCTATCAAAACGTTCACGACCCAGAGTTAAAGAAAACTCGCAATGTTATCTGGATCAATCCCAGAGATGCTGAGGAATATCACCAGGCAGACTTTGACGGTGACCAACTGATGGTCAGTCCTGCCAGTAAGTTACCCAGCATTGCTAGGGAAACGCTGCGGGCTGGAGAGCCAGGGCGATTTGAGACGGTGAAGCAACGCCCCAAACTAGCTTATACCGAGGTTGCAAGTGACGATGGTGGTTTGAAGTACCAGAGCCTAGCTCAGATTGCGGCGGCAGTGAATCAGAATAAGGTTGGGTTGGTAGCAACTAATATTGGACGGGTGCAATCGTCCATGCCGGGTGAAGGGGAGAATGTTGAACGGTTTGAACGCCGTCAACGAAAACTACTCAATCGTCTATTTCAGGCACTTCAGGTAGAGGTGGATTCGCCTAAGAGTGCAGAGCGGCTGGAGGATATCAAGGAGATTGAAGGAGAGAATCTACTTTCAGATGCAAAGCGATGGTCTGAGACGCATCCTAGCCACTTTTTTGATCTTAAGAAGGATGATCGCCTCTATCGTAGTTTTGCCATGCCTGCGGATGCTCCCGGTTCGATCAATATTCTTGCCAGAGAAGTGGTCAATCCCTTGTGGGAGCCGACTCGGATTCGTAGTCGCGATCGCCATGAGTTCCGCTATTTGTTCCCCAAAGACGATTTATCTGTGGATGCGTTGGAGTGGGCAGAGGAGCTGAAGACTCGCTTCCAGCAAGCCAGAGATGAAATTCAAGAGAGAGTTGGGGAAGACCGGGATGCCTTCAATGAGGAACTGGGCAAGCTCTACGATAGCTATCGGGCTGAAATTAATGAGTTGTTTCCAACTCCAGAAGAGCATTTTGAAGGAGCAGCCGCACTCTGGTATACCCAGCACACGCGCCCGGAAATGGATCGGCACCGCCGAGACTGCCTAGCGTTGGCAGAGCAAATGGATATTACCTTTACCCTCCAGGATGGGTATGAATTGCCCAGCGAAGCCCTACCCAGAGATGCCTATGTGCTGAGTGTGCCGTTTGGGTTAGATGCGATTCGGTGGAAGGAAACTCTGGAGCAAAAGGGCATTCAATTTGATGCAATTATTCATCCCCAGCTACCGACGATTGAATTTGCGCTCAAAGATATTCCCCCACGACTGGTTGAGAAACTGGAGGCTAAGTTTGGCAAGAACGTTAATGATCTGGATACGCTTCATGTACCCGATGATTTACGGATTATTCCTCCTGCTGATCACACTTGGGCAGAATCGCGGCAGGATTCAGGGGTAGGAGCGCTGGCATATAACCTGTTTACAGAGGAGGTCTGTCAGCAACTTCAGGCGTTTCAGTTTGATGAAATCAAGATCTTGGGCATTCGCCACAACGATTTTGCTGGGGAGAATTTTGCTAGTAAGCAATGGCGTAATCAAGCTGTGAGCTTGCAAGTGGGTGCATTTGAACTGCCGGAATCTCATCCTGAATACTACCGCTACAACGGAACTCCGATCGTCCAAATCGACTACAAGAACTTGGGCACCTTTTCACCAGATACGCCCAAGTTACCGATCGGAAGTTCCTTTGAAGCCAAATTACGCCCTGAAGGTTCTAGCGTAGTGCTGAGGGTGAACCCTGATTCGATTCAACTTCCTGAACCAATCCTTCCTGGTTCAGAACCTGTCCAAGGCTCCGAGCTAGATAGAAATCAATGGCGGAGAGAAATATTTGAAGGACTTGTGATAGCCGTGGGCACAACCTATGAACAGCAGCGATCAAGTGATTCTGGAATTGCTCAATTTAAGGTGGGCGATAAATGGACTGCTTACGTTCAACCTACGGGTGACTTTATTGTTCGGAATGAAGCAAGACGCACGATTTGTCGAGGCAATCTGAATACGCGTGAGGAAACAGTGTCGCTATCAGAAGACCACGCTGGTGAGTTGGAAAAAATGCTTGTATCTAGGGAGCAGACCTTACAGCAGGATACGCAGCAAATTCACAAAGGATCTCTTAGTAGAAAGAGCATTGAATTAGTCTAGAGCACAGTTGAATCTTAGCCGACTGGATATTGGACAAATCGCCATTAGGCACAGGTAGGCTCAGCGATCGCCTTGTTAGGGTGACAACTACAGCAACCTTAACTTGTGTTCCAGGGCTGCCTATGGCTACCAAAACACCTACCCGACCCAAACAGCGGCAGAGTAACCAGAAGCGATCCTGGCAAAACCTGACCGATCGCCGTAAACTCCGCCATCTTGAAAACACCCTAGATAAAGCTATTACCAAGGCACTCCAGGAAGGAGGAATTGAGTCTCATGAGGACTTCAAAGCTTATGTCGAATCATTCAGTGAGCGATCGGGCAAGGCTCCTATCACTGTTGAGCTTTGTGAGAGTGGTGGCAATGACGATGAAATTCGAGGCTACCGTTTCTACCTCACCAGTGACCCTAGTCAGAGAACCAGCGGCAAGTATTTGATCAAAAACTTGGAAGGCGTTACAGGCAAGGACGAAAACTACTTTACGCCCTCCAACATTGCTGAGATGTTTGGGTTTGAAGAGGCAGAATTTGATGATCTGGATGCTGACCTGGACGATGCTCTTGATCTCGATGATGACTTTGATGAAGAGCCTTATGAGGATTTAGGCACGCTACTAGATACTGATTTGGATGATGAGTTGGATGAGTTGGAGGATGCGGAACTTGCTCCAACTCCAACAGCCAAATATCAAGCCAAAACGTCAACGAAAGCTCAAAGTAGAACTCAATCCAAGACGCAGGTTCAAGGCAAAGCGGGTAAATCCACTCATCAAGACTTCCGCTACCGAGACCCAATGGAGGAAGCGTTACGGCTCAGTGCTTCGGCTGCGGTAAATGGACGCGAAACCAATGGAGTGAATGTGGCAGGGCTGGCAGGGCAACTGGCAACCTTGGGCATTGTAGTTGGGCAGGGAGTGTTAGAAAACCTGGCTGCTCAGGATGACGAGGAACGGATTGAACGAATTGTCCGAGAACTTCAGCGGCAGAATGAGCAGGTAGAAAACCTGACCAGCCGTTTACAGGAAGCAACAACCGGACGCGCAACGGTAACGCCAACAGCAGAGCCAGAAAAATCTGCGGGTGAGAATCCCTTAGCCACTGTGGCTGTGACAGTTGGGAGAAAGGTAGACAGGCTGGGTGAAAAACTAGATCCCACTTACAAAGCTCAACCGCTGGAGCTGGATCGAGAAGCCAGCATCAGCGAACAGCTTGATCAGATTGAGTCATACCTGAAAGGTCTTTCCAAGCGACTCGATCGTTTAGAAATTGCGGTAAGTCGTTTAGAGAAGCAAGTTGTAGAACAAACTAAATCTTCAATGGCTGAGCCAGACGTGGATACAGAAGGTCAAGCTGCGGCACCCGAAAAATTAATCGCAGAGTCCAAAGTGCTGGAACAACTTATGGCGCGACGAGCTGATCCTCAGCAAGTTTCTTGTGCAGAATCTTTGGTGGGCTTTGCCAGAGTTGCTAATGAACTCTCGGATGATGCTGATCAAGAAGGAATTGCGATTTCCAGTAACA
>JANRKG010000108.1:0-7927 GCA_033763635.1 Leptolyngbyaceae cyanobacterium bins.59
TAAATTCTCTGGAGCTTGGGAAAATCTCTCCTTCCCAGAACCAGGCTTCTCCACTCTTTATAAACAACGCTTTTTATAAAAACATTTATAAATAACGCTTCATAAACAAAGCTGGAGCCTGAAAAGCTGGGAGCCAATTCCCTAACTGAGCAGTGATCAGGGTGACAGGCTGAGAACCCGCAACACCCAGAGAATGACCCAAAAGTGTCCAAGTTAGAAATCCCTAAATCAGAAATTCCTAAATCAGAGCGATTGGAATCAGGGCTAAAGGGGCAATTCTGGTGCGCCTTGCAAGGTTCAAAAATTCCCAGCTTGGATTGCAAGGACGAATACTCGTCAGGGCGTACCTGCCTTGAAGTCTCTGACTTCGCTTCATCGCCAGGTCTGAGTCGGATTCTAGCACACTCTCAAGCCACTTTAAGCATTAACCTCACCAAGACCTCACATTTTTTTCTCTGGAGATCAGAGATAGCACCTGTACTCCCTGGAAATTAGATGAAGTTTTCTCATGCCTCCACCAGAATTAGACGATTCCGGTGATTGTGCAAGACCTGACATTCCTGCTGAGAAACCTGCTCCAACAGATAGGCCAGATGTTCGGATCGGAGCGTCGTTCCGTCACTTCGATGGGTTCCTAAACATCGCAACAAAACCGATGTATGGGAACGCACTCCTTCGGGTAGACACTCCGCAATCTCATGGGTCAGGGGAAGCGCTTCCAGGTCTGCTAACCGATCGCGCAAATTAATCACCTGTGCCTTGCCCGATTTCGTCGTGTGTTCCCACGCGATCGTCTCCTGCGCCAGAATTGCCTGGGTCCACTGTTGCCAGGTTGCCAGGGGGATTTCTGCCCCCTCCCCTGCCTGAATGGCGACAAAGAACTCAGATTGATCGAGGAGTTGGGTCGAAGACGGCAGGGCAGGATCGATCGGCTGCACTGCGTAAACGGGCAGATTTGCAGGCAGGTAAGCTGTCAGAATCTCGCGAAATTCCTGGGGGTCCATGATGCGAGTTAATTCAAAGTCCACGATCTCCCCAGAACTGGTGGCCCCCAGAGGCAGGGCACTGGCGATTGCAATTCGGGGATGGGGATGGAACCCACCCGTGAAGGCGATCGGTAAGTTGGCCCGTCGCAGAACGCGATCGAACAACCGCATGAGGTCCAAATGGCTGACCAACGCCATCTCTTGTTGTTTGCCAAATTGGACCCTTAACCGTTGCGCCCGTTCCTGGTTCGGAACAAACTCACCCGCAATAGTGGGAATCGGGGGCGGGGGAATAATAATGTTGTGTCCAAAATCCACGCTGCAAACTCCGCAGTGGGAGCAGCCCTCAAAAGAACAATCGGGCACCACAGCCGCTTCCAGGGCGCGGTAGAGATCGGCCTTCAACCATGCCTTATCAATTCCCGTGTCCAGATGATCCCAGGGCAAGGGAGCATCCAGCGCATCCGAAGAATTCGAGAGAACCCCTTCCCCCCCAACCCCATCGAACAGATTCCATTCCCCGTTTTCCACCTGACGATATTTCCAGATCAGCCCTGCCTCGGCGATCGCCTGGGTCCAGGCTCCATACGCCCGCTCCAGACTTTCCCACCAAGAATCCATCCCGGCCCCCAACTCCCAGGCCCGCCGGACCACAGGGGCCAAGTGACGATCGCCCCGTCCAATAAAATCTTCCATTGCCGAAATTCGCACATCGGTAAAGTTCACCTTCAACCCTTTGATGCGCCGGAACTCCTGCCGTAACAAGTCCTGTTTGCGGGTAAATTCTGCGGTGGCAACCGAATGCCACTGAAACGGGGTATGGGGCTTGGGGGTAAAGTTTGAAATTGTGAGATTGAACTCCAGGCGCTTCTTGCCCCGGCCCCGGCACTCCTGCTGGAGCCAGCGCACCGTTTCCGCGATCCCAGTCACATCGGCATCTGTTTCCCCCGGCAAACCGATCATAAAGTAGAGCTTGACCTTATCCCAGCCCTGCTCGTAGGCGGTTCGCACCCCCCGTAGTAGCTCTTCATTCGTCAACCCCTTATTAATGATGTCCCGCATCCGTTGAGTTCCGGCTTCGGGGGCGAAGGTAATCCCGGTTTGGCGAGTGCCTCCAATGATGTGGGCAATGTTTTCATCGAAGCGATCGACCCGTTGGCTCGGTAGGGAGAGGGAAATATTTTCGTTACGCAGACGGTTTTTGAGTTCCACCCCCACCGCTGGGAGGGCCAGGTAGTCCGAACAACTGAGGGACAGGAGGGAAAACTCGTTGTACCCTGTGGCCCGCATCCCCTGTTCGATTGCTTCCACCACCTGATCCGGCTCCACATCACGGGCCGGACGGGTCAGCATCCCCGGTTGGCAGAAGCGACAGCCACGAGTACAGCCACGCCGAACCTCGATTGTGAGGCGATCGTGGACAGTTTGCACATAGGGCACCAGACCGATCGAGTAGGCAGGGATGGGGGTTGCAACCCGTCGCAGCACTCGTGGTGGAACACCAGGCCGATTTGGGTGGACCGAACCGTTCGCACCTACATCATAAAACTGAGGAACGTAAATTCCGGGCACCTGGGCCAGATCGAGCAGCAGTTCTTCCCGACTCAGGCCAGCCGCTTTGCCCTCCTCCAGAATCAACCCAATTTCGGGAAGCAATTCTTCCCCATCACCCAGGGCAAAAAAGTCAAAGAAGTCGGCAAAAGGTTCTGGATTTGAGGTTGCAGTCTGCCCACCTGCAAAAATGAGAGGATAGCTTCCCTGATTGACGTGCCACGGCCCCGCAGCCATTCGTTCCCGCCAGGTTAGGGGAATCTGCGCCAGGTCCAGCATCTCCAAAATATTGGTCGCGCCCAGTTCATAGCTAAGGTTAAATCCCAGAATGTCAAACTGGGTAATTGCAGCCTTCGACTCCACGGCAAAGAGAGGGGTTTGGGTGTCGCGCAGTTTGGTTGCCAGGTCGGGGGCTGGAAGGTAGGCCCGATCGCACAACTGTCGGGGTTGAGCGTTCAAGATGTTGTAAAGAATGATATGCCCCAGATTAGAAGCTCCAATCTCATAGACTTCCGGGTAGGTCAGCACCCACCGAATCGCGGCCCCCTCCCAAGGTTTGTGGACCGCGCCCAATTCATTCCCCAGGTAGCGGGCGGGGCGTAAAATATCCGGGGTAATCAGCGTTTCAACAGCAACCATGACGGTACAGGTCTCTCAACAAATAGGTCTGAACAGGTCTGCACAAAATATCTTTGAACACAAATCTCAATAAACGCGCTTGAATCAACGTCCTGAACAACCATTCAAAAACTGTCAGAGAAATGCCTCTGAACGGGCGTGAATTTCTCAATTAACAATGATAGGCTCACAGCATAGGTTTCCATAGAAGTTTCGATAAATTTACTAGAGCAGGATGGAGTTGGGAGAATGCGCTTGATTGGTCTCTCAATGGTTAAGAATGAACAGGATATTATTGAGGCATTTATTCGCCATAACATGAAGTTCCTAGATGCCATCTTTTTAATTGACAATGGCTCAACCGATGGCACCAGAGAAATATTAGAAAACTTATTAAGAGAAGGGTGGCCTCTAGTTATTTTTGATGATCCAGAATTTGCCTATTTTCAGTCTGAAAAAACCACCAAGCTCTGCCAAAATGTTACTCGTTTCTTCTCCCCAGACTTTGTTTTCATCTTAGATGCTGATGAATTTTTAAAGGTAGAATCCAGAGAATTACTAGAAGCAAGTCTTCAAATTTTGTCAGATGATTCCTGTGCTATCATTCCCTGGCAAACCTATGTTTTTTCTGATCGAGCTAATCCACCTATCATTAATCCTTTAGAAAGCATTCCCTATCGTCTAAAAATTGAGCGTTCTCATCACTCTAAAGTTGTTATTCCACGATCGCTTCTTAGTCAAGACGACTATCTCATCACGCAGGGGAACCACAGTATTTTGCTGAACAGTGGGGAAGCTGTAGATCAGGTACTTTTAGGGGATCATTTTATTGCCCATTTTCCGGTTCGATCGCCTTTCCAACTAACCAATAAAATCCTGACAGGCTGGCTCGCTCACCTACTAAAAATGAAGCAAGCAGGCTGGAATGGTCAGATGTATCACTGGCACGAAATTTACGAGAGACTTTTACAAAACCCAATTTTAAGACTGGAAGAAACCAGAGAAATCTCATTAAATTATGCTCAACAATCAGAGGATAAAATAATTGATTTTGAGTCCTCTTGTGTCTTTGACCCTCTACCAATTGATTGGGAGTTACAATATACAGAAGCAGAGGTTGTTCATCCTACAGTTGCAATTACAAAAACCATTGAATTCTGGATTAAAAGTAACTCACTAGATTTTTGGAAGAAGGGAGGAACGGAAGCAGTTTCTTCTCCCCAATTGCCCAACAAAACCCTTTTAGGAGGTTGGATGATTGGGGGAGATTTACCTCCGTTTCGTTTTTTGTTCGATCGCTATCAGCCAGAAAGTATCTTACAGCTAGGCTGTGGGCAGGGAGATTTATTAGAGCGATTTGCTCATTGGGGAGTCCCAGAAATTTTAGGGGTCGAGCATGTCTTTCCTGAAAAGTTAGCAATTCCCGATGATGCATTTATTCAATATGATTTAAACGCTGAAATCAACCTGGAGCAACGCTATACATTCGTGATCAGTCTGGGAGTCCTTGAGCATTTTCCAGAAGCGGACGAGCAGACTTTACTACATAACATTAGTGAGCATGCTGAAGATTTAATTTTGTTTTCCTCTGTAGAACCTGCCCAAGCCACAGCAGGGCATGTGAATTCAAAACCCCTCTCTTACTGGTTGGCCCGTTGGGAAGAATTAGGATGGGTTCCCCTGGTCTTCGATACCCTGGCGTTTCGTTCCCTGGCAACCCTGCCGACCCTCCGGCGCAATCCCATTCTGTTAACCCGCCAGGAATATCAAGATTGGTTTATTTCAGCGTTTTCGATCGCAGATTTACAAAGAATTGAACAGAAATCTGTCAGAGCATCCGAAAAACGGTTCAATCAACTCTACCGATATCCGCTTTCGGAACCCTTACTGCCGCTAGATCAGGATGCTGCCTGTCCTTGATGTGATCAGAGTAAATTCAGAGTGACTGTGCATGGATTACCAACGTTTTATTAACCAATTGCCAACTTGCTTTGAAGATTGGGGCTTAGTCTCTGTTCGCCCCAAGTCGAAATTGTTTCAGGAGCGACTTGACCAAATTCAAGGCATGACCACCGCGAACATAATGCAACTCTTGAATTGCGCGGTGGCTTACATGGCTCCCAATGAGGTTTACTGTGAGATCGGCACGTATCAGGGGTCAACTTTAATCGGGGCACTGGCGAACCACCCCGATCGCATGGCCTATGCAGTGGATAACTTTTCGGAGTATGACCCTTTAGGGGAAAACCTCGATCGGCTCATGGAAAACCTGACGAAGTGGGGAATCCAGGATCAGGTCGTTTTCTGTAACCAGGATTTTGAGACGTTTTTCACTGACCTGGGTAGTTTGGAGTTTGAGGAAAAAATTGGGGTCTATTTTTATGATGGTGCCCATGACTACCGCTCCCAACTCATGGGGCTGCTGCGAGTCCGTCCCTTTCTAGCAGACCAATCTGTGATCATTATTGATGACAGTAATTGGGACACGGTTCAGCAAGCGATCAGTGACTTTACCAGCACCCATCCCCCATGTCAGCCGTTGCTCCATCTCCCGACTCCGATCGCCCGTCACTTCACGTTTTGGAATGGGCTAACCCTGCTCAGTTGGGATACCCAACGGGTGAACGAAGCACAAGTCCCCCCCCCAGTACGCTATCCCGATGTGATCCAGGGCATTTACAGCTTGCAAATGATGGAGCAGCGTCAGAGTCCGAACCAACTCTGGCAGGAAGTGCGGATGTTACAGGCCCAGGGGCGGTTTCAGGACGCTGAACCCCTCTATCGGCTTCTAATGCTTTGGAAGAAGCGTGACCCAGAGATTTTGTTGGGATTAGGGAAACTTTACTATGCGACGGGACGCTATCGGGAAGCTTTTGAAACGATCGTCCAGGCGCTACAACTGGACACAACACGTGCCGAATCCCATTTCACTCTGGGCTTGATTGGTCAAGCAACGGGGAATCTCTCTGGAGCCATCACGGCCTATGGAGAAGCCTTGCGACTCGAACCGGAACGGGCCGATGTGTTCTTGAACTTAGTAGAGTGCTATAAGCACCTTGGGGATTGGCAATCTGCCATTCAGACCCTCCGGGAGGCGGTTCGCAAGCATCCTACGGGAGCCGGATTTTATTTTGATTTAATTCTATTACTTCGAGAACAGGGGGAAATGGCAGAGGCCATTGCGACCGCAGAAACAGCAATGAAAACGCTGCCAGAGGAATATACCTTTCGCATCCTCTATCATCTCCTTCTGCCTTTATTATATGAAACCGCATCGGAGATCACCGAATATCGTCAACGGTTTACCACAGGGTTGCAACGGTTGATCCAGGAAACAAAACTGGACACGGCAGAAGCACGGCAAAGTGCCCTGGCGGGTACAGGTCGCCTGACTAACTTTTATCTAACCTACCAGTTTCAAAACAATCGATCGCTCCAGAGCCAGTACGGGCAGCTTTTGCACCAAATCATGGCCGCGAACTATCCCCAATGGGCCAAGACCCCTCCAATGCCAGCCCTGGAGAACAACGGCAAAATCCGTGTGGGCTATGCATCCGCTTACCTGCACTCCTACAGCGGCACACTCTGGTTAACGGGTTGGCTCAAGTACGCCGATCGCCAATCTTTTGAACTGTATTGTTACTACACAGGCAACCAACCTGACCCGATTACAGACCAGTTTCGGGAGTTTTGTGATGTTTTCCACCAGATTCCCGGCAATCTGGAAGCGGCTTGTCAACAAATTCGAGCGGACCAACTGCATATTCTGGTCTTTCCAGAGATTGGCATGGACCCGCCCACCCTTCAAATGGCGGCTTTGAAACTCGCGCCGATCGTCTGCACTGCTTGGGGGCACCCCGATACCTCCGGTCTGCCCACCGTAGACTACTATCTATCCAGTGAATTGATGGAACCAGAACAGGGGCAGGATCATTACACTGAAGCCCTGATTCGTCTGCCGAATTTAGCGATTGCCTATCCCCGACCTGAGGTTCCCCCGCTCACTCGCCCGCGATCGGACTATGGCTTGCGAACCAATGCCGTTGTGTACTTGTGCTGTCAGGCCGCCTTCAAATACCTGCCTCAGCACGATCGGCTGTTGGTAGAAATTGCCCGTCAGGTGCCAACCGCCCAGTTTGTGTTTATTCGAGCCGACTCCCTCAAACCCCGGTTAGGAAAGGCATTTTCCGCAGCGGGATTGGAGATGGCAGACTACTGCCTATTTCTGCCCGTCCAGGCCCGTCACCCTTACCTGATGCTCAATCAACTGTCTGACATTTACCTGGATACGATCGGGTTTACTGGAGGCAACACGACCCTCGATGCCCTGGCGTGTCACTTACCTGTCGTGACCTACCCAGGGGAGTTAATGCGTAGTCGTCTCTCTTATTCCATGCTGAGACGGATGAGCATTTTAGAGACAATCGCCCGTAGTGAGGATGAATATATAGAGATCGCGGTTCGGCTCGGTCAAGATGCAGACTGGCGCAATGCAATCCAGCAAGCAATTGCAGCTAAATGCGAACTCCTATACGACGATCGAACTTGTGTAACGGCTCTGGAAGCTTTTTTCAAGCAAACAATCTCAAACAGAGGATAAGCCGAAGCACCCTCCTGGTTCAAGGAGCAGTGAGAATGGAGAAGAGCAGCCTTCCCATTCCAGGGTGAGCCAGATCCCTAGCCTTCAAGACCGATACCGTTTTAAGGGGAGTCTCTTAGTCCAACACGATCGAAGCCAGTTGGAAGAAAGCAGCATCCCTAGAACACCGGTC
>JANRKG010000109.1:0-6689 GCA_033763635.1 Leptolyngbyaceae cyanobacterium bins.59
GGGGGTGGGAAGCCAATTTATCCTGACCCTTCCGGTGAAGCAGGCTGCAATGGCCTATCCCTCCCTGTTGCCCCGTCCCAATCGCGTGATTGGGTTAGCGCCGGGACAACCCCAATTCCGAATTCTCGTCGTAGATGATCAGCCTGACAATCGCCGTCTGGTCAAGCAGGTGATGCTTTTCCTGGGATTGGAAGTTTGGGAAGCCAGCAATGGTACAGAGGCCATTCAGAGAGTGGAACGGGAGCGACCGGACCTGATTTGGATGGATATCCGCATGCCAGAGATGGATGGGTACGAAGCAACCAAGCGCATTCGTGCCCTTCCAGGTGGGCCCCCCCCCATTATCATTGCGATCACGGCCCAGGTGACGGCAGGGGGGCAGCAACAGGCCCTTGCTTCAGGGTTCAACGATTATGTGGGCAAACCCTGTCAGGAACAGGTGTTGTTTGATAAGCTGGCAAACCATCTGGGATTGAAGTATCTCTATGCGGCTCCAGAGGATGAACTGGCCCATTTTTCAGAAGCCTTTTCCATCCCAGAGGAAGTTCTTGCCCATCTTCCAGCCTTAACCTCCGATCTGTTGTCTACCCTGCCGAAATCCTGGTTGCCAGAGTTAGAAACGGCAGTGCTGCATTGCGATGAACCCCGGCTTTACCAACTTATTCAACAAATCCCTGAAAAACACAGTCTTCTCGCCCATAGTCTGGCCCATTTTGTGAATGATTTTCGGTTTGAAGAAATCCTGCAATTCACCCGTTCCTATCAACCTCAAGAAAGCGCTGAACGGTAGAGAGATTTTGAACTACCCTAGTGTTCCGTCAGGAAAATTTTGACGGGTCGAAGACCCGCAAAATTTAACCCCAATCATTAACCTGAATTTTGGCTACCCATCAATCATTGATTGACTGAACACTAGCAATTGCTTTAGTTGGCTGAGGCTCTCTGGACTCAGGACCACCTTCACCTCCACCAGCAAAGACTCATCCCGCATCACCAGCACCTGATGATTTCCGTCAGGCACGATCGTCACTTTGGGATCTTTCAACGCCAGCTTTTGATACTTCACTTCGGGCAATGAGATTCGCAACACCACTTCCTTTTGCGACATGGGAAACGCATAGAGACATTGACGCAGAGGATTCAATTCCAGCTTATGAACAGTGATGTTGCGTTCCTGAGGAGAATCGGGTTTGTGCCAGTAGAGGGTCGTGCCGCGAATTTCTGGAGCCTTCATCACAAACTTTTCGTCAAACCGTTGAGGTTCCCAATTCAGTTGCTCCACTTCCTCTGTTTGGGAAAGCAGCCGTTGCTGCCAACTAATCTCTTTTCCCACTAACTGACTCCACCACTGGCTAATCGTTGCAAAATTGTTTGCATTCTCAGGATGACTCGCTCCATATTGCCAGATGATGTTTTGCATAACTGAACCCTCGATCGTCACTGCTATTGTGACTTACGAATGGCGAATTGGTAATCGGTAATCGGTAATCGGTCATAGAGCAGAAGAAAAGGCAGAGGGCAGAGGGTAGAAGGGCAAGGCTTACGAAACGGTCGTTTTAATCTGTCAACCTGTCCTGACCTTCTCTTCGACTGCGATCGATCATCGAGAGTCAAGAGACTAATTTATTAAAATTTGTAAATCACCCATCACCCATTACTCCCTTCAATGGATCTCCCCTTTGTCTACCATCCCGATTACGTCGCGCCCCTGCCAGCAGGTCATCGCTTCCCGATGTCTAAATTTCGGTTGTTGTACGATCGCCTCCTCCGAGATGGGGTTGCCAGTTTCGATCAGTTTTACGCACCCGATCGACCTGCAAACGAGGTGATTGAGGGGGTACATACGCCTGAGTATGTGCGGGCTTACTGTGAGGGCACCCTGGACCCCAAGGCACAGCGCAGAATTGGATTGCCCTGGAGTCCGGCCTTAGTGAATCGAACCTGTGTGGCAGTCGGGGGGAGTCTGCTCACGGCAGAGTTGGCACTAAAAGTGGGATTAGCATGTAATACGGCAGGGGGAACGCACCATGCTTTTCCCAGCTATGGGTCGGGGTTTTGTATTTTTAACGATTTAGCGATCACCTCCCGATGGCTGCAAAAAACAGGACAGGCGAAACAAATTTTGATCGTGGATCTGGATGTTCACCAGGGGGATGGGACGGCGGCGATTTTTCAGAATGATCCCAGTGTGTTTACCTTTTCTATGCACTGTGAGGCTAATTTTCCAGGAACCAAGCAACACAGTGATTTAGATGTTCCCCTGCCCTTGGGAATGGAGGACGAGGCCTATTTGCAAACCCTGGCCCATTATTTGCCGGATCTGCTGGCCCAGGTGAAGCCGGATCTGGTGCTGTACGATGCGGGGGTAGATCCCCATTTGGGCGATCGACTGGGAAAACTCGCTTTAACCGATACGGGTTTGTATCGCCGTGAAATGCAGGTTTTGAGTACCTGTGTTGCCGCAGGCTATCCTGTGGCCTGTGTGATTGGCGGTGGATATGCGGATGATATGGAGGCATTAGTCTACCGTCACTCCATTCTGCATCGGGCAGCTAGTGAGGTGTTTCGACAGTATCGGCTGTAAAAGAGGGGCGAATCTCCCCTGCCATTCGTTGAATCAAGGGCAAGGGAACTGCATAGAAATATTGTTGGCGAAACCGCTCTTCCTGAATCCAGTTCAGTAAGGCTTCTAAGCGTTTGGGAAAGGAGGGGGGCAGGGAAGGAAGCGAATTCGGGAGATTCCAAACCAGTTGAAACCCAAATGGAGTCGATTGTGCCTGACATCCCACATCCCCTAGTAGTTGGAACGCGAGTTGCAGGGTTCGATCGCCCATTCCCAGTTTTTCAAGCAGTTGGCTCCGAGTCACGGTTTTCTGCGTGCGGCTCAAATACTTCGCCAGTCCGACAAAGCGTTGCCAGATCACTTCCGGTGCTTCGGGGATAGGCTGGGGATAAGCCAGAGCCAGGTGTTTGCCTTCCAGACGAGCGCGACGCATCCAGGCTTGCAGTTCCGTCCAGGTGGTCGGACACTGGAGAACGGGCAGAAGGTCAGGAGGGTGATCGTCCAGATCGGCTAAATCCTTTCCTCGCCAATCCACTATCCAATCCACTACAACTTCTGGCGAAACCTGACAGATTGCTGCGAGGAGCGCAGGGCAATTAACCGCACTTCATAGCGCTGTTTGAAGGCATTGTAGTCCAATTCGACGATCGCATCACATCGACCCGTCGGCACCTCATCCCGGTAATGCTCCCACCACACCCCCGGAAATCCCTGACGGCAAGACTCATCCCACACATTAAATTCCGTTTTGATGTAGCGCAGTTTTTTCCCCTGCCAATCCTGAATGTTCCGGTTCTGCACAGTCGTAAACCAGCAGTTTTGCAGCAACAGCTTGGGAACCGGATTTCCCATTCCGCAGGGTTCAATCAGTTTTAACTCCCGAAAAAGATCTCGCCCCAAGTCTGCAACGGTGACAGTCAGATCGGCAGTCTTCAAGGGCTGTTCGGTTCCGGTGAAAGATCCCTGTTGCCGCAATTTTTGCTGAAGGGCATCGGTAAAGAGGGGAACATTCTCGACGGGCAAACTCAGGCCAGCCGCGAGGGGATGCCCCCCAAAGCGATCGAGCAGGTGAGCCTGATCTTGAAAAAGTTGGTACAGGTCAACACCCGAAATCGATCGGGCCGATCCCCTTGCCATTCGGGTTTTCCTTGAATGGAGGTCCGTGATATCTTCCGGATCGGCAATCAACAGAATGACGGGCCGATCGTACTCCTGGGCCAGTTGTCCGGCAACCAGCCCCAAAATCCCAGGAGGCCATTGGCTATCCATCAACACGATCGCTTGCCGGGTAGTCAGGTCCAGGGCTGCCAGCCGTTGACGGACTTGATACAACAGATCCTTTTGTAGGGCTTTCCGGCGCGTGTTTGCCAGTTCAGTACTTTCTGCCAGGTGGTTGCAGCGATCGGGGTCTTGGCTGGTCAACAGTTCAACACAGAAATGGGCATCTCCCTGGATGCGACTGACTGCATTGATGCGGGGACCAAGGCCAAAAGCAATGTCAGTAGGACGATCGCCGTTGCGCTGACAGAGTTCTAGTAATCGAGCCACACCGGGACGGGTCGCAGTGGCAGGATTGGATTGCCGTTGCAGGTGTTCAATTCCCCGTTGGGCCAGGTAGCGGCAATCTCCTGTCAGTTGCACGAGATCAGCAATTAACCCGATCGCCACCAGATCCAGCAGGGCTTCCAGGGGCTGTTGGGGCACCTGGGGCAATGTCTGATAAAGGGCTTCCACCAGTTTGTAAGCGACAGCTACCCCCGATAGGTGAGCCAGAGGATGCTCTGGGGGGAGAATGCGGGGATTCAGAATGGCGGTGACAGGGGGGCGATCGGCAAGCAGAGTATGGTGATCGGTGATGATCAGGTCAATTCCCAGCGATCGGGCATGGTGGATTTCCGCCAGATTCGTGCTGCCCGTGTCACAGGTGACGATCAGGCGATATCCCTGGTCTGCGAGGCGATCAATTCCCGCACAGGATAAGCCGTGAGATTCAGTGAAGCGGTTAGGAATGGAGTAGGTGAGTTGTTCCGGTGCTGGGAAGAATTGCCCTAATCCTTCCCAGAGGACCGCAGTAGCGGTGACTCCATCCGCATCAAAGTCGCCCCAGATGGCGATCGGGGTTTTCTCTTCCCTTGCCTGTAGTAACCGCCCCACTGCCCAGCGCATCTCGTCCCCAAAGGCAAAGGGACTGGTGGGCTGATACAAGTTAGGATTGAGAAAGGGGGTCAGTTGGGTGGGTTCCCGAATTCCCCGTTGCCAGAGAAGCTGGGCTGCGAATTGTCCTCCATGCGCTGAACCCTTCCCAGTGTCTCCACCCAGATAATCATCAACCGTTGCCACAAACCAATCAGGAAGGACAGGAGGTACTTGCAGTTGCCAGGGAAAGGATAGGTTGGGCACTGTTTGCCTTATTCTCCAATCACGCGCTTCCACAGGGGATGGCTGGGTCCCTGTTTGCGAATTTGATAAACCTGCTGTTCTAACCGTTTGCGTTCTTCCTGAGGCAAGCCGAACAAAATATTGCGGCTTTGCCAGACCAGTACCGCCGCTGTCATGCCAATGCAGAGGGAAAGTCCCAGCGTTTGCCAGGGGTTATAGGCCAGGGCATAGCGCACCGCAACCCAGGTAAAGTAATCCACCCACAGGGCAATCTCAGAGCGCAATCCCCACAGGCTCACGGTCCCGATCGTCAGCCATAAGCCCAGTACCGTCAACCAGCGAAAATAGACCAGCACTTCCTGCATCCGCTGGACCTGGGCTTGAAAGGTAGAGTCGCTACTGAGATCAATATTGGAGGATAGGGAGGGATCTTCCGGGGGCATGGCTTCAGGAATCGCGGCTCAGGCAATCAGGTTTCAGGCAATCAGGTTTAATCGCGCTCAGTTAGTAGCGGGGTACTTTTGGGTCTACCACGAGGGAGTAGGCATCAATGCCTCCCTGAATGTTTTTGACGTTTGTGAAGCCCTGACTGATCAACCACTGACACATCTGAGCCGATCGCATTCCATGATGGCATATCACCAGGGTTTCTGTAGTAGGGTCAAACTGAACGGGTACTTGCTCAGACCACTGGGAAAATTCACTCAGCGGCAGGTTCGTGAAGCCTTCGATATGGGCGAGCGCCAATTCCTGTGGCTCTCGGACATCAATCAACTGCAATGGGTCGGAAGAATTTCCCATCCGTTCAGCCAGTTCTTTCACACTGATATGGGGTAAGGGTTGATTGGAAGGAGTGGTAGACATGACGATCGCCCGTGAATTACAACAGCACAAAATCCCTGCCTTTAAATTGCCATATTTTTTGGCTCTAAGGAGTTTTCTTGTTGTCTTCCCATCGAAACGTGGATAACTGAGCCATCGGACAGGCAAATTCTAAACGGCAGAGGGGCTGACCCGCCTGTAAGGTGCAGGATTGACTACTGTAGTTCGAGAGCGTGATGGAGGCTTCATAACTTTTCAGGTCTTCAGACAATACATACCGCAGACGATTGGTAATTCCCCAGGTGGCGGTTAAACCTTGATGGGCTTTCAAAGATTTTCCTAACTGGACCCGCGTTGTCACCGGAATCACCCGCCATTCAAACCCAAGACGACAAATGATAGATTGTCCTGGTGAGAGGGTGATCTCGTTAAAACGCTTGAGTTGGTAAAAGTTTTGCTCTCCCTCGGTGACAGGGATGAGAAAGTGGCGCGTCAACCAGCAAGTGAGAGTCACGGGCACTACTGTTTGATCCAGGCTATTGCGGGGAGGAGATTGCAAAACCTTTAATTCGGGAGAACGGATCAGGTGGGGTAGTTTGGTAAAAGGGGTCGTATCGTGAAACAAACTGTCTTCGGGCAGGAAGGGCGAATCGGAAGCCTGGGTCGTCGGTCCAACGATCTCGATCGGCTCCAGATCCGGAGGGTAATTCAAGTTAGCAGAGAAGGAAAGCTGCAAATCCTCCGTTTCCCCTGGAGGACGGGGCACCGCTAAGGGATCTCCCTCCGTTATCAACGGTTCCAGGGGTTGCAGAACAGTACGCTTTAATTTGGGAAGTTCCCGCACTAATTCTTCCGAGAAGATAGAAACTCGCTCCACACTGGGGGCTTCGGGAGGATTTACCGAGAGGTCAATGGGGGAGGGCCG
>JANRKG010000110.1:0-21151 GCA_033763635.1 Leptolyngbyaceae cyanobacterium bins.59
TCCTGGGCTGTGGATTATGAAGGAAATGGAAGTGAAGTGATCGCCCTGCGAGGGGATGAATCCCATACCCACGAGCTAGGCCGCACCCTCAATTCCTTCACCTGGAAGAATGGCAACACGCTGCTAGGAACCACGACAGCCCTGCAAACAACCTTAGGGCTTGGAAAACATCAGGTCTCCCTGACTATTGGAGATGATGGCGTTCCAACGGAAACCCTAACGGACTCCGTTGCAATCAACGTCTTTCCTATCAATGCGGTTGGTGGGGTGCTGACCCAATACTATTCGGGAGTGACCCTGAACAATCTCTCTGCTTCCCCCAGTTTCATCGAGGTTGTGCCCACCCTGCGATTGGAAGAGAAGAATGGCAAGATCGGCACTTCTCCGATCGTCGATAACACAGCCGTAGTCATGAAAGGGAAACTGACAGCCACCACCGGAGGGTCTTACAGTTTCACGACGAAGGGAGGTAGTAGTAGCCAGATTTACATCAATGGAACACTGGTATCAGGTCCGATTAATTTAGCGGCTGAGACAACCTACAACTTGGAAGCCCGGATCGCCCGCACAGCGTCTGCTACCGACCCGATTGAAGTGCTGACCTCCATCAATGGGGGCGTTGCTACCGCAATAAACGCCAACAATCTCACTCATGATCAAAGCGTCCTGAAACCCTTTATTAATGGAATTTCTACTAATAAGGGTTCTGAATTAGGTGGACAAAGTATCGCTCTGAACGGTGTAGCCTTCTATGACGGAGATGCTTCCCATCAGGTGAAGGTGCATTGGGGCACCCAAATTCTCACGAAGCCCGAAATTTCGGTGGAACAGGGTGTCATTCAATTGTTGACCCCTCCCGGAACGGGCACCGTCGCCGTGAAGGTGGAAACTCCTAAGGGATTCAGTGATCCCGTTTATTTCACCTATGAGGGTGCTACTACGCCCATTTCCTTTACCCCTGAACAGGCGATCGTCAATGCAGCCCCCTTCGCCCCCACCACCGCAGAATGGGGTCCCGATGGTCGGCTCTATGTGGGCGCAATCAACGGTGAGATCACAATCTACACCTTTGACGATAACTACAATGTCACTAACACTCAGAAAGTCACCAGCCTGACCTCGCTATCGAACACCAACATTCTGGGGATTGCATTCAATCCGTTTGATAGCTCCAGTTCACCCAAGATTTATGTTGCCCATAGCCAATTGTTTGCCAATGGCGGCGGCGCATTCACCGGATTCTCCCCCTATAGCGGTCAGGTATCGGTGCTGTCTGGTTCTGATTTTTCGATCGTCACACCGCTCATTACCGGATTGCCTGTCTCGAATCACGATCATGGGGTAAACGGGTTGGCTTTCGATAACAACGGGGATTTATTGATCGCCAGTGGCGGCAACACCAACGCAGGGGTCAAACATCCCAATCTGGGTGATTTGCATGAATCTCCCCTGTCCGCTGCCATCTTAAAAGCCAAACTCACGGACACTTCATTTAATGGCTCTGTTAAGTATGTAAATACGGTTACGGGGGTAGAGAACAATGATCAGGTGTTTGGAGATATCGTAAGCGTTGCTTTCGGGGTTGACGTTTCTGTGTACGGTCATGGATTCCGCAATCCCTACGATATTGCCTTCACCACCCAAGGAAAGTTGTTTGGAACCGATAATGGCCCGAATGGTGGCTATGGTGCCGCTTCCACTTCAGGGACGACGCAAAGTTCCGACCCCACCAATCCCGATGAACTGAACTTAATTACGGAAGGCAGCTACTACGGACATCCCAATCGAAACCGGGGCCGTACGAATGACCGCCAGAATGTCTATCGAGGTCCGGCAGAAGTGACGATTCCGGGTGTTTATAACGCTCCGCTGAAAACTGTTGACCCCTCAACGAATGGACTCACTGAGTACCGATCGATGGCTTTTGGTGGACAGATGCGGGGCAATCTACTGGCCCAGAAATGGAACGGGCAACTTTACCGCAGTAACTTAACCTCCGATGGGAATGGTATTCAAACATTGAATCAAATGTTTGGAAATACATCCGGGTTAGACATTACGACAGGGCCAGGGGGTGCGTTGCTGGGAATTGATTACAGTGATAACACCATCACCCTTTCCACCCCCATTGATCCCAATGTGGTTGGGGCAACCGCTTATGACATCTTCCCCTGGCGTGCCCCTGCGATCGGCGGCAATTCGTTCACGATCGGCGGCAAGAACTTCGGCAACCTGTCCAATACAACGGTGACGATCGGTGGCAAGACTGCGGTACTCACCTCCGTCTCCCCCACCCGGATCAAGGGCATTATTCCGGCTCAGGCAGCGACAGGACAATTGTTAGATGTCTCGATTAACAGTGCGGGTAAAACCTCTTTCCTCCCCAGTGCCTTCCTGTATCTGGCTGATGGGAGTACACCGCCACCGTCCAATCCGGGAACTTTAGCCTTTAGTAACACCAGTTTCAGTGTGAATGAGAATGGTACACCCGGCAGCGTTGTCACCGTTACCCGTATCGGAGGTAGTAACGGAGCCATCAGTGCCACGATTACCCCCACGAATGGAACTGCTACTGCTCCTGGGGACTTTAATAACGCTCCCATCACTGTCACCTTTGCCGCCGGAGACACTACTGCCAAGTCGTTTTCCATTCCCATCGTTAATGACACGATCGCCGAACCCTCCGAAACGATCAACCTTGCCCTGACCGATCCCACAGGTGGCGCAACTTTAGGGTCTCAGAAGACAGCGACTCTGAAGATCGTAGACAATGATACGATCGCACCAACTCGCATTGAAGCCGAGTCAATGTCCCTGAACACCTATCGCCTGGAATCCCTAAGTTCCGCGTCGGGAGGGCAGGTGATCACGCTTCTGAGTGGCAATAACCTGGAATCGGGAACGGCATCCTTCAATTTCTCTGGGCCAACCGGAACCTATAACGTGATTTTGGGGTATTACGACGAAAACGATGGGGTGGCCCGTCTAGAAGTCAAAATGGGGAATACGCTGTTGAATGTCTGGGATCTCAACCAGCAATTGGGCAGCAATCTGGCAAACGCCCAAACCCTCACTCAGAAAGTCGTCGCCACAGGGCTGAACGTCACTCAGGGAGCCTTGTTCAGGATTAGCGGCACAGAAACGGATCTGGAACATGCACGGGTGGATTACATCGAGTTTGTTCCCGTTGCCAGTACCACCTCAGCCCCCTTCACCACCCCCGGTATCTGGGACCGAGGACCGGCCATGCCCGTGAAATTGGGCGAAGTCGCGGCTGGGGTCATGAACGGAGTCTTGTACATGGTCGGTGAGACGAGTAATGCAACACTCGCCTACAACATGGCAACCGGAACCTGGCGCAGCGATCTCGCTCCCCGTCCCTTTGTGGGCCATCACCATGCGGCGGAAGTCTTCAATGGGAAGCTGTACCTCCTGGGAGGGCTGGGAAGTGGGGCAGGTAAAGTGCAAATTTATGACCCGATCGCCAACACCTGGCAGATCGGCGCAGACATGCCCTTTGCGGTTGGTTCGAGTTCGTCCGCTGTGATCAACAACGAGATTTACATCGCGGGGGGCATCGTCAGTTCCATCACCACCAACCAGGTCGCAAAATACAACCCAACGACGAATACCTGGACTGTCCTGGCTTCCATGCCCCAGGGCCGTAACCATGCAGCCTCGGCGACCGATGGGCAAAAACTCTATGTCTTCGGTGGTAGAGGTCCGGGCAGTGGAGACGCGAATGTAGTCGCGAATGGCTTTAACACTGTCCAGATCTACAATCCAAGTACGAATACCTGGGTTTCCAGTCTGGATTCCGGTTCAACCCTCGCACCTTTGCCCCAGGCTAGAGGCGGGATGGGGAAAGCCGTTTACTTTAATGGTGAGTTCTATGTGATTGGAGGCGAAACCACTTCAGGAACGGGCGCAACGGCTCAAGGGGTTTACAACCGGGTGGATATCTACAATCCCGTTACGAATACCTGGCGATCGGGCAGTGCCATGCCCACCGCTCGTCACGGTATTTTCCCAATCCTCTATGCTGGAGAAATCTGGGTGGCAGGCGGGGGACAACAGGCGGGATTTGCCAACTCTGACGTGTTTGAAATTCTCTAGTCAATTCCCATCGGTCCATCATCTATCTGAGGAAGGGAGCGTCCAACTTGTCTATGGTTTTGGCTAAGATTGTGGGAAAGATAAGCCAATCACCTGAGTGGACACGGACGGATGAGAATACGATCGCAATTCATGGCCTTTCTGCTGGGACTTTTGCTGGTATTGTCCCCCATTGGGTTTCAGCAGCTAGGCTTGGGCAACTTTATAGAACAGGCCGTGGCCCAGCAGACTAAACCCAGAACCGGGAAAAAGCCTGCGATCATTTCTCCGTCTACCCCTTTAACCAATAGCAAAAAGCCAGCGGTATCCCCTACCACTCCGCCCAAACCCACCGCCCAACCCTTTGATAGCGCCGTCAAGGGGTTTCAAAAACTAGATGGCCTGTTCACCCTTTACCAAAATCGCAAAGCAGGGCGATTACTCGCGGAAATCAAGCCTGACCAACTGAATGTGAACTACCTGTGGACCACGACCCTGGAATCGGGGGTTGGAGAAAGCGGTCTCTATAGTGGTCTGCCCCTCAGTGATTTTCTGTTCTATTTTCGGCAGGTGAACAATACCCTCCAGTTAGCTGTCCGCAATGTATATTTCCGGGCGCAACCAGGTGATCCTCTACAACGATCGATTAACCGATCGTTCAGCGATTCTGTTCTCTTTGCTCTGCCCATTCGCAGCACCCATCCCCAACGAAAATCGATGCTGGTGGATATCACGCCTGTCTTAATGAGTGATTTTCCCGGATTGGCTGCGATCCTCTCCGAGTCTCTGCCCAGCAGCTACAGTCTGGACTCTAGCAAGTCTTACCTGGCTCCGGCCCGTGCCTTTCCCCTGAACCTGGAGTTAGAATCGGTCTACAACTTTACGTCCTCCCGTGCAAATTCCTACGTGTCGTCCCTCCCCGATGGTCGAGCATTGACGTTAAGGGTTCGATACAGTCTCTCTGAATTACCCGCTAAGAAGAGCTACAAGCCCCGCCTGGCGGATCAACGGGTCGGCTACTTCATCACGGCCTACCAGGATTTCTCAAACGACAATCGCCGCGAACCCTTTGTCCGGTATATCAATCGTTGGCAGCTAGAAAAGAAAGACCCGAATGCGCCCCTGTCCCCTCCCAAAGACCCGATCGTGTTCTGGATTGAAAACACCGTTCCCCTGGAGTATCGGCAGACGGTGCGCGAAGGGGTAATGATGTGGAACCAGGCGTTTGAGAAGATTGGGTTTAAGGATGCGATCGAAGTCAAGCAAATGCCCGATCGCGCCACCTGGGACCCTGCCGACGTGCGCTATAACACGATTCGCTGGTTCAACTCTCTGGATGCCACCTTCGCGATGGGACCGTCGCGGGTGAATCCTCTTACAGGTCAGATTCTGGATGCAGACATCATTGTCGATGCAAACTTCTTACGGTTTATCAAACAGGAAGCCCGCATCTTTACCGAAGGCAGTGAGAGTACCCAGCAGGGACTCTTAGGCAACTTGGCGAATAACACTCAGACGTGCAGTTATCGGCGTATCCCTGCACGGTTGCAAGCCACTAGCTCGGAAGCTTCTCAAACTCAAGCGCGATCGAACCCACAGGCTTTTCTGGGCAAGCTCATGAAGGAGTATGACCTGTGTTACGGGTTAGAAGTCTCCCGTCACTTTGCGGTGGGCAGCAATACGGTCGCGTTTCTCAGAAATGCTTCTCCCACCAGTGAGGAGATGAAAGATTACACCCACCAATTCTTACGCGAGATCATTGCCCATGAAGTGGGGCATACGCTGGGCTTACGTCATAACTTTCATGGCAGCACCCTTCTGAAGCCGGAAGAACTGAACAATTTGGAAATGACTCGCAAACGAGGGTTGGTCTCCTCTGTCATGGACTATAACCCTGCGAACTTGGCTCCCAAGCATCTCAAGCAGGGTGATTACTTCACCCCCAGAGTGGGTCCCTATGATGAGTGGGCGATCGAGTATGGATACAAACCCATTGAGGCAACCGTTCCCCAGGCAGAACGTCGCGCATTACAGGAAATTGCCCAACGCGCACCGCAACCGGAACTCGCCTATGGTACGGATGAAGATCTGTACGCCTTTCTTGACCCCGGCATCAATGCCTTCGATATGAGTGGGGATATGATTACCTACTCCCAATGGCAAATGGATAATGCACAGGACATGTGGAGTCGTTTAGAAAAACGTTATCCCATCAAAGGAGAAAGCTTTAGTGAGGCCCGGAGTGTCTTTGATAAAATCTTTTTCCAATATTTCAACTACGCCTCTGTGCTACCCCAGTACATTGGGGGACAATCCTTCAGCCGTAACTACGCAGGTGATCCAGGAGAAAGACCTCCCTTTGAAGGGGTTTCTCTAGCACAACAGAGACAGGCACTGACTGCAATTCAGAAATACGTCTTCGATGATGGTGCGTTTCGTTTCTCACCAGCGTTACTGAACAAACTCGCTCCTTCTCGCTGGAGCCACTGGGGAAGCAACATTCCCGTCTTTCAATTGGATTACCCGATCTACGATCGCATCTTCTTCCTGCAACGGTTCGTGTTGGCGGATTTGCTGTCCCCCGATCGCCTTGCGCGACTGCGGGATGCGGAGATGAAGAGCCGTCCCGGAGAAGCCCTGACCATTCCGGAATTGTTCCAGACGTTGCAAAGCAAGATTTGGCAGGAATCCCTTGAAGCTGATGCTTCCAAAGCTCACCTCTCTAGTCTGCGCCGAGCCATTCAGAGAGATTATCTGGAAACGTTGACCGATATGGTGCTACGGCGATATCCCGTTCCTGATGATGCCCGCACCGTGGCCTGGTATCAATTGCGGCAATTGCGGGATAGCCTGGGAAGCGCTCTTCGTCGCTCCGATCTGGACACCTACACCCGCGCCCACTATGAAGAGAGCCGCGATCGGATTGTAAAAGCGTTGGAAGCTCCATTACAGGCAAAATAACACACCTGAGAACGGGTTTCGGCTCCGCTCAACCCGCAAGCGATCGAGGGCTAGCGAAGCCGAAGCCCGATGATGGATAGCTTGTTACTGGTGATTTTTTGAAAAGAGTTTACCAGTAGGCTGCCCTTCGACTCCGCTCAGGGCACGGTTGCTGGTTGAGCGAAGCCGAAACCAGCGGGGAAATGATTTTCTGGAAATCTCCTAATTTGTAAGTCCCTTAATTCAAGTAATCTAGTTTCCTGCCTGAGGTTGGGGAATGGTGATATCAATCTGAGTCACCTTGGTTTCTGGACTTAAATTGGCAAGTGGCGGATTGATCGCACTTCCATTTCCAACCACCAGCACCACCAAATTCTCAGGCTTCAGATAGGTATTCGCTACCCGTTGCACATCCTCGATCGTCGTCTTGGCAATGGCTTGGCGATACCGTTGCAGAAAATCCTTCGGGTAGCCGTAGTATTCGTACCGCAACAGACGGGAAAGAATCTGGCCCCGACTCTGGAAGTTGAATACAAAGGAATTGGCGACAGAATCCTTCGCAACCGTTAATTCTTGCTGAGAAACGGGGCTGGTCCGGATGCGCTCAATTTCTGCCAGGAGCGATCGAACAAATGCGACAGTCGCGTCAGAACGGGTTTCACCTCCAGCCACAAACACTCCCGGATAGTCAAATCGGGGACTCCAAAACGCATAGACGGAATAGGCCAATCCCTGACGCGATCGAATTTGATTAAACAGCCGCCCTGCAAATCCATTCAAAACTTCATTCATCACACTGAGGGCACCGTAGTCTGGGCTGCTCAACTGTCCGCCCAGATGCCCAACCTGAATGTAACTCTGGGTAAGTTGGGGCTGATCTACAAAAAAGACTCCCCCCTTCTTGGACTGACTGACCGAAGGCAGGGCTGGCTTTTTAAAGTTGGAATTGGGCTGCCAGTCACCGAATGCTTTCTCAATCAACGATCGCATCGCTTTACTATCAAAGTCCCCGACTACTCCCAAAATAAAATTATTGGGATAGAAATACTGTTGATAGAACTGAAGCACGGATTCCCGCGAGACATTATTCAGAGTGGCATATTCCACTGTCCGGGCATAGGGACTGGTGTTTCCGTAAATGAGTTTTTGAAATTCGCGACTCGCAATGTCATCCGGGTCATCATTGCGACGGGCGATCGATCCGCGAAGCTGGGTCTTTGCCAAATCAATTTTGTCCTGGGGAAACAGGGGTTGCCGGACAACTTCTGAAAACAGAGAAAAGACCTGGGGCAGGTTTTCCGTCAGGGTGTCAAAGCTGGCGCTCCCGAATGCCGAATCAATGGCGGTTTCGACAGAAGCGGCCCGTTGCTCCAGTAATTGATTGAGCGCATCGGCACTATGCTTCTGGGTGCCGCCCGATCGCATGACTGTGCCCATAATCTCTGCAAGGCCAACCTGCGCCCCTGGCTCCAGGCGCTCCCCTGTGCGGATCAGGGCAGTTCCGCTAACCAAGGGCAACTCATGATCCTCCATCAAGTAGACCACCATCCCATTCTTCATTTCGAAGCGGGTATAGGGGGGGACTGGTACTTCAGGTAACGGCTGAAAGACCAGATCAGTATAGTGTTTCGCAGTTTCTGCCACGGCGGATTGGGAAAACAGCAGCACAAAGGGCAGCAGGAAACAGCCGATCAGCACTGCTTGACCACGCAGCCGAAGCAACCGTTTTGCGCGAATGAATTGTTGCAGCATGCTTGTCATGGTTCTTTCCCTACTTCTTCTCAGCCGACAATAGTTTGGCAACCGTGCGGTTCTCCGGACGGAAGGTGGAGCGGGCCACCCGTTGAATATCCGCTGGGGTCACGGCAGCGATCGCATCCAATTCTTTAAAGAGGTTGCGCCAGCTTCCCGTTTTGACTTCGTACTCTAGCAACAGTTGCGCCATCCCCATGTTTGAGGTGAGGGACCGCAGCAGAGCCGCCCTTGCCTGGGTTTTGACTCGCTCCAGTTCAGATGCCGCAACAGGTTCTGTTCTCAGACGCTCAATCTCTGTGTCGAGCGATCGGGCTACTTCATCCACTGTTCGCCCCGGAGCAGTCACAGCATATAACACCAGCAGGTTAGGGAACTTACTCCCTGGAAAACCACTAAATCCCTGGGCTGTGAGCGCTACCCGTTGCTGCTCCACCAGGGATTTGTAAAGGCGCGAGGTCCGTCCGTCACTCAAAATGCTGTTGATCAACTCATAAATTACATGGTCTGGATGATTCACACCAGGGCGATGATAGCCAGCCATATAGAGGGGTTGGGCAGGAAGCCGCAATGTGACTTCCCTGGATTCCTTTTGGGGCGGTTCGACAGCCGTTACTTGGGGGGGTTTCGATCCTGCTTTGTAGCGCCCAAAGTAAATCTCTGCGAGGCGCTTCACCTCTGGAGGATTTACATCCCCGACGATCGCGATCGTCAAATTATTGGGAACGTAATAGGTCTCGAAGAATTTCTGAACATTCTCACGGGTCAGATTGCGAATATCCTGGTTATACCCAATCACGGGACGGCGATAGGGATGCACCTGAAACGCCTTATCCAACATCGCTTCTACCAGCGTACCGATCGGGGAATTATCTACCCGGAGTCGCCGTTCCTCTAAAATCACATCTTTTTCTTTGTAGAATTCGCGAAACACGGGATCAAGGAAACGCTCGGATTCCAGAGACATCCAGAGTTCCAGCTTATTGGAGGGAAAGCTGTAAAAGTAGCGGGTTGCATCGGTGGAAGTATTGGCATTCAAGCCGACTCCACCCGACTGCTCCACAATCCGGCCCAGTTCATTCTGCTCAACCAGTTTTGCAGCTTCCGCTTCGACCTGCTCAAATTCCGCCTGAAGTCTGGCAGCCTCTTCTGTCTTCCCTGCGGTCTTTGCTTTTTGAATCTGGGTATCCAGTGCATCCAGCCGATCGAGCAATTTCTGCTCAACGGTATAGTTTGTGGTGCCAATCCGAGTTGTGCCCTTAAAAGCCAGGTGTTCTAGAAAGTGGGCCACTCCAGTCTGTCTATTGGGTTCATCCGCCCCGCCCACATCGGCATAGGTGAGGAAGGAAACAACGGGGGCTTGATGACGCTCCAGTACAATAAACTTCAGCCCATTGGTCAGCGTAAATTCCGTTACCCGATCGACCACTCGATCGAGATAGGGTTGCACGGAAAGTCCCGATTGGCTTGTTTGAGGAGAGGTTTGAGCAGCATCAGTTCGAGCAAACGCAACTCTCGGAAACACATTCCAGCAAAGCGCTGCGACGAGTAAGCAGGAGAGAATTCGCTGTCCCAAGGACGATCGCTGAAGCTTTGGCAACCTGGTGAAAAACCCGGACATGATCTGACAGAACGGCAGCATAGACCAGAAAAAATACGCTGATCCCAGGATACTGATTTTTTCCAAGACTGGATGCCCTTCCGCAATTCCTCTGAGATTGGGAAATTTGAATTACAGTCAGCCTCTGCTAGACATGCATAAAAAGCATTAAATAAATGCAAAAAGCCCATGAATTGACTGCCAATTGTGACTATATGAACAATTTTGTCGAAAGCCTTGCTGGAAAGTGAGAAGGAACAGGCTCACCCTCTGGCTACGCCCTTATCTTGACTATGACTGTCTCCCCTCAAACTTCAATCCTTCTAGAACAAGCCTGTTTTGCCATTCAGCAAAGAGATTGGTTTTCCCTCAGCCAGCAGTTCAACCAATTGTCGTCCCTTCTCCCACCCACTCTGACCCCAGAGGACTGGAACGAAGAGAGCGAACTCCACCACTTTCTGCTGACAGCCCTCGATGTTCTGGAATCTGGGGATTTTTACGATCGCTGGGAATTCGCCAAACTGCTACCGTTAGTGGGTGAGTCTGTGGTGCCCAGTTTAGTTGCCATTCTGCAAGATGAAACAGCAGAGTGGGAAACCCGCTGGTTTGCCGCTCGTATCCTCACGAATTTTCAGACCCCACTCGTATTGGAAACCCTGGTCCAACTGTTGACCCAACCTACTTCAGAGGGGGAGGGGGATCTGCAAGAGATTGCCATTGAAGCCCTGGCAAATATGGGAGAAGTAGCCCTCCCAGCTTTAATTTCTTTATTACCCAATGCCCATTTTCGCCTGACGATTGTTCGAATTCTGGCCCAAATGCGATGCCCAGAGGTTGTGGAACCCCTACTACAGGCCGCGCACGGGTCTGCTCCAGAGAGCAGGGTTCTGGCAATTGCCGCCCTGGGTCGTTTTCATGATCCCCGTGTTCTACCGATTCTTCAGGCAGCCCTCCAGGACCCGATCGCCTCTGTCCGACGAGAAGCTGTCATTGCCCTGGGGTTACGGGGGAACCAGGACACGGCAGAAACGATCGTCCAGCAACTAGGCGACCGCCTGAGAGACCCGGATGAAGCTGTCGGACAGCAAGCGGCTCTGGCCCTGAGCCGTTATCAAAGCCAATTCGCAGCAACTACGTTATTTCAGGCGTTAACTCAACCCGACACCCCCGTTGCCCTCCAGATTGAGGTTGTGCGGGCCTTAGGCTGGCTCAATATCCCTTTTGCGCTGGAATGTCTCTACAAAAGATTCACGAATCTGGAGGGGGTCGAGCTTTCAACTCCCGTGAGACGGGAAATTATTACTGTTTTGGGCCGGGTTAACCACCCAGACCTCAAATCTCGAGCGGTTAATATTTTGCTAGAAGTTTTACGATCTAATCCCAGAGACCAGGACCGAGAGACGCGGCAGATCATCATCGTTGGCTTGGGGCAACTGGGCGATCCCCGATCCATTGAAGATCTCATTGCCCTGCTTGCCGATCCCGATCCGGGAATTCAACTGCATGCGATCGCGGCCCTCCAGCAAATCGATGCCCTCCGCGCCTACCAACAGCTAGAAACCCTCGCGAGAAGTAAGGCAATCAGCGATTCCTTAAGACAGGGCATTTTTAAGGCACTTCAGGAGTGGAGTCGAGCATCCGCCTAACTCCCAAAACTTACCCTCCAACCATCATGACCGGAACCTTTTCCCCTGCTGGGATGAGCGTCTCCCCAACTGGAATCACGGCAAGGGCATTGGTTTGCGCTAAATTCACTAAGTTGCCAGAACTATGACTTCCGCCCGCCAGGGAGAATTCTATGCCCGTGGATTGGGGCACCAGTCTGCCCCACAAATAAGTTTCCCGTTGCCCATCGGAGCGCAAATCTTGACGGGTTTGGGCTGAAATGATCAAGGGAGAAACTCCCTCTGTGAGACCTGCTAATTTTTTGAGGGCGGGTTGCACAAATCGCCAGAAGGTCACTAAAGCAGAAACCGGATTACCGGGCAGCCCAAAATACAGGAGGGTGCGAGGACGATCGCCCGTCGGGGGAAAGGTAGCAACAGTTAGGGGCTTACCAGGACGCATCGCGACTGATCGAATGTGCAGAGTGGCTCCCAGTTCTTGCAGGATTGTCTCCACATAATCGTATTCACCGACAGAAACCCCCCCAGAAGAAATAACCAGATCTCCCGCCCTGATCGCCTCCGCAATGGCGGCCTTCAGGGCTTCTGGACGATCGGCCACGATCTGGTGGAACAGGGAAACCGCACCCGATCGCGTCACTAGATCGGAGAGTGCATAAAAATTGGAATCCACAATCTGTCCCGGTCCCAGGGGATCGGTGAGACCCACCAATTCATCTCCTGTAGACAGGAGGACCACTCGCGGGCATCGATAGACGGTCACCTGGGCACATTGGGCTGCTGCCAACACAGCCACATCGGGGGCTTGCAATTGAATTCCAGGAGGGAGGAGGATTTCACCCGCCCGATAAAAGGCTCCTCGACAACGCACAAACGATCCTGACTGTTTGGGAGGGGTCAAAATTAGGACGCGATCGCCCTCCCGTTGCGTTTGCTCCTGCATCACAACTGTATCGGCCCCTTCCGGCATCATGGCCCCCGTAAAAATTTGCGCCGCCTGCCCCAGACCGACGACCTTTTTTGGAAAACACCCTGCCGGAATCTCTTCAATCACCTGCAAGGACAGCGGTTCTGATTGGGAATTTTGAATATCGGCCCACCGGACAGCGTACCCATCCATTGCTGAGTTGTCCCAATGGGGAAAGTCCAGAGAACTGACGATCGGCTGGGCAACTAAGCGCCCGGATGCCTGTTGTAAAGAAACAATTTCCACATCAACTTCAGAACCCAGGGGCTTTACCAGGTCTAAAATTAACGCTTCTGCTTGCTGCACAGAAAACATATCTTTCAGTTAAAAAAGCAGGGGGCAAGAATGCCCTATCCTACCCAACCTACCCCCAACGATTCAAGTGAATGTGGCTCCGCTGCCATTGCCCCGGTCTTTGATCCTGGGCATCTAACCAAACCAGTAGACCTGTCGTGAGGCCAATCCCAACAAATGCAACCAACGCACTGGTTAAAACTTGCTTCAACATCATTTGACGATTGATAATCTGAACAATTCGTCGTGTTTTGGGACGGTTGGGGCGAACGACCGTAGGCAGTTTAAGAATTGGGCTGATCTCCAGTCGTGAGGGCGTTTTCAAAGGCAGGGTAGCAGAAGAATGATTCACGGAATGGCTACCTGGCTTTCCAAGTTGTTGCGTGAGATAAATCTTTTGGGTCCAGGCAGGCTGGTTCACTCCTTCTTGAAATCCATAGATCACAAGGCTTTCGATCGACTGAAGCGCAAGCTTCAAAACACTAAGTTGGACAAAAGCAGATAAGAGATCTTGATCAGGAGCTTGCAGGGCATCCAGGCGAACATATAAACATCCAGATCGAAGAACAGCACGGGATGAAATCCCTTTCGGTTTCAGGGTAGAGTTCATCAGTTGTGCAATTGCAGAGGCATCTCCCCCCTCAACCACCAGGGCCGGACTCGGCTGTACCATACTTTGACCAACCTAATCGTCGCTAGCAATCTTACAGAAAATCCTCTCCAGTGGGTAGAAACTTTATAGAAAAAGTAGAGATTTTAGACTGAATGATAAAAGTATTAGCAGTCAATCCCAAGCCCTGTATCGAAGTGGAGCAATTTTGTGAATTTATGCAAAACTAGAGAATAAATATTCTGACAGATTGGACTGCCATCGAATCGGGGTATCTTCCAGAGGGTGGGCAGAGCTTAAAGATTTATAACTTCAATCTTGAAGTCCCAACTTTAAAGGACACATGATGAATGCGTAAATTAAATCTTGCAATCCAACAAAATTGCGCGGGTTAGCCAATGTTAGGCAGTCGGTCACTCAAAAGAAATTCCTCCAGCGGGATTGGGGTGAATTTATCCGTTTGGCGACGTTGTATTGCTTTCACACTAGATGTATCCTTCCCCGGTCTGGTTGCCACTCTTCTCTCGAAGGGGTCATTGATCTCGGCATCCTGGATCTTTTTATTGACTTGGCTGCTCTGGAGAGTTGGATTCGCTAGTCAGGCCCACGGTCAAAGTCCAGGCCGATGGATTATGGACCTTCGAGTGTCTGACACAAAGTTTGGCAGAACTCCAGGGTGGCTCACCCTTCTAGTGCGAGAAGGGATTATTGCCGGAAATAGTCTGCTGGTGGTTTGGGGCGGACATGCTTTCTTTTCTAGAAATGACTGGCAAATCTTGGTGCTTACATTCCTGATCAGCCTAATCGATGGAGCTTTTCTTTTAAGTGATCCGTGGAGACAACACATGCTTCATGATCTGATTGCCCACACTACCATCATTGGAACTTCTAAAACTTACTCTTTCCGATTGAAGCTGAGGCAGGTACGGCTTAAGCTTCTCAAACTCATTAACTATCGTTTACTGTGAGCGTGCAACCCTAAAAGGCTAGTTGCAAACTAAGACGATCTTATGGAATGATAGTAGATCGCGTCTCACTTTAAATTCTGAGAAACCTATGGCTAAGGGCGTACGTATCATTATTAACCTGGAATGTACTGAGTGCCGCACCAATGCGAACAAACGATCGCCCGGTGTCTCTCGTTACACGACCACCAAGAATCGTCGGAACACAACGGCTCGGTTAGAGCTGAAGAAATTCTGCACCCACTGCAATAGTCATACAGTCCATAAAGAGATCAAATAAGCTTGGGTCAAACGCTACGGGTTAGCAGGCGAAGGGGTTCCCTATCGTCCGTTGTTCTGTCCTATCACTAGGCTGTCGCGCGAATACCTGCTAGCTATTGATCGCTTTACCCTATTTCGCTTTACCCTATCTCTGACTGCTCTGTTCTGTACGGCTGTGCGCTTCATCCCCATTTTGTCCTGTCACCCAGTCTGCTGATTTATGACTTATTACCGTCGTCGAGTCTCTCCTATTAAGCCTGAAGAACCCATCGACTATAAAGATGTCGATTTACTCCGTAAGTTCATTACTGAACGAGGCAAGATTCTCCCTCGCCGCATTACGGGGCTAACGGCAAAGCAACAACGCCACCTGACGGTCGCCATTAAACGGGCGCGTATTCTGGCCCTTCTTCCGTTTATTAATCAAGAAGGCTAACGGCTAGAATAGGGAACGATATGGTTTGAGTAGGAAACTTTTCCTGCTCAAACACTTTGGTTTGGGGCTATCTTAGGTTGGGATCTATCATTCTCAAAGCTTGTGGAGAAAGGAACGTTAGTTGAATTTCGGCTGCACGGTGAACGCCGTCTTGCAGTTCTTGAGCGTCCAGAGGGGAAAAAACACTGGATTGCGGTGGATGAATATGGGCAATCTCATACGTTACATCCCCGTCAGGTGACTTATGAAGTCGAAAATGCGACCTATAAGCCCACTGAAGTCTCAGCCTTTCGCAAGCAAGTTGAACCCCTCCTCGATCCCTCCAGTCTGGAGGTTGCCTGGGAACTGCTTGTCGAAGAAGAATCAGGTGTTCAGCCGGAGACAATGGCCCAGCTTCTCTTCTCTGACCGCAACCCCCCCGCCTGTTACGCTGCGTATTATCTCCTTTCAGAAGACAAGCTGTACTTTAAACAGAAAGGGGATCGTTACGAACCCCGTTCGGTTACTCAGGTTACGGAGTTAAAGCACCAGCTTCAGGTGGAGGCCCAAAGGGTCCAGGAGTGGCAAGAGTTAGTTAACTTGCTTCAACAAATCTTACAAAAACGGAAACAAGACAGCGTTCCCTATCCTTCAGTTTCATCAGAATGTCAGGAAACGGAGGCACAAGCTGCCCGGGAGGATTGGCAGGATGGGTTGGAAATCCTGCGGCAGACGAAGTATCGCGCTCGGATCGAAGCCCTAGAAAGATTCGCGGCTCTGGGAGAAGAATCTGCCCATCGCAGCCCAGCCCTGGAACTCCTTGCTAAACTGGAGGTGCAACAAACTCCTCAGGCTGCTTTTCAACTCCTCGTTGATTTGGGTCTGTGGGGTGCCCATGAAAATTTATTCCTGCGTCGGGGACAGGTTCCAACGCAATTCTCTCCCAAGGTATTGGAAGTGTCACAGTGTCGCATCACCTCGCCTCCACCGGATAATGACTCGCACCAGCGTTTGGACCTGACCCATCTCAAGGTTTACACGATTGATGATGAAGGAACCAAGGAAATTGACGATGGCTTAAGCCTGGAATACTTAGCCGATGGGCGACAGCGCCTGTGGATTCATATTGCTGACCCAACTCGCTGGATTTTACCGGGGGATGAGCTAGATTTAGAAGCTCGACGGCGCAGCACTACAATTTATCTGCCCACTGGCATGATTCCGATGTTCCCGCCGGACCTCGCTACTGGCCCCATGAGCTTAATCCAGGGAAAAACCTGTTGTGCCCTCAGCTTTGGGGTCATTTTAGATGAAACAGGGGCAGTCGAAGATTATCAAATTCACACTAGTTTGATTCGCCCAACCTACCGCCTCACCTATGAAGATGTAGAAGAGATCCTATCCTTGGGGATTGAGGCGGAGCTGGAAATCGCGGCGATCGCTGCCTGGGCCGCTCGACGGCGGATGTGGAGGGCCACTCAGGGGGCCATCAGCATCAGTATGCCGGAAGCTTCGATTAAAGTTCAGAACGATGAAATTACAATTCACGTTCTTGAAGATTCTCAGGCACGGAATTTAGTTGCCGAAATGATGATTCTGGCGGGGGAAGTTGCGGCTCGATATGGACAGGTGAACCATTTGGCCCTTCCCTTCCGAAATCAAGCTCAACCCGAATTACCCTCCGACGAAGAATTGTTGCAACTGCCCCCCGGTCCAGTCCGGGCCTGTGCCATTCGTCGCTGCATGCCCCGGAGTGAAGTCAGCATTACTCCCGCTCGTCATGCCAGCCTGGGGTTAGACACCTATGCTCAAGTAACCTCTCCCATTCGTCGGTATAACGATCTTCTGGCCCATTTTCAACTGAAGGCCCATCTGCGGGGCGAGTCCCTTCCCTTCAACGATCACCAGATGCAAGAGCTACTCCTGAGTGTCAGCAGTACGGCTCAGGAAGCAACGCTAGTTGAGCGGCAAACCAATCGGTATTGGGGGCTGGAGTATCTGCGCCGTCATCCCCAGGAAGTCTGGCAAGCCCTAGTCCTACGCACCCTCCGGGAGCACGAAAACCTGGTGCTGGTGATGATCGAAGATTTGGGATTGGAGTTGGCTGTCCGGTTTAACCGCCCGATCGCTACGGGAGAATGGCTGACAGTTCGGGTCGCTTATGCTGATCCTCGCCAAGACGTTATCCAATTCCAGGAATTACAGTCTCACCCTTCTGAGGTTGCGATCGGCTAGCTTTTTGCAGGCAGAGGTTAGAGGGTAGAGGGAAATCTTGCCTTCTTGCTGTGTAGCCCAGCTTTTTACCCAATTCTTAAGTTTCTCTATAAAATTAACTGTTTTCTCAAAGTTTTGTTACATTTAGTAAATAACAAAATAGAGGATTTTCGCATGCGTTATACAGTGGAAGATGGTGGTCGTCTCAACAACTTTGCGGTAGAACCCAAGGTTTATCGGGCTGAACCCCCTACCAAGGCTCAACAACGGAATTTCTTGATTTTAGGGGTCGGCGGGTTAGCGCTGGTTGGTGGACTGATCTTCGTAGCCTTCGCTGTTTCTAACGTTGGTTAAGGTTAATCCTGGTAGAAAAACTTAGATATAAAACCAGATACAGAAACGAACGGATGATACAAACGGAACCAGATGCCTTAGACATCTGGTTTTTTATTGAATTTGCCAGATTGAATTTGCCAGATTGAATTTACCAGATCAGTGATTTCAACAGACAAAATCCTGAGCTAGGGCAGGGGAACGAGAAGAGAAGAATATACGCTCAAGTCTCGACCAAAACTGTGACGGACTCTGTACCTCAGACTATTTCCAGCGTGAATCGGCAAGCCTATCAGCGTCTCAAGTTGGCCCTCAGCTTGGGACTGCGGCGACAACTGTTTGTCGCGGTTTGTGATGATGTGGCTTTGCAAACTCAATTGGCGATCGAACTCCAGGCGGAATTCGATCGCATTGCCCAGATCTACCAACCCCTGCGGATTGCCCATAACAGCCGTTCCCCAGCCTATCCCCGACTGGTCAGCCTTACCTTAGATCCGGCGGAGCCTGATCCGATCGTCCAAATTACCCAGTGGATTGAGAAAAACCCGCCCCCCTCGGTGGGTAGTAAGCGTCAGACCCTTCCAGGGTTTCAGCTTGTTGGAATCGAACAATTAACTCGCCAACCTGCAACAGTCCAGTGGCAGTTTCTGCGCTGTCTACAACTGATTGAACAAAACTTGCCCATTTTAGAATCCAGTCTGCTGATCTGGATGCCCCGCCCCTGGCTCCACAGTGTCCAGCAGTCAGCCCCCGAATTTTGGGACTGGCATACAGGCATTTTTGAATTTGTAGGCGACCCCACCCCAGCCCGCCCAGACCTGCCCTCTCCTCCTCCCGTTGAAAAACTCCCAGACTCTCCAAAAGTTGAGATCGACCAAACCCCAATCTCCTCTCAAAAACCTCTGAAGGTGAGCCAAGATATCTGGGATATTCTGACTCAAGATCTAGCGAAGTTGGGTGAGAGTTCATCCAACGCAGCAGAGCAGAAGGGGAAAGTTGTCACCCCCATAGCCAAGAAGCTTCCCAGCAACCCAGCCGAACCAACTCAGCAGCAAGTAACTGCACAGCCGCCCGTCCCCTCGCACCCAAAAACACCTCCAGTCCTGCAAAGTCCTCAAGAGCAACCGTTGCAAAAGAAGGGCAGGAAGCAGGAGCAAGCCCAGGCCAATGGCAGGAAAAATCCCAATGGCAATGGAAGTGGGAATGGCAATCCTCTCAGTGCAAGCAATGGTAAGCTCCAGGCGATCGAACCTCTCACCTCTCAGGCTTTAGACATCCTGGAAGTTGAGACAGACACGCCTGCGTCCAAACCTTCTGAATCTGTCCAAACCCTCCAGCACATTCACAACCTCCATGAGCAAAAGGCTTCTCCCGCCGAATTAGCCGCAGCCTACCGCATGTTGGGAAATCTCTATCGAGATCGCATTGAAGCAGGGAACCTTTCGGAAGAGAATCTGACCCTGGCGATTCAGGCTTATGAGAAAGTGCTGGAATGGCTCGCCCACGATCGCACACTCCCTTCTCTTTCTGAAACTGGCAACGGCAATCGCAAGGCGACTGGCACCTGCTCGCAAACGGTCTATCTCAGTTCCCAGTCAGCATCCTACGTTGCTTCCGTACCTTTGGCCTCTGATGTGATGAATGACTTGGGTAACCTGTACTGGATGCTCTCTCGCAGTTTCACCACCTTAGACAAAAAACTACCGACGCTACTGAAAAGCATTGAAGTCTACCAAGTTGCCCTCAGCAAGATTGTCCCTGAGAGCCAACCCAATTCCTATGCCATGATTCAAAACAACCTGGGAGCCGCTTATGGAGATTTAGCCCGCTATCGGGGAACTGCTGCCAACCTACAATGTTCCGTCAATGCCTATCAGGAAGCCCTGCGCTATCGGCAGGCTGACTTGGAACCCGCCAAGTATGCCTCAACGCAGAACAATCTGGGCACGGCCTACTGGCACCTGGCCCAGTATCAGCAACCTGTCCCCAACTTAAAACAGGCGATTGCAGCCTACGCTGCGGCCCTTCCTTACTACCATCCTGAACGGGAAGCGATGAGCTACGCGATGATTCAGAACAATTTGGGCACGGCCTATTGGAATCTTGCCCAGTATGAGCAAACCGATCTACTCCTGGAACAAGCCATTCAAGCCTACCAGGAAGCTCTGATCTATCGCACCGTAGCCGCCGCCCCCGCCGCCCATGCTGCGACTCAAAACAATTTGGGGACAGCTTATTGGCACCTGGCGGGACGGCAAAAAGACAATCACGCAATACGCCAGAACTATCTAGAACAGGCGATCGTAGCCTATACCGCTGCCCTGAAAACCGCAGAACAGCATGCCGCCATCTCCCTGACCTTTGATGTGTTTGCCACCCAAAACAACCTGGGACTGGCCCATTATCAAGTTGCAATGGACCATGCATTTTCTCTCAACCAAACGAGCCGAGCAGCCCACTTGGAAGCAGCCCTCTACCATCATCTTCAGGCGGCTCAGGGCTGGCAACACCAGCCCGACTTTCATAGCACAGCCCTGACCTATGTAATCCAGACACTTCGCGGCTTCTATACGGAACTGGGGCTTCAGGGCCAGAATGGGGCGTTGTCTAAAGTCCCAGGGGAATTGTTAGGAGAAATTCTGCCCCGATTGTAGGGTGCCCCACGCCTAGAACGGCCCTTACTCAAAGAAGCGATCGGGATTCAGGGTAGGTGGAATGCCCAAAATCGGACAACCCAGATCTGGACCTAGGGTTTGTACCAGGGGATGATCCACGGATTCACAACCCAACCAGAGCAGCGTTGCGGTCTCTGCCTGCACAACCTTGTGCAATTCCTCAGCCAGATTGCCAAACCGAAGATGGGTTTTTAAGGAACCGCGCCACTCATTCGCCAAACACCGCGCTTGCCAGAGAATGCGATCGGCTTGCTCAAACTGTTGGGATTGGGTCACTGAACAACGTTCAAGGGCAGGTTCCATCAGTTGCAGGGGCGCTTGTTTTTGCTCCGTCTTTGTGGATACCCAGGGGGTGCGGGACTGCGGGGTCGGCACTTCTTGTCCCCGTTTAAGAGCCTGAAACTC
>JANRKG010000111.1:0-29515 GCA_033763635.1 Leptolyngbyaceae cyanobacterium bins.59
CTTTTTTCATTCATCTTAGATCAGGACTCAAGCCGCCGAGAAATTAGATCAATAATTCATTTTGAAATTATAGACTCTAAGGGAAAACATCATGAAAGAGATGTTTACGGGTGTATCATTAAAGTCGAGAATTTCAAAGCATGTGGCACCTCTTATCCACGAAATGCACAAATAACATTACTGTCGTAAACACAGTTCAGAGTCGTTGTATTTCGCAGTCGAACAATTCGGTTGGAGCGGACTACCTAAAGTCGCTGGTTGTTGTAAAGATTATTTACAGCCGTTCAACCGCAACGTTAGACCGCTGGATTTAGGTTAGGGCGCAGATTGGAGCTTGTCTGTAGAAGCAGCTATTTGCTTTATTCTAAGGGCTACTGAACCCCCTTACAACGCCCAGATTCCCACTGAAAGGTGATGCTATGCAAGCCAAACTCCAAGAGCAACTGTCTCCGGCTGATGCTGAAGTCATTTTAGGGCGATTGCCTGAGCGAATTCGGACGGCTCTGAGTGATCGTGCTGCTGAGATTGAGTATCCCATTGAAGCCGTGATTGAGATGGCGATCGCAAGTTTCCTTGATTCAGAGGCGTTGGGTTTTGCAGATTGCAAGCCAGGGCGTGGTCAGTAGAGCTTTGTTGTTAGGGATTGCGCTGTCTAACAATTCGCTTGGAACGGACTGCCGAGAGATCCTGGTTTTGCATTCAAGGTTGTTTTCAGCCGCTGAACAGCACCGTTATCTGGCGTTGCCCGTAGGCTGTGACGTACATAACACTTACTTGTTAGAGTTCAGTATCATGTCACTGCTTGTTTTTTGGATTCATCAATGCAGCAGTTATGCTTGAATTGGCATCAGCATTTGGTTAAGCTGTTGACCGAGCATCCATAGCAGTTCTATGAAATTTGAAATTTCTACACCGCTTGGATTTGCGGTTAGAACATCTGAAGAATATTGGCAACGATTGATCCTCAAACACCCTGATATTGAGGAGTTTGAGGATTTTGTTCAGTTAACTCCTTCTGCTCCAGATGAGGTTCGACGCAGTAGCCGGGATGCAGGAGTATTATTGTTTTATCGGGCACGGCAAGAAGAATGTTAGGTTGTTGCAGTAGCACGACGCTTAAACGGAGATGGTTTTCTAATCACCGCCTACCAAACTGACGCAATCAAGGAGGGGGAAACCCTGTGGCTCAAATAAAAGTGTTTTATGAACCGGAAACAGAGCTTTTAAGTGTGTTTTGGCAAGTGCCACGAAAAAGCCAAATTGCCACTGAACTTGGAGATGGGGTAATTTTGATCAAGGATGGGGTGAGTAGAGAGCCGATCGGTTTAGAAGTACTGTCTTATCATCCTGGAGACGACCGCTTTGACGCTGTAAGTGTTGAGCTAGGGCGAGTGAGTTCGATGCATCCCGCCAGCTAATAACCCCAATGCACCCGACCGTTGAGAGGTTATCGGTGAGAGTTCGAGGTTATCTGCTGCCGCACAACTTCACGGTTATGCCTTACAACTTGTATTTCTAAAAACCGTATGGAAAATCAGAAGATCGTAGCACTACAAAATATCTTCGATTCTAGGCTCGATACCCTGAGTCATCTCTTAGAAATAGCAGAGAGTCATTTCGCAGACGATATAGAGACTCTATTGCAACTTCGCATAGCGTCCGATATGTTTCCTTTCAGCACACAAATAGTATTTGTTTGTAATCAGCCCCGTAACTTCGCATTGTGGTGTCTGGGACGGTCGGCAAACAACTTAAACCCCAATGTAACATCTCTAGTTGAGGCGCATAGCCATATTTCATCTACTAAGGAGTTGTTAGCAAGTATCAATGTTGCTGATTCTAAACTGTTAGAAGTCAATCGGATCGATCTTGGACAAGAGCTATACGCAGAATTATCTGGACTTTCGTATGTAGATGATTTTCTGATGCCAAACTTTTATTTCCATATCACAACGGCATACAATATCCTGCGTATGGCAGGAGCGCCAATAGGTAAACGCGACTTTATGATGCATTTAGTACCTTCTCTGAAACATCAGAGCAATGCATAACAACCGCAATTCATCGAAACTGCAAGCTCGTTTAGAATGAGCGAGCCTCACATGCTCCCACTGTATATTCCGACAGTACCGCCCTACGGAGACAGCCCCCCCGATCGCCCCCGAAGCCGATTCCGTTGAGCTGAGTCGAGATCGATCGCGCAGGGTAGAACAGCTTTGAGAGGTTGGGTGGCTGGGGTCTGATCCATAGCAGAAGCGGTCCTGTAACTACAGGTGTAGGCTGCTAATTTCTCCCCCTGGCGGTTGAAAACACGAGTGTTGTAACCAAACTCACGGGCGATCGACCCAAACTTATCTATGAATTCATAGCGTTCTAGATAATTCAGAAGGCTCCAAGCTTGGGGGTTTACCACCAGATCCACTCGCCCTGGTGAAGCACCTGTACTGCCGTAGGCTAACCAATTCTCCAACACCTGGCCTCCAAACTGTTGTTTGGCCCACCATAAGCTGGGAAGCGTCAAAGAAGCTTGACAGATCGTTTTACTGGTTACGACATCAGGAGGGGTGATGCAAATACCGGGGGTTGGGACTTGGGATTCCTCCAACCTTAAGAGCGTCGTATCCAGCGGCGCTTGGGAAGGCGCGGGAACCGAGGTCTGGGCACTCGCAACAATCGGAGAGAGGAGCATCGCGGCCCCAATCCCCAAAGCGAACCTCAGGCAGGTTCCCAGCTTGTGTCCTTTAGCGTTTGTATAACTCACTATTCCAGGCATTGCGATTAACAGGAGCAGAATTTCGTTTTTGCCAGGTAACTTGGCCTCGTGCCGTTTGGACCAGGGCTTGCTCGACCGCATCCACTAAGTCTTTCCAGGTGAGTTCTTCCCGTTTGAGAATGGTCCTCAAGTCGCGCAGCGCAGAGTGGGCATCATTATCCTCCGCAGGAGGCAGAGGAGATTCCATTCTTAACGGATCTCTCTGAACAGCGACCAATGCTTGACGAACTGCCGTTGCAATTTGTGTTCCACAGTCTCGTCGTCCTCGAATCACCTGCTGCCGCCACCCTTTCTCACTGGTTGCATAAAGCGCAGGCAATCGATTGAGGGCAAAAGCCGTCACTTCCTCTTTACTCAGGTAACGAGCCAGCCGAGGGGGAATCTGTTGAAATTGTCGATCAACTTCCTCAGCCACCAGAGACTCCATGACGTTCCGGTAGGTTGTAGTTCTTTCAGTTGGCATAGCGATATTGAGCGTGAAAACGCCCCGAAAACAATGGAGATTAAGCCCAAGAGATTCAGTCCAAACCCAATGCCCCTGAAATGACTATTTGAACCATTATAGAAATCCTTTTCGAGCGAATGACCGAAAAGTTTAAAAAACTCGAAGTCAACCAGGGCATCCAAACCAACAGAGAACTACATGTCTTTAAGATTACCCGTAGATGCTCGAAGAAACCGCTAATTTTTCTTTGGATTACTATAATTTAATGTGAATTTGTAACATCATAGATAACCATGTTCGGTCAGAAATTCAGGGGTAATGCCTGTTTGACTGACGGTTTGCCCCATTGTTTGGTTAGCCTGAGATAAGGAATCTGGTACAGAGCTTGAGTAAAAGGTTTGTAAAGATTCCGGATGCAAAGATTCCGTGTCACGATCGGGTCGGTATGAAATCAATTTGTCTACGTATTTCCCTAAAATATCTCCTTCAAGATTCACCAAACTTCCGGGCTGAAGTTCATGTAGATTTGTCATCGTATAGGTATGGGGGATCACAGCCACCTTGAACCATCGCCCATCTGTACTGCATTCTGCAATGGTAAGACTAATGCCATTGATGGCAATACTTCCTTTAGGAACAATGTAACGGGCAACGGCTTCTGATGCGGTTGTGAATTCCATCTCCCAGGAACGGGCAGTTTGAGCGGCAGATTGTAAGTAGCCGACTCCATCTACGTGCCCGGTGACAAAGTGCCCCCCCAGTTTGCTGCCAACCCGCAAAGAGGTTTCTAAATTGACATGGCTCATATTGGACTGGTGCCCCAAGGTCGTGCGGGCTATGGTTTCCGGAGAGACGGTTGCTACGAAGCCCTGAGGTAAAATTTCAGTAACGGTTAAGCAAACACCGTCTACTGCGATACTATCTCCTCGTGCAATGTCCTGTAAGGTGGGTTCGGTTATGGGGGAAGTCCAAAGAATACGGACTTGTTCTGCTCCAATCGGCTGAAGCGTTCCCAATGCTTGAATTAAGCCTGTAAACATGGCATACCTGTCAAATGCAGATAAATCAAGTTGCAAAAAGAAAAATTAATCATCTAAACAGAAAAAAATTACCGAATCTTGGGTTTTTTCCGGGTATTTTCATCAAATAAAAGGAGTGGAGAATAGAGATCTGAAGAGAGAGTGGGGCATACTGAAAGACATTAAACCGAAAAATACTAAACTGAAAGACATTAAATCAGTTTAAAAAACAGACTTTAGAGAATGGACTTTACAGAAGAGATGGCAGTGAGTGCTATTTACTGGAATCATAGCAGGGATGAGGATTCTCCCAGGGGTTATGCCAATCGATGGATAAAGATGCTAGTCTCTTTTAGGGCTCCCCTTCGTCGCCTGTGGTGTTCTCCCCTATTCCTCTCAACCAGCTTTTTTAGAGGCCAGACGAATGATTGAGATGAAAGTCGCTGGAATCGCGCTAGATGCAGCTACCCGTCACCCGATCGTCCTTCTCAGAGACGCTTCGGAACGACGTGCTTTACCTATCTATATCGGTCAAGACCAGGCGAAGTCGATCGTACAAGTGCTGGAAAACCAAACCCCTCCTCGGCCCTTGACCCACGACTTATTTGTCAACTTAATGAATGAGTGGAACATGACGTTGGAGCGAGTCATTATTCACTCTTTACAGGATAATACGTTTTATGCGGTCCTGACGGTGAAGCAGGGAGAAGTCAAGAAGGAAATCGACTCCCGCCCCAGTGATGCGATCGCGATTGCTTTGCGAACGAATGCGCCGATTTGGGTGATGGAAGAGGTTATTGCCGACGCATCGATTCCGGTGGATCGGGATGCTGACGAAGCAGAGCGGCAAGCATTCCGAGACTTTCTCGCCAATCTCCGTCCCGAAGACTTTACCCAGCGAGGTCGCCCTAGTTTCGGGGAATCTTGAGTCCTTCATGCATTACCGCCGATTTGGCAAAACAGATCTGCCCCTCTCGGTTTTTTCCCTGGGAACCATGCGGTTCATGTCCTCAGAAGCTACTGCGATCAAAACGGTCGATCGAGCTGTTGCATCTGGGATCAATCACCTGGAGACGGCTCGTGGCTATGGAAAAAGTGAAATTTTCTTAGGACAGGCGATTCAAACGTTGGGTCTGAAGCGCGATCAATTCTATGTGACAACGAAGTCACCTCCGACTCGCCACGCATCGGAAATGGCCCAATGGATCGACGAATCCCTGGAACGGTTAAATCTAGCGTTTATTGATTGTCTTGCCCTTCATGGGGTCAATACGGCAGAGCATCTCACCTGGATCAAGTCAGAAGAGGGCTGTATGCAAGCCGTTCGACAAGCGGTTGCTCAGGGAAAGGTGCGCCACGTCGGTTTTTCAACTCATGGCCCCTTAGACCTGATTTTAGCCACGATCGAAACTGGGTTCTTTGAGTTTGTCAATCTTCACTACTACTACTTTTTCCAACGTCATGCGCCTGCCGTTGCTCTGGCCCATGAGCGGGATTTAGGAATTTTTATTATCTCCCCAGCCGATAAAGGAGGGATGCTCTACACGCCTCCGACTCGGTTACGGGATCTCTGTCAGCCCTTTACGCCCCTGGAGTTGACCTATCGCTTTCTGTTGAGTGATCCTCATGTGACGACCCTCAGTGTGGGTCCAGCAACTCCCGAAGAATTAGACCCTGCCCTTCAGGTGAGCGATCGAACAGACCCGCTCACGGATGCGGAACGAACAGTCCTCCAAAGCCTCCACGAGCAAGAAAAAACGGCCCTGGGAACCGATCTCTGTAGCCAGTGCTACCAGTGTCTCCCCTGCCCCGTACAAATTAATATCCCCGAAGTCCTGCGTCTCCGGAATTTAGCGATCGCCTACGAGATGACTGAATTTAGCCAATACCGTTATCGCATGTTTGAAAACGCAGGACATTGGTTTCCGGGAGTTAAAGGGAATCGCTGTACGGAGTGCGGCGACTGCTTACCTCGTTGCCCTGAACACCTCGCAATTCCAGATCTTCTGCGAGATTCCCACCAACGGTTAGGGGGGCAGGAAGGGCGGCGATTGTGGGAATCGTAGGAACAGTGGCGATCGAATTTCCAAGAACTTCATCCAGCACCAGAGTTGCACTGCCGCTTAAAGTCATTTCCAGACTCAAGGATAGGTTCGCAACCTCCACTCCCTTCATCAGTTCGTTCAGGGCTGTTTCCAGTTTTACGCCCGGATTAATCGCAATCCAGCCATCGGGAGTCCCTTCTCGCACTTCAAAGTGTAAATGTGGCCCTGTGGAATTCCCGGTACTACCGACCCGTCCAATCACAGCCCCCTGTTTCACCAGTTCCCCTGGTTGCACAAAGATCTCTGAGAGGTGCCCGTAGAGGGTCTGACGAACTGCTTGATCTTTATTGTTAGGGTCCGGGTGGTCCAGTACGACCGTCAGCCCATATCCACCCAGGAAATCCGCGATCGCTACTCGACCCTCATAAGCCGCTACGACAGGGGTTCCCATTTCCGCTGCCAAATCCGCCCCGGAATGGAAGCTCAGATTGCCACTAATGGGATGGGTGCGCCAGCCAAATAGAGAGGAAATGGGGGCCGGAATGGCAAGGGGAAAGAGTAATCTACGATTACCATTACCCAACATGGCCGGAGGCTGAGGGGTACGCCTGTAGTAGGTGAGCACTGAAAAGGGATTGCCTGAATAAGGGCTAAACGCCAGGGAACCCACCCGAATCGAGGTAGGGGATTGGGGCATCGTCACCGTTGGGTAACTGGCCCAGTTCGACTCACGAGGTCGCGGAGTCCAGGTATCGCCCTGAGCCGCACGGGCACTAGATGAAGGCATCGTGACCCCTGGCGCACAACCACTACCAACCCCCTGACCATTTTGGACGATCGTTTGACACCCCGTAGATCGCTCCGTTAGCACCACAGAACTGGGAGCCTCATACTCCGTTGCCCCAAGATTGTAGCGGGTGGTGTCAATATAGGCTCCACCGGGATTTGCAGCAGGGCTTTGGGAAGCGGCGGGCACAGGAGGCGAAACTTCGGGGGGGGCGATCGGTTGCGGAACCACAACGGGCGGCAAGGCTTGCGGTTCTGGAGTGACCGTAGCGGGGGGAGCGATCGGCACCACTTCCTCTACAGGGGCCATTTCCGTTGTCGCAGGGGCGATCGGTTGGACAGGTTCGGTAGGCGTTTGTGCCCATACCATGCTGCTGCTGAGAACGCCAATCCCTCCAAGCAACGCCAATCCCTTGGTCCATAGTGTCAGGGAACTTAGGGTTCTCTGATGGGCGTGAATTGTTTTATGCAGATCAGTCATGCCTGTTGTGCCTCAGAAGCTCAGATATCAGACGGATGGAACCCGTTACTTGAATTTACAGTTACTTGAATTTGTGAGATGGACCCGATCGCAATCCAGAAATAGAAGCAAACGGTAGATAACTTTTTGCGCTCCAAAATGGACTGTACTTCACTGGGAAAGATGGTTACATCCTTCATTTGGGTGAGGACATCAAGCCCCTCGGCCATTATAGCCAAGACTCATTGTACCGGGTTGGAGGCAAACTTCTGAGACTTGCCCCTGTTGGGAGGGGAGAAGTTGGACCCTTAACGCTCCAGTCGCAGTGACCCCAATGAGCGTTCCCCGTTGACCGCCCCATTCCACCTCTGCTCCCCGTCCTGCCAGCAATTCCAGGTAGGAGGGCAAGACCGCTTCACACCCCCGCTGTTGCCAATGCAGCACTCCGGTCCAAATGCCCCAAAGAACGATCGCCGCCAGGAATTCTAAACTTTGAATCTCCGTCTCCTGGGTAGCCTCCAGCACTGTAATTCCGGTTGTAGGCACTGGATTTTTCCAGTTCACCCCCACCCCCACGACTGCACGGGCGACCCGCCCTTCCTGTAGGCGAGTTTCCGTCAAAATTCCTCCCAACTTACGTCCCCGAATGACCAGATCGTTGGGCCACTTGATGTGAACCGGAATCGCAAACGCCCTGAACGTCTGAGCAATTCCCCAGGCGCTTCCCATTGTCAACTGGGCCGCGACCTGGGCAGGTAAATCGGGGGTTAGAAACAACGAGAGGTACAATCCTCCCAGGGGAGAGGACCACTGACGGCCCCATTGCCCCCGTCCGGCCTGTTGTTCCAGGGCTAATACTGCTGTTCCGGGTGCAACCCCCTGTTCCACCAGTTCCCAGAGGCGATCGTTGGTAGAAGGCAGACAGGAAAAAACATGCAGGGTCGGCGGAGTCGGCTTAATTGGGGAATTCAGACGCGCTCGAAGGGTGTCCCAGACGGCAGTAAATTGCAGCAGATCGAAGGCTTGCATGGCTGATAGGATAGAAGCAAAAGTTTACATTAATCGAATGCACACCTGGCATTGGCACACCTGGGAAGGGCTTCCCTATCTGACCTGTAGCCTACTGGACCCCTGGCCCCACGGCTTCTTTACAAATCACTTTTGGCCCCAAAACCCCCTGGATCTGACTCCTGTTTTACACCCGATCGCCCCCTTCTATCGGACTCGCCAGGTTCACGGCAATGTAGTCTTAACCCCCACCGAAATCGGAGCCTCGGCAGCGACTCTAGCGTTTGAAGACTTGCCTTCTGCTGATGGATTGCTGACTGACCAGGCAGATCAGGCCGTCTGGGTTTGTACCGCTGATTGCACCCCGGTCTTAATTGGAGATGCGGTCACGGGGCAGGTGGCAGCCGTGCATGCAGGGTGGCGGGGGACAGCCACCAAAATTGTATTGCAGGCGATCGCTCGGTTACAGGACCAGGGGAGCCAACTCTCTAATCTCCGAGTTGCATTGGGTCCAGCCATCGCTGGGGAGGTCTATCAGGTCGGCAAGAATGTCGCGATGGAAGTAGGAGCGACCATCGCCCAACCCAATGCTTCTGAAAACCCAGAAACCGTTCTAGAAGCCCTCTATCAGCTTCCTCAACCTCCTATCCTGCCCGACCCCCATCCAGAAAGGGTGCGGTTGGATGTCCGACGGGTCATTGCTCTGCAACTGGATCGATTGGGATTGCAACCCGAACAGATTACGATCGCTCCCCACTGTACGTTTCAGCAACCTGATTATTTTTTCTCGTACCGCCGCACTCAACAAAAACAGGTGCAATGGTCTGGAATTGTTAGCAGAAATGCAGGATTCTAACAGGGATGGAAAATGAATTAGGGATGCCCAATGAAAACACCCAAGGAACAGAGAGACGCGAAATTTCGCGTCTCTCGTTAGGATGGGGTCCGTCTAATCCAGTTAGGAAGGTGACGATCCACCCAATTGATTCAGAAACAAGTTCTGGGCGTTGTCATTTTCATACAGACAATTAATATCAGGGGAAGATTCCAGTTGTCCGGTAAACCCAAAGGTGTTCATCCGATTCTTACATTCCTTCACCTGCTCTGCATTTACCAGTTTGCGTTGCTCCAACAGCGCCCAGTTGCTACTCCGTAGCACGCAGCCCGGTTGGGTCTTGGCCTGAGACACGTACACCTTAAAAGGATTCAGGGTAACAAACACCTTGGCATCCATCGCGATCGCACTTGCCCCATACTGCAAACAGAGGTCTTTGTTGGGGGCCGCCGTATCAATCACATCCCGACTGACGATGTTGGTAGGGCCAGAACTGGCAACAGAGGTGAAACTAATGCCCACCAGCATCCCGATCGCGAAAATCGCTCCCATGACTGCCACAGAAGCATAGTTAATTGCAGACTTGATGCCAGAGGGCTTGTTACCAACGGGTCGGTTCCCAGAAGGTTTGGAGTTACGTTTCATAAAAACCTTGGTTTTGAGCAGAAGAACAGGAATCAACGCTTTGCCATTTATTATAGAAGCTGGAGCGTTTAGGATGAAGGGTAGCTGCGCTCAATCATTCCTATGGCTACCTCCGATCGTAAATCCAAATCCTCTAACCCCGCCACCGATCGCGTGGTCTACTCTGAGTTCGGCAATGCCAGCAACTCATCGGCGTTTGAGCGAGGCACTCCTGATCTAACCCCCAACCAGCAGAATTTGCGGGTCCAGGTTTCGCGAAAGGGTCGGGGTGGGAAGACGGTCACGGTGATTACAGGCTTTCAGACTAACAAAGAAACGCTCACGACCTTACTGAAGCAACTGAAGAATCAGTGCGGCACCGGAGGCACGGTTAAGGAAAATGAGCTTGAAATCCAGGGTGATCAGGCTCAAAAGCTGGTGCAGTTGCTCTCTCAGGCAGGGTACAAAGTCAAGATTAGTGGGGGGTAACGTCGGTCAGTCTTCCCCTCCCCCTTCAATGTTGACATTCCCATAACATCCCCTAGCTCCTTTGTAACCAGATAGACGGTTGGCACAGGGTTCCCCCGAACTACCGGGGGGATTCGTTACGATTGGGTTAAGAAAAGTGCTTCTTAGCACCATTCAAAGGTACAACATTCAAGGTTAGGGAGAGACCGCCGAGCGGTCTCATTGAGCGATGAAAAACCGACTTTTGCGCGTTGAACAACTGACAGAGGGTGATCGCGATGCAATGTATGAGCTTTTAAGCCGTCATTTTGAAACCGTAAACCGATCGCAATTCGAACAGGATTTGCAACAAAAAAATTGGGTTATTCTACTGGAAGATGCAATAACCACAATGCTTGCAGGGTTTACAACGCTCCTGATGTACGAGACAACCTTTGCCGATGACAAGTTCAGTGTTGTTTATTCGGGAGATACGATCGTAGACCCTAAAGCCTGGAGCAGTTCAATCCTGGCTCGGAGTTGGCTTGCAGCCGTCAAAAAACTCCGCTATCTCTATCCCGAAGGAAAACTTTACTGGCTGCTCATTTCCTCTGGATACCGTACCTACCGATTCTTACCTGTGTTTAGTCGGGAATTTTATCCTCGCTATGACGTAGTGACTCCGCCTAACGTCCAACAGTTCATGAATTTTCTTGCTCAGGGGCGCTTTGGTGATCACTATGATGTCACAACAGGGATTGTGAAGTTTTCCCATCCTCAAGTGTTGCGATCGCCCTTAAGAGTTGTTCCAACGGAACGATTGCAAGATCCTCACGTTTGTTTTTTTGAGCAATGTAATCCGGGTCATGTTCAAGGGGATGAATTGGTTTGCCTCACAGAAATTTGTGAGGAGAATTTAACTCGTGCTGGGTTACGCCTATGGTATGCAGATCAAAATAAAAACTCATCGGGTTTACCGCTTCTGGATGGAGAAGGATGGGGAGCGGGGGTGAGGGAGTGAGGGGGGGTGGAACTGGATCAGGCAGCAATACAATGAACACCGCTTTAACCCAATTCCATGTGTTTAACCAACCCGATCGCTTCGTGGAGGGGTGGTATTGGGTACTTCCCTCACGGGAATTAAAAATTGGAGCCGTGAAACCCGTTACGGTGTTGGGGCGGGATCTGGCATTGTATCGGGGACAGGATGGAGGGGTGACTGCGATCGATGCCTACTGTCCCCACATGGGGGCACACCTGGCGGAAGGTCGGGTGGAAGGGAACCATCTGCGCTGTTTTTTCCATAACTGGAAGTTTAATACTGAGGGGCACTGTATTGAAGCGCCTTCCCTGGAAAAAGCCCCCCCCGTTCAGGTGAAACGTTGGCCCACGGCCGAAGCGTATGGTCTGATCTGGATTTGGGCGGGAGAAACACCCCACCATCCCCTGCCATTTGTGCCAGAACTGGAACAGGATGACTGTGAAGCGATTTTAGGATCGAGGTTTATCAAAAATTGTCATCCCAATGTGGTGATGATTAACGCGATCGATGCTCACCATTTCAATACCGTTCACCATTTTCCAGTCAAAATTCACTTTACCAAAAGGGAATTGAACGGGAATGCGATTCAGTTCAATAACACCACGAGAGGTGGGGAGGATTCCCTGCTTGTTCGATTGCTTCTGCCGCTTTATCAAAACGAAGCGACTTACAGCCTGTGTTATTGGTATGGCATGACGGGCAGTGTCACCCTCGGCCCTGATCGCCTTCACTTCCATATCCTGTTTGCCCTGCGATTAATTGAAGGAGGGAGGACAGAAGGACAAACTGTGTTGGTAACAAAGCGGCGATCGTTTCCCGGTAGTTTCCTATTTCAAAGGGCCGTTTTAGATATCACGCGCCTGGTGGGAAATTACTTCGCTAAAGGGGATACCCGCATTTTTCAAACAATTCAATTTAATTTGAAAACACCGACACGGGAAGATCAGGCGATCGTTCAGTTTATTCACCATTTAGAACAACAGCAAGCGCTCCAGTGGAAAACTTGGGAGGTGCAGAAAGCGCAGAAAAATTTCCATCTAAACGAGGGTGGGAAAGGAACGATCGCCGGATTTTCCCTACCCGCTCTTGCAAAAGAGAACAGACTTCATCAGGTGTTGGATTCTGCACTAGAGGCGCGATCGGGGCTTTCTTCCCTTTCCCCCTCTGAAGACTCGATCGCGTGGCCGATGGAATTTTTTGGATTGCATCAGGTCAAGATTTTTCAGGAATCTTCTTCAGCAGAACAACAGGCTATCCTGCAACAGGCGAACCGGGGACTATTGGAGGAAGCCTATTGGGTGGAGAAGGCAGGAATGGGGTACATGGCGAAAATGGCACTCCTGGCAGAGAATACGGAAGAACGAATGTTATACAACCTGTTTGCGGCGGATGAAACGCTGCACATGGCACAACTCAGTGCTTTCCTACCCCATTCCCAGCCCGCCAATTTGGATGACCCATTTCTCCGGTTTTTGTCGGACTTGGCAGAGTGTCCTGATCGACAAGTCTTGTTATTTGTCATCCAGATCGTTTTGGAAGGATGGGGATTGAGTCACTACCGAGATCTGTCTAAGCATGCACAACATCCAGCTTTAGCAACCCTCTTTCGCAATTTCCTTCAGGAAGAATCTCGACATCATGCTTCCGGTGTCACCCTGTTTAATCAAGCAGTCCTTTCCCAGGCGAGTCGTTCCATCCTGTTCGAAGCATTAGAGAGGTTTTTGGGAATGGTGCGGCCTGGTCCTCAGCGTCTTGTAGGTAAGATCGCCACCATCAAAGGCGGTCTCTCTTCGTCCCAAGCGGCACAGGTGTTTGAAGAACTGCAAACAGAGGTCCACAGCGGCACTCGCTTGCGGTTGTTGCGATCGTTAATGCGGGGAGAAACTGCGAATGGGATTGTGCAGGAACTAGACGATCGGGGAGCATTCCAACCCCTCTCTGTTGCCCAATGTGTCCAGCTTTGGAAAGGACAACCATCATGACTGTTAGCCTTCAAGAACCGAAACACAATACTTTGCGGGAGCATGAAACCGTTTGCCGAAAGTTACGCCTCAACTACACCCGCAATCGCGATCAGGACCACACTCCCTTATTGGACGAAGCCGCTGCTGCTTTCCGGTATGAGGATTGCCAAGATAGCTACTGGAATCCAGAAGAATTTTCTCTGCTCTATGGTACGCCGCTCTGGGATCAAGCTAGCCCTGCTCAACGGATTATCTTAAACCAGCTTTATTGGGTCGCTTACTATTCCCAAATTATTTCGGCAGAAATTGCCACGATTTACTTCAATCAAACCAGTGCAGCAGGGCTGTATGCCCAGGAAGATTTTCGACTCGTTTGCGACACTCTCGATCTGGAATCTTCCCAGGAACGATCGCACATTCATGCATTTAGAACCGTGTGTGATCAGGTAGAAGCGGCGCTGTTTGGGAAACGGGTTTTCAGCTATGCGATGCGGGGTCCGTTTACAGAAACAATGGTGTTTGCGGACACGAATGCTTTAAAGCGCCAGTGGAAAAAGCTCCAACTGCAATATTTTGGTCTGATTTCTGCAAACAACACATTTCTGGCCTGCCAATATTTTACGGTTCGTGGTTTACGGACATTGAATGGGAAGTTGGTACAACACAAACTCAGCAATTACTACCAAAAACACCCCAATCCTGATACGGCTCCTATCCCTGCCCGAATTTCTTACTATCACTTCCTGGATGAAAGTTTCCATTTTAATAGTTCCACCATTCTTTCCCAGGATGTGCTCCAGTGTCTTCCCGCTCCGACTCCGTTTGAAGCCTTTGTTGCGAACTTGGGGATTCGAGGGTGCCAGCAAGACCATTATCATTTCTCAACAGCAATTAATGGAATTTTTTGGTACGACCCTGCTCTGTATCCTGCGATTTATGAGGTATTCCGATCGCCTGTTTTTGCAATGGACGATCGGGATGCCAGAGCCATGATGCAAGCTTGTTTTACGCAGGAAACAGCAGGATTACACCGCAGTTTTCAAACCCATCAGGAAGCATTGGCATCTTACAAGGTGTATCTGGAGAAACTGGGTTACGTTTGGAAAAGTAATCGGGAAATGACCTTGATGGGAAAGAATTCAATTCCTAGATATCTCACCCTGCAAAAACATCAAATGCAGCAGTGGCAGAGAAATCCTGAAATTTAGTCAGCCATTAACTCTTACCCATTAACCCTTCATGACCTCCTGTACCCTCCACTTCCCTAACACCCAATACCTTCCTTTAGTGCTGGAAGTCCATCAAAATCTTTCAGAATTTCTGACAATTCAAAATTCCCCCGTTCTGTTTGGGTGCCGGACGGGGTTATGTGGAACGTGCTTGGTGTTGGTAACGGGGGAACTTCCGCCACCGGATGAAGCTGAACGGGAAGTCCTGGAAATTCTGGCCCCTGGAAATCCCCAGGCGCGATTGGCCTGTCAGATTCATCTCACAAGTGATATTGAAATCTCTGTATTTGAGGAAAAGCGGTGAAGTTTGAGGACTTCTGGTATGTGGTGGCATTGAGTGATCAGTTAAAACCAGGAAAAGTGATCAGCCGATCGCTTCTGGGAGAATGGTTGGCGATCTTTCGGGATGAAACGGGGCAGCCTGTGGCATTGCGCGATCGGTGTCTGCATCGCAACAGTCGCCTATCCTGCGGCAAAGTTCATCAGGGAAAGCTCCAGTGTCCCTATCATGGGTGGGTTTACGATAGCGCGGGGCAGGTGGTAGCGGTTCCGGCGGAGGGAAAGGAGTTTCAGCCAAATCTATCCCGGCAGGGGAACCATTATGCTACTTGTGAGCAAGATGGGTATGTATATGTACGCCTTGCCATAGAACCAGAAAATGAGATCGCTCCTTTTCCCATGCCCCACTATCAGGAAGCAGGCTGGGAAACGGTACGGGTGGTGAATGAGTTCCACAATACAGTAACAAATTGCGCTGAGAACTTTATTGACATTCCCCACACGGTTTCAGTCCATCCGGGAATCTTCCGTCAACCGCGTCAGCAGCGGCTAGAAATGACGGTGGAACGACATCAGGGAGTGGTTACGGCTCGTTATCACCATGAAACTAATAACTTAGGCTGGTATGCTCAGTTCCTGAATGGGACGGGACAGGAGATTTACCATGTCGATCGCTTCTACTTCCCAAATGTCACCTGTGTTGAGTACGAGATGGGGCCGCACCGACGCTTGTTTATTACCAGTCAATCCATTCCTGAGACAGAAACCACCACGCGCGTCTACACGGATGTGACCTATCACTATGGCTTCTGGAATAAGCTAGCTCGGCCTTTCGTGCATTGGACGGCCCAAAAGATTATTCATCAGGATGTCAAAATTTTGGGGGTGCAGCAGGAGGTGATTGAGAAGTATGGGGAACGATTTTCCCACACTTCCGCTGACACGATCCATGTGTTTGTTGAGTCCATTCGAGACGCGATCGCTCGTGGAGAAGATCCCCGCACCCTCTCCGATCAGTCCATTCAGGTTACGTTTTGGGTGTGATGATGTTGATTTGGGTAACGTTTTGGGTGTTATTGGCTCTCACAGTTTGGAATCAACAGAGCCGTATGAAGATGCGATCGAAGTCCCAAAGTGATTGGATTCTCGACCTCATCGGTTTAAGCATGCAGGGAATAGTGATTCCCTTTTTGCAAATAACGATCGTCTATCAACTTTATTCCTGGCTTCTTCCGAGCCTTAAAGAAGTTCTTATCCTGCCCTCCTGGATGGGCTTTTTTCTCAGCTTCGTTCTGGTGGATTATCTCTATTACTGGAATCACCGTTTTCTGCACCGTCGGGGAATCTGGTCAATTCATCAGGTTCACCACACAGTTACAACGTTAGATGTGATGGGAACTTCCCGAAATACTCTCTGGACAAGTTTTTTCATTCTTTACTTATGGGTGCATCCCCTGTTTTTATATCTTCTCAACCATCCGGCTGGATATGCCCTTGGAGCCAGCCTCACCGCTGCCCTGGATCTCTGGCGGCATAGTATGTGGAGTCCTTCCCAGGAAAGTTTCCTTTACCGTTGCCTCGTTCCTTGGCTCATCCTGCCCTGCGACCATGCCCAACACCATGCCCGATCGCAGCATTCCTACAATTACGGAGCTAATCTCAAACTGTGGGATTGTTTGCATGGTACGGATCGGTTCTTGGACTCTGTACCCGATCGCCTGGGAGTTCCCACCTCCCTTTCTCTGACCCGTCAATTGTTCTGGCCCTTCCCATGACTCTGCTTAGTCTGATTCTATCCTGGTTTCCCACCCTGGTTTTATTGCTGGTTGGAAGTTCCCTGTTCTACCTGTGTTATGCTCCCGGACTTCTCAGCCTGGGTCTTCTATTCTTTTCTCTGTATGGATTTCCCCTGCTGATTTATCAGCTTCACAACTTCTTTTTTCCAGTAAAGGAAGGAATGAGTTACCTATTGGGAAAGGAGTATAGTCCCTGGTGGGGAAGTCACCAAATCCAGGCGATTTACATTGCATTCCCAGCGTTAGAAACGGCTCTGAGACTTATTCCCGGTGTGTTTTCCCTATGGTTGCGGTTGTGGGGGTCCAAGATTGGGCAATCGGTCTACTGGACACCGGACATCTCAATCTCTGATCGCAATCTGTTGGAAATAGGCGATCGGGTTGTCATGGGCTATCGAGTGGGCATCTACACCCATGTCATCAAGCCCCGTCGCAATAATTTGATGTTGTATGTGAAGAAAGTCAAGATTGGTAGTCACGCTTTTGTCGGTGCCGGATCGCGGCTGGCTCCCGGTTCTGTCGTACAGGAGGGTGCATACTTACCGATTCTCACAGACATTTACCCAAATCAGCAAATTTAATCATGCGTCGCTTCATTCAGGGATTTGGTTTAATCCTGGAAGCCTCTACCCGCCAATTTTATCGGGCATTAGAGAATTCCCAGTTGGCTCAATTTCAAGTTCGGCAGACGATTTGTGATCGTCTCATCAACAGCGACTATGGAAAGTTCCTGGGAATTGGATCGATCGCAGATTGGGAACGGGTGCCAATCGTTGAATATGAGGAGATTGCGCCCTGGATTGGCGGGAAGAATTTGGGGCACAGAATTGGAACAACACCGGAGCCTGTGATCTTCTATGAACGGACTTCTGGGAGTCGGGGACCAATCAAATTCATTCCATATACGCGATCGCTCCAACAATCCTTCAATCACTTATTTTGCATTTGGGCTGGGAATTTGATTCGTCATGGACCTCCTTTTACAACGGGGAAAGTCTATGCCTGTGTTTCTCCCCAATTTGGACGGGGGGAGGATATCGATTCAGAAGTAGCAGTAGGGTTGGAAAATGATGCAGATTATCTCACAGGTTGGCTTTCCTGGTTGCTCCGTCCTTTCCTGGTGACAACGCCTAAATTGAATCAAATCAACAGCCTGGGAACCTTTAAACAACAACTGTGTTTAACGCTCCTTCAAGAGGAACGATTAGAAATCCTATCCCTCTGGAGCCCCAGTTTCTTAACGGTTCATCTGCATTACATCCAGACCCATGCCGAATTCTTTCAGGCGCAAGTACGTCACAAAATTTCTGTCGATCGCCTCCAACTTTTGCAAGAACCGACCATTTCCTGGTCCCAACTCTGGCCTCACCTGAAACTGATTTCCTGCTGGGAAAGTGGATCGGCAGCGGATTCAGCGGGGGCACTTCGCAATCTGTTTCCCCATGTTCTGGTTCAGGGGAAGGGATTGTTGGCAACGGAAGCGCCCCTAACCGTTCCCCTGATTGAGACGGGTGGCTTTCTCCCGTTACTGGATGAAGTGTTCTTTGAATTTGAATCAGCCGATGGAACGCTGCATCTTCTCCACCAGTTGCAATCTGATCAGATTTATTCCCTCATCCTGTCCCAGAAAGGAGGGTTATATCGGTATCGAATCGGCGATCGAGTCCGAGTCACTTCCTGGTATCGAGACACGCCCTGTCTGGAATTTGTCGGCCGAGATCAGACGGTGAGCGATCTGGTGGGAGAGAAATTGCAGGAGGAGTTTGTGCAATCAGCCCTCTCAACTCTTGCGCTAGAGACTACTCAGTTCAGATGTTTAGTTCCAGTTCAGCATCCAACACCCCATTACGTTTTTCTACTCGATCGCACTTTCCTTGATCCTCACTTCCTCGCTGTCCAGGTCGATCGCAAACTCAGCCAATCCTACCGTTACCGGGAAGCCCGTTTACTGGGGCAACTGGCTCCTGTACGGGTTTTAGTCAATGCCAGAATTCCCGAAATCCTCACGGCTTACCAGGTACGATCGGGTAAGAAGTGGGGAGATGTGAAGTACCCGTTACTGGAAACGCGGGCGATCGATCCAGCGGTGTTGGCAGAAATGGAACCACAGCAATTTGGTATTTTATAAACTTCTGTTTCCGTATTCTTAAACTCATATAAAAAGCCCCAATCTCGACCGAATTAACGTAGTATATTAATCCAACTTACTTCACTCTCTGTCTGGCCCGCTGTAAAGGAGCTTGCAATGCAAATTGCCAATAATGTCACTGAATTGATTGGAAAGACCCCCCTGGTACGTCTGAACCGCATTCCCCAGGCAGAAGGATGTGTGGGGCAGATCGTTGTGAAGCTAGAGAGCATGAATCCGGCCGCTTCGGTGAAAGATCGGATCGGCTCCAGCATGATTGAAGTTGCGGAGTTGGAAGGGCTGATTGATCCGAGCAAGACGATTCTGGTAGAACCCACCTCCGGCAACACGGGAATTGCATTGGCAATGGTGGCAGCGGCGAAAGGCTATCGTCTGATTCTGACCATGCCGGAAACGATGAGTTTAGAGCGACGGGCGATGCTCAAAGCTTACGGTGCTCAGGTGGTGTTGACCCCTGGAACGGAAGGGATGAAGGGGGCTGTGCGTCGGGCGGAAGAAATCGCGGCTCGGATTCCCAATAGCTTTATGCCCCAACAGTTCGCGAATCCTTCAAACCCCAAAGTTCACCGGGAAACCACCGCTGAAGAACTCTGGACCGACACCGATGGGCAGATTGATATTTTGATTGCTGGCGTGGGAACGGGGGGCACTATCACCGGAGTTGCCGAAGTGCTCAAGGCCCGGAAGCCCGGATTCCAGGCGATCGCCGTCGAACCCAAGGAAAGCCCGGTTCTGTCGGGTGGGGCCGCAGGTCCCCACAAGATTCAGGGAATTGGGGCTGGGTTTGTCCCCCAGATCATGAAGCTGGATCTGGTGGATGAAGTGTTTCAGGTAAGCAGTGAGGAATCCGTCACCTTTAGCCGTCGTCTGGCACGGGAAGAAGGTCTGCTATCTGGAATTTCGGCAGGTGCTGCCCTGTATGCCGCCGTACAGATTGCCAAACGACCCGAGAATGCTGGAAAGTTGATTGTAATGATTCAGCCCAGCTTTGGGGAACGCTACCTCAGCAGCATCCTGTTCAAGGATGTCCCGGATGTGGAAGTGTTCAAAGTGGACTGGCTCGATCGCGAATTAACCCCCGCTAACTAATTCAAACCTTCCATGTGCCAACTGCTCGGAATGAATTGTAATGTCCCAACTGACATCTGCTTTTCGTTTCAGGGGTTTTGTGCCCGTGGGGGAAAGACGGACGAACACCAGGACGGCTGGGGAATTGCGTTTTTTGAGGGGATGGGGTGCCGTGTGTTTTTGGACCCCAACCCCTCGGTCATTTCGCCGATCGCTGCGCTCGTGCAGAATTACCCCATCCGCTCTACCCATGTAATCGCCCACATTCGAAAGGCGACTTTTGGGGATGTTTCCCTGGAGAATTGCCATCCCTTTCAGCGAGAACTGTGGGGGCGTTACTGGGTCTTTGCCCATAATGGGGATCTACACGATTTTGAACCGGAAAACCAGGGGTTTTACCGTCCTGTCGGCAAGACGGATAGTGAACGGGCTTTCTGCTTGATCTTGAATACTCTGCGCCACAGCTTTTCCGAGACTCAGCCTCCCCTAAAGCAACTCTATCCCGTGCTGGAAGAAGTGACCCGCACGATCGCCCGTCACGGAACCTTTAACTATCTCCTTTCCAATGGAGAATATTTTTTTGCTCACTGTTCTACAAAGCTTACCTACATCGTTCGGCAAGCTCCCTTCGCCGCCGCCCACCTGATTGATGAAGATGTAACGGTAGATTTTCAGGAATTAACAACTCCTCACGATCGAGTTGCAGTGATTGCAACCGTTCCCCTCACGGATAACGAAGTCTGGACCCCCATTCAACCGGGAGAACTGCTCGTTTTTCAAGATGGTTTGAATTTGAACAGACTGGAACTAACATGACTGCCCGATCGTCTAAATATTAACTGACTTTCTAAACACGATCGCCCTTGCACCCAAATTGAATCAACCCGACTGGGTTTTAGAGGTCTGAATTCAAAGAGCAACGGGGTGATCAATCTGTACATCAATCTGTACGACTCAGGAGACTTTCATGTTGCGCTCTACAGTTCAGTGTTCGGGTTCTTCCTTGCGAAACGTGGGAGGCATTACGGTGGGGGTAGCGGCTCTGCTCCTTAGTCAGGGAGCGGTAACGGTGGCAGCAACGCGATCGGAAGCTCCCTCCCGGTTGGAATCCCGCCATTCCGTTGCTCAGTTGTTCCGGCGACAGTCTCCGACTCCTGGTGGTTGCGGCCCCACAGGATGCCGTCTATCTATTGATCAGACATTCCTTCAGACAGGTCAAAAACTCCTCTCCCTCTACAACGGCAAAGATCGCCAGGTGATTCAGACGGGTGAGACCCGTAAACTGTCCTTAAATCTGGTAGAACCGATTCGAAACCGTAATGGGCAGGTTGTGATTCCCGCCGATAGCACGATCGAAGGGGAAATCGTTCCCGTTGAAGGGGGTGGTCAATTTGTCGCAAGTCGGATGATTGTGAACGGTCGAACTTACAATTTCTTGGCCCGTTCTGGCAAGATTGCCGATACCAAAGATCCGAATCAGACGGATATTGGGGCGATCGCGACGGATGTTGCGATCGGGGCCGCAGGGGGTGTGGTCTTAGGCCAGATTCTCGGTCAACGGGGAATTACGGCGGAACAGGTGATTGGGGGCGCGATCGCTGGGGCGGTGGTGGGAAATGTCACGGCACCCCAGGCCGTTGTGATTAACAAGGGCGATAAAATTGAACTGGAAGTCACAGAAGATTTCCGCCTCTAATCCTTTTCCGGAGATGCTTCCCTCAAGCCTCTGCCCTCTGCCTTCCCCCATGCCAATTCCCGCAAAGTTCCCAGCAGATCAGCGGCAAACTTACGCGGATTCCAGAGGGGGGCCAGCCGATCGGGTTGTTTGACATCCTGTAGGTGCGATCGAATCTCCTGCCGCAGTTCCCGATTCTGCCCCAGGCGAATTGCCCATTCGATATACTCTTCCCAGGAATGGGCAATTCCTGCTGACACGCCTAGATTTTGGAGGAAGGAGTAACTGGCACGGGCATAAAGTTGTTGCCCAACCAGGGTAACGATCGGCAACTCAAACCAGAGGGCTTCTAAACTGTGGGTGACTCCGTTAAAAGGGTATGAGTCTAACAGCACATCCGCAATCTGGTAAATGGTGCGGTGCTCTTCCTCAGTGGGAGTTCGTCCTAAAAAACAGATGCGATCGAACGCTACACCTTGCTGTTCACATTCCCAGCGATAGGTTTCCTGAATCACACTGCGTCCTGCCTGGGCTTTATCCGTATCCCCAGATCCCTTGTGCAGGAGAACACTATTCGGGACAGCCCGTAGAATTTGAACGTGCGATCGGGCCAGGGTTGCAGAGAACTTCAGACTGGTTGCCATACACAGATAAGCGACCTGATTCCCGCCAATGCCAAGCACCTGACGCGCTACCTTCACGTCAATGGGATTGCTGCTCAACCCTCCGATCGCAAGAAAGGAATCGGGCAAACGAATCAGCCGTTCGTAATAGTGCTGTTCAACACCCGGAGGATGGAGGTAGGGATCGCCCAGAAAGTAATGATGGCGGGAGACGATCGGCGGCTCAAAGCCTAACCAGGACACACAAATACGGGCCGGACTGTGGTGCAAGATGGCAGGATGCACACGGGTCATGACGGAATCAATATCGATCAGGACATCCAGGTCATCTTCCCAAATCGCCTCCAGCACTTCCCTTTCTTCTTTCAGATACACCTGATCTTCCAAACTGGGGGGCAGGAAAAAGCGACGGGCGATCGTCTTGAATTCCTCAGTCAGATCGTCAGGCTTGAAGCGGGCGGTTCCATACAGATAAAGATCTGGGTTGAGAAGCGCTAACTCCCGCAGCAGATCCCGACTGCACCATCCCTCGGAAACCCGACAGAAGTATTTAGAAAGGATGCCGATGCGGAGGGATTCTTGGGGAAATGAGGGAACCGGGGAAATTGGGCGCGGAATCGGTTGCGGGCGTTCTTCAAAATAGCACTGAGCCACCCTCTGAGCGAGTCGGGCATTGGCAACTACATCATCCCGCAAGTAAGGAAGATGAAACAGCAACTCAGGATAAAGGGCAGCAAGGATCGATCGGGTCGTGGGTTCGTCCAGGGAAGGTCCCAAAGCTTCAACCCGTATTTCCAAATCTTGCAACATCTCCTGAGCCACTTCGTAAAGTCCCTGATGGTAAGCAGCCCACATCCCGTAAAGGTCTGCCCGTAGCCCATCCGCTTCCCCACACACCTCCCGGTAAATCTGGGCCACTTCCAACATGGCGGGTAAATTGCCGATTCGGTAGAGGGCAATGCACAGGTTCACGTAGGCTTCTGGAAAATGGGGACGTAACTGTAACGTCTGCTCAAAACAGCCGATCGCCTCCTCCCATTGCCCCTGTTGCATCTTCAGCTTGCCCAGGTCGAAGTGAGCTTCCACAAGATGGGGCCGGAGTTGGAGCGCTGCTTCAAAGCAGAGGGTAGCCTGATCCCACTGTTGCTGGTGCGTCCAGGCAACGCCCAAATTGTAGTGAGCTTCTGCCAGGGAGGGATTGAACTGAAGCGCTGCTTGAAAACAGGCCATCGCCTCTTCCCATTTCTGCTGGCGACTCAGCACCGTTCCCAAATTTTGGTGGGCCTGGGCAAAGGTGGGGTCCAGGGTCAGAACAGCACGAAAACACTGAGCCGCTTCTGGTAACTGTCCTTGTTGGAGGAGGACAACGCCCAGGTTGCAGTGGGCTGCGAAGAGAGAAGGGTCCAGTTCCAGGGCTTGGCGAAAACAGCCGATCGCCTCCTCCCACTGGCCCTGGCGACACCATTCAACACCCCGCTGATTTTCTGCTTCAGCCTGCATGGAGATACCGCTGCCACATTTCCCGATAGGCTTGTTCCAGGTCGCGGGTAAAGGTTTTGCCATTCCAGACAGGAGCGCTCTGCCGCCCCACGCGCAATTTCCACATCACCCGTTGCCGCAAAGCAGGATCGAGACCCAGGCGGACTCCCCACTCAACGTATTCGGCATCCGTCCAGGCAATTCCCTCCTCCAGTCCTGCATTGACCATGAAGGTGTAACTATTCCGGCTGGAGAAGTGTTCCCCAACCCGCGTTACCAGGGGGACACCCGCCCAAAGGGTCTCTAGGGTGGTGGTCGCTCCATTGTAAGGATAGGTGTCCAGCACCACATCGGCAATGCTCAGGTTGGCGCGATGGGCGATCTCCGAGGCACTTCTTGGTAAAAAATGGAGGCGATCGAGTTCCACCCCTTCTTCCCGTGCCAGTTGCGTGAAGGCCGCTTTGACGATTTCCTCATCCGACACCCCTTTAATCAAGAAATGACTGCCGGGAACTTGCTTGAGAATTTGCATTTGCAAGCGGGCCGTCTGGGGATTGCGCTTGTGACCCTGCTGGGCACTCAGATACACAACGGCCTCTGTGGGAATCCCCAGGTCTTCCCGTCGCAGGTCGGGCACTCCGATTTCAAAACCATCGACTGCTAAATAAGTGGTGGGCATCCGCCAGATTTTCTCGCGGTAAGAGTCCTGGGCATGGTCAGGCAACACGTAGGGATCGGCGATATAGTAGTCGATCGCGGGGTTGCCCGATGCATCCCACCCCAGCCAAGTCACTTGCACCGGGGCGGGTTTGAGACTGAAAACCTCGCAACTGGTATCGAGAGTCAAACTATCGAGGTCGATCGCGATATCAATTCCATCCTCGTGCATCTGGTTGGCAACGGATAGGGCATCGGCTTTCAAATGGTGGGTTTGGGTGGCGTGCTGGGCAAACCAGTGATCCGTAAACCCTTCCTCCGCCTGATTAATCAGGTACAGATAAATCTGGAAGTTTTCTGAATCATGGTGCTTGAATAACCAGCGGGCTAACCAACCGACAGAATGTTGACGCAAACAGGAAGAAACATAGCCTAACCGCAGGGTCTTAGTAGCTGCATCGGGAGATTGACGAACGGCGAGATGCCGCTGACGATACTGTTCAACCTGTTCCTGGAAAAGGCTCTGGGTATATCTCTGGCAAAGGGCTGTTATCTCATTATGGAAATAACGGTTTTGCCGCAGGTCATCCACTAGATAGGGCAGGAAATAGGTGGAGGTGAATAAACAACTTGCCCCCACCAGGGTCAGTTCCGTTGGGGATTCGATCAGGGCAGTCATTAATTGCTGGTGTTCTTTCAGGGCTTTCTGGGCTTCTTCCCAGTGGCCCCCAGCCACCAGTAGCGTTCGCAACACAAGAAACTTCCCAAAGACTTCCCCTGCTAACCGGATCGATTCAGGAAGTTGTTGAGCAACTTCGTAATACTGGCGAGCTGTCTCGATCGCCCGTTCATACTCTCCTGCTTTCTGGTAAAAGGCCGTCAAGTGGCCCAGAAACAGCAGGGCATTCTCTGAGAGTTGCAAGCAAAATTCACCAATCCGTGCCGCTGCTTTCGATTGCCAGAGTTGATAACCGACCCAAAACATTTTGGACGTGAAGCGCTCTACCCAAACAGTTCCATCGCTGACATGGGGTAAACAAGCGTCTAACAAGTTCAGAACTTGCTCATGGGCAGGGGCGTAGTCGATTAAGGGGGCGATCGTGTCCAGTAACCATTCCTCCGGCACCGATCCGGGGGGCATCTGCTGAAGTGCTTCAAGCAGCGATAACTCCTGAAGGGTATCCGGCTCAAAAGTTTCCAACCCGATTCCCAACTGAATTCCCTGCAACTGGTTTGCCAGGTTCTCTGGAGCGAGTTGACCGATGTGTTGTCGAATGACCCAGGCTGCTTGCAAATTTTCCAGAGCTTTCAGGCGATCGGCTTCCGCAGATAACACGGCAACCAAATCCCCAGTCCCGGCTTCGACAGTCTCTGGCTCCCCTTCTGCCATTGCCAGAAACCAGGTCGTCTGGGCTTCCATTTCCTGTCCCTGAAGCAGCAGAGCTAACCCCAGATACCAATAGTTATCCAGGGATTCAGGATCTTGTTCAATCGCTTGTTCGTACAGATGGCTGGCTGTGACGTAATCCGCCTCAAGAAAAGCTGCGTGGGCCTGGTGGGACAGATTAACCGAATCAAGGGGGGAAGTCGGGGATAGGGTCATGGAGACTCAGAAAAATCGAACAGGGGGTATCTTTTATGATATTTCCCCAAAGAAGCGGGAAACCAGGCACCCCGATCGCAATCCCCCAAGAACAAAGAGACGCTCCAGGGGGAACGTCTCTCAAGATTATGATCGATACCGCGATCTATTCTGGCGTTTGGGTGAGGGACAAGGTATAGGGATGCCGACCCTGGCCCCGATCTCCGATGAAGACTGAGTAGTTACCCGGTCCCCAGAACCCTGCCATCTTCGGGCCACCACCCGCCGCATTGGCTAACACACAGAAGCGCCCTTGAGGCCCTTCTACCAGGAGGGTTGGCTGCCCCGCTCCCTGCACATTCAACCGCAGATAGGGGACGGCTTCACGTACTTGAATGACCTGATTGGGAGCCGCCGAAATGCTTCCACAGTCACTATTTTTGTTGCCACCCGATGTTCCTGATAGCACCTGGGGATCGGGCTTGAAGTTGGGTCCGATCTGAATCGTCTCACTGTAGGCAGGGGCGATTGGAGCCAGGAGTAGAGCAGTTGCCACCGGAAGCATCCACCGACTTGCAAACTTTTTCATAACACTCACTTCCAGCAACCTTGAACTGTTTCTATATTTAGTATCCCAGGGGGAGTTGGCAATCAACGGCGATGGTGTTCATGTTTACCAACTGGCATAGGGAAACTTCACCACCTCTGGATTAATTCCGGTAAGTAATCGTATCCATCCACACCGATCGCTGCAATGATGCGGCTCCGCTGGCCTTGCAACGCTTGATGGAATGCTTCCTCCCCCATCTGACCTTGCAGGATCGCCAGCAATCCGGCGGGTTGTCGCCAGGTGTTTGAAGCAATTTGCTCCAAAAAGTACATCCCCACCGCCGCTGTGTAGATTGCTAAATCAAAATTCTGCAAGTGGTAATAGGCTTCTCCCAAATAAGCCAGGTTGGAACCTAACAGATATAGGTCGCCGACAAATTGGGAAGTCTGAACGGCCCGTTCCAGATAAGTGACCGCGATCGGGTACTGGGCCAGCACCAGATGGGCAATCCCCAAACTACTGAGGCACAGAGCATGGCTTTGTCGATCGCCCAACCGCTCCGACAGCGTTAACCCCTGCTCCAAAAAGGAAATCGGAGTTTCGTAAACATCGGGATCTGCCTGTTCTAAAAATTGGGCTTGCAACACTTCGCTGTATCCCAGGGCCGCCAGCGCATTGGCTTCTCCAGGGCGATCCCCTGTCTGGCGACTCAGAACCAGTGCCCGCTGACTGTACTGAATTGCTTCTGCATAGTGTTTTTGTGCGAGACAGGTATGGCTCAGGTGGTTCAGGCTCGCGATCTCACAGGGGCGATCCGCTGCTTCCCGTGCGATTTCGAGTGCCTGTTGGTGGAATGTGTTGGCGCGATCGTACTGCCCCTGCACCCTTGCTGAATACCCCAGGAGCACCAGAATCCGAGCCTTTTCCTGGGTTCCTTCTGTGCGACGTAGCGGTTCATCCAGATAGTCCAGCGCATTTCGGAGATACTGTCCTGAAAAGGAAGCGAAAATTCCGCCATACAAGGGAAAGTACTCCCGCTGGGCAAAGGTCCGAAGAATTTGCAGAGTCATCTGAAACGCCGCTTCAACGAAAGCCTGACTGCGGGACGGCAGAAGGGAAACCCGCTGAAACCCACTCGCCAACTGGGACCACAGTGCCGCAAAAGTCAGGTACACCGAGATCGATAGTTTTGCGCCCACTTTGGCATCGTAAACGAGCTTGTCAAACCAGGCCACCAGTCCTTGCTGTAACGACTGCATCACGAGGGTCAGTTCCACCCAATCGGAGAGGGAGAGATCGGCGTGGCGATCGACCCACTCAGTCAGGGGTTTTTCGAGCGCAAGGGTTTGGAAAAAGCTCTGGAGGATGGGAGAAGCGCTCTGTTTGGCCCAAACCGCCCACGGTCCCCGTTGCCCCGGCACTCCGCCAAACCCAATCTGTTCCTGGCTCTGGTCGTAAATCCAACTCACAAGATGATCCGCAATGGGGGGCCAAGTGGTCAGGGTTCGGGTCAAGCCCTCCGCTAGATCTTGCAGGAAGGGATCATCCCCCTGCTTCTGGAGCAGGGCTGCCACCGATCGCCACTGCTGTACCGTTAGCCCCTGGGGGCGGTTCGGGTCGATGGACTGGGTAAAGACTGCCAGCTTTTGCCCTGCCTCCGCCTCCGTCACCTGCCGGATAAGGCCCATCAATGCTTCTGCTGCCTGGTTTTGCTCCTGCCAGCGCTCCCACTCCCCCTGAATCGTTTGCAAAGCCCGGAGGATGCGGTTTGCCTTTACCAGTTTCATCTCATCCTTTTGCTGCCGAATTTGCTCCTGAGTCCCATTCACCCGATCGAACAGACAGCGCTCAAAAATTTCCCCGGTCCCCGTAGGAACTCCTTGCAAGAGCATCTGATAAACTTGTTCCTTCGAACGAATTTTGCCCTTTAAAGTCGTCTCTACAATCTGGTCGATTAATGCAAAGTAGCGATCGATGGGAGAACGGGCATCATCAGAGGGAGAGGGGAAAGGCATAGTAATTATGACAAGTTAATGATGACGAGTTGATTACGACTGATTTAATTTTGAATTTTTCTAGCAAAATTGGGAGCATTTGGGGAACGAATCCGCTAGAATCGCAAGCAAAATCTGATAAAAAGCTGCGATGAATCCTCAAGATGATCAGGAATTGGAACGGCGACTGCGACAGTTAGAGTCTGAAGTGAACCCTCCTTCTAACAGTTCAGTTTCCCACTCCCGCAAGTCTACCCCCACGAACTCCTTAGGCGCTTTTTGGAAATGGTATGGGGAGCTTTCCAGGAGCGGTCAAATGATTGTCATTGCGATCGGAGTCCTGGGAGGACTGGCCATCGTGAGCGCCGTTTTACGATTAGTGATGTTTACCATTCAATTGGCCTTTCTAGCAGGTCTCTTATACATCATTTATCGATTGTTTTTCAATTCTCGTCGATCGGGTCGGTAGAAATTAGTTGAAAATTAGTTTTCGCAAAAAATAATCATCGATTCTATTAGAATTTTGGGCGGCGATCGGAGAACGACCTCATTCAAAAGATAGCTCTCTATCCTGGAGGATATATCCTACTTATTTACCAATTTTTTGTATCAAACTCTGTTGTTATTATTTTTTGTACTAAACAAGATATTAAATAGATTGAGTTCCGTATCGATTATCGTATCGATTATTGTGTGAGGGTTCATCAATGGCTAGTCCGACCATGAAGGGAGGCAAGAATCAATTCCAACAGGTTTTACCCGTCCGATTACGGTTGCCCCTGGCCGTGCGCCGGGTGGGAGCCTGGACGGTGGAAGTCACCCTCGTTACGGTCAGTGCCTTTGTGCCCTATTGGTTAGGAAGTCAGGTTGATGCTCAATTTAAGGGGGAAAAAGTCCCGGTCAATTTAGTCTTAGCCAAAACAGAAGAAACGATCGCCCAGGTGCTTGCCCTTCCCCCCACCGAAGGCAGTCGGCGGGTTGCGCCC
>JANRKG010000112.1:0-6103 GCA_033763635.1 Leptolyngbyaceae cyanobacterium bins.59
TGAAACTCAAATCAAGCCAGGTAATCGGCACCGCGATAGCGCAGGGTTGTAGCGGAGTGCATGGCAGGTGCGGTAGACGAAACCCAGATCGGAGTCAGGACTCCCCGGTACTTGCCTGTCACTAATCCTTGAGCAGCAGGGGCAGCGGGGACAGGTTCGTAAGCGATTCCACGATAGTGCAGAGTCATCATGCATCTCCTGTGGGTGGGCTTGAATGCTATCTATGACTTCAGGAGCAAGCGATCGGGTTACAGGGAGATTCAGGTGATCCTTGAGAGGGCCAGGAGTGTTGTTGGTCCTCGCTGACCGTGATGGGTGTCACGGAGCCAGAGGTGCTGGCAGGGTTCATGGCACTGCTGCGATCGCAGAGGGTTCAGAGATGGCTTACTGCACTTCCATTGGTGAACTGCTGATGCACCCTGTTCTCCACTACCTGTGAGTTGGGTACGATCGATGTATCACCTCTATCCCGGATGGCGGTACTGGGTATGAGTGCAGCCAATCTCTTGCAATTCAACTTGTTCGGAGAGCCTGATGAACTTGCTGGGTCAGGTGTGGATGAGCCGTGCAATGAAGCACTCGATGACCAGCTAGACGAGAAGCTCGATGAACTGCTGGATCAGGCTGCAACTGGAGCAATCGAGGCAGTGGAAGCAGAAGCTGTTCCGGTTGCTCTTGAACCCGAAGCGATCGCAGACCTGGTTCCCTCCAGTAACGTTCTTTCAGGGCAATCGCCGGAATGGGGGCACAGGGTTAGGTTGGGAATGGTACGATCGGCGAAAAGTAATCTGTTCTGAAGTGATGGCGTTGTGGTTAACCCAACTTCTCCTCTGCCAAGCCAGCTAACACTGCATCGTTACAAGCGCACCAATAAAAGCTATACCGAAGACCTGGGTGATGGGGTAAAGCTGACGCTCATGCTGATTCCTGCTGGAGAGTTTGTCATGGGAGCACCTGAAAGTGAACCAAACAGCCTTGATGATGAACGACCCCAACATCAAGTAAAAGTTTCCCAATTTCTGATGGGTCGCTATCCTGTGACTCAGGCCCAATGGCGAGTCGTAGCAGGCTATGACCGTATTAATCTGGAGCTTAATCCTAATCCCTCCCACTTCGAAGGTGATAACCACCCAGTAGAACAAGTGAGTTGGGAGGATGCCCAGGAATTTTGTCAACGGCTCTCTGCCAGAACAGGAAAAGATTATCGCCTACCGAGTGAGGCCCAGTGGGAATACGCCTGTCGTTCTGGGACAACCACTCCGTTTCATTTTGGAGAGACGATCACGACTGAGTTGGCAAACTACAACGGAAACTCTACCTACAACAATGGTCCTAAAGGAGAGTACCGTCTAAAGACGACAGAAGTAGGCAGTTTCCCAGCCAATGATTGGGGATTACATGACATGCACGGGAATGTCGTAGAGTGGTGCGAAGACGACTACCACGACAGCTACAATTATGCTCCAGAGGACGGGAGTGCCTGGGTAGAGAGCGATCGCTCTGAACCAAAGCGAGTGCTGCGGGGCAGCTCTTGGAGCAACGATCCGAGGAATTGCCGTTCTGCTAATCGCGGCGACAATTTCCGCGATGTTCGTGACTACCTTATCGGTTTTCGAGTGTGTTGCGTTCCTCCGAGGACTCTTGTTTCTTAGCCCTTCTTCTTCGCCGAAGGCGATCGACATTTTTTTGGGAATTCTCGGTTGTTTCGGCACTCATTGATTTATTATCGCCCCCTCTCCAAGTCGGTATATAGTTTAATTTGAAAGCCAAGTCCAATTAACAGCAACGCTTCGAGCAGGCTAAGGATGATGAGAGGGATGGAGACTTGAGGCACGAGTAGCCAGAAGATGAGCAAGGCGATCAGCCCTGAGAATACAAATGTGATTTCATCGATTAAGAGTTGCAGGTACTTGCGTCTTTTACGGTGTGGGTCATCCCTATGGGCTGTTTCCCATCCGAAAAGATAGTGATTGTCGCCAGTCCCAACCATGAGAATACGGATGCGATCGTCCAGATCATGACGGATGTAGTACCCGATCGCAGAGATTTTTTCATCATTGACCACGTAAGTCCAGCCCATCACCAAAGAAATCCAGGGAATGACCAGGAAAGCATAGTGACCTTTGGGGCTGGTGATAGCAAAGGAGGTAATGGCCCCGAAAAGTCCCAAAGTAACGTAAAGCAGATTATCCCGGAAACCAATGCGCTTGCTCTGCTCAGCTTTGAGTGCTTTATACTCTTCAAGTAAAATTAAGATGGTTTGATCCTTGCGGTCCATAAATTAGGGAATTGGGGAAAGTGAGGGACTTCAGTGGCCTTTTAGCAATTGGCAGGTCTTGAGAGGGAACTCTTAAACAAAGATTCTAAAATCTTGGCAAGATAAAATGTATCAGCCAGAATAAATTTAGCTCGAATTGGTTCGCTTGAAGACATGCCCTCTGAAACTCTTTGTGCGGTTATCCTCACGGCTTTGCCTGTTGAATTCAAGGCTGTCCGATCGTTCTTAACCGATTGCCAAAGGGTTCGGCATCCGGAGAAAGGTAACATTTACGAACATGGAAAGTTTGAGGCTAGTAATCGAATCTGGGATGTTGGGATTGCAGAAATTGGAGCCGGTGATTCGGGTGCTGCACAACAAACCGAGCGAGCTATCTCATTCTTTAAGCCTGATGTGATTCTCTTTGTTGGTGTTGCAGGGGGAATTAAGGATGTAGATATTGGGGATGTAGTTGTCGCTACAAAGATTTATGGTTATGAATCAGGTAAAGCTAAAGAAATATTTGAACCTCGTCCAACCCTTGGCTTAAGTAGTTTCGCCTTACTAGAAGAGGCAAAAGCTGAAGCTCGTAGCCTTGAACAAGCTTGGCTATCTCGACTAAAACCTCTTTCTGAGCCACATCCCAAAGTAGTTGTTGGTCCGATCGCTGCTGGAGAAAAGGTAATAGCTTCCACAAAATCCAGCATTTATCAGTTTTTGCGTTCCAACTACGGTGACGCTCTAGCCGTTGAAATGGAGGGTTATGGCTTTCTACAGGCAGCTTCTGCGGAGCAAGATCCAATTTCAGCCATCGTCGTTCGAGGCATTTCTGACTTGATAGACAACAAGAATGCCGAGATGAAGGACGGTATTCCGCAGGAGCCAGAGTCCGTTCGCCAGGAAAAAGCCTCTCTTCATGCCAGCGCATTCGCCTTCCAGATTTTGGCAAACTTCGATCCCAAACCTCGCGTAACAGGTTTCCAACCCCCTCCCAATGTTTCCTCGCCAGTTTGGGATGATCTGTTCAAGTTCTTTCGAGACGAGGATCTAGCCATCATTGCTCCCCTATGCCGTCAGGTGTTTGAGGAACAGTTAACCCAGGAGGAGCAAGATCCTTATTCTGAACTCAGCCAACTCAATTCCATCTCAACCCTACAAACAGTCTTTGAGCGCAAAGATGATCTAAAGCTTGCAGTGCAATGGGTAGGGCGAGTCATTTCCACCTTCCAGCAGCATCCTGACGGGGCTCCAGCACAAGCTGTTTCACCTGCGTTACAGGCATGGTACGACAAATACAAACCTCCTGACCCAATTCCTGAAGCAGAAGAAAAGCCTCCCGCTTATCTTCTCATCGCCCTCGATCCAATTGACGATCGGGATAAGGTTGCTTTCACGGCTGAACTTCATTATTCCTCTGATGCTAGCCCTAAGACCGACCTAGTACCACAGGGGAGGAAATGTTCCATTCATGAAGTCGGTGATTTTCTGTCAGAAGCGATTCAGTCTGCTGGCAATGTAAAGACCATTGAAATCTTTTTGCCCTGGCAGCACCTGAAGCAACCCGTTCATCAATGGGAGATCCAGATTAGCCAGCGATTAGGCGCAAGGCGCAATCGCAGATCCCTCTGGAAGATTCCTCGTGATACTCTGGTGCGATCGCTCGATCGACTGAAGGAAGAGTCCTGGATTGACGAGTGGATAGAAGATATGCAAGAGCGGTGGCAACGGTTGCAGCGTTGGAGGGGTGAAGAACTGCAACTCATCTGCTGTTGCACTGAAAATCTAAATTGTGAGGAATTGCAAGAAGCTTTGCGGAACAAACTTGTCTTCAAGTTTCTATCAAGTCTGCCAGAAGATGAAGCTGATCTACAAGATCTTCTTATTGAGGTGCTTTTTTCAAATGTACTTGTCTGGTTTTGGGCCTACGAGTGCCCTTCAGATACCAATGCCTTCTCATCTACAATTGATCCGCTTCTGAGTCCTCAAAATCTGATTGATTCTGCCACGTTAGCTCGAGTGATCCGTGAACAGCGTCAAGCCTTACCGAATTTAGGCGTATTATACGATTGTCCCACCCGTTTGCCTGTTTTGGTGGACTGGAAAAACGGTCGTTTGCGTGAGCCTGCTGCCGAGTCCCCTTTGTCTACTTAATCCTATGTCTGACTGGCAATTTTTCTCTGGTAGTTCCGAACCCCACTCTCTGATGCCCATCACAGAGCGTCCGGCTTGGCGACAATTTATGTCGGAAGTTGAGTTTACCGAGAATTGGAAAACGCCCGATGAGGAAGCTAAGTCTGACAAGAGTTGGAAAGTGCTCAATGACGATCGTTGGAAAGCATTGCGTGATGCCAAACGTCAGGACGATCGATCGCGCGAACGAGGACGCAGCTTTCGTATTCGTCAGGAAGAATTAGGGCGTTCCGAGATTCTCAATGCAGTGAATTCTGCCCTGGCCTTGCGTCGTCCTTTACTGGTGACAGGCAATCCCGGCTCAGGCAAAACCTCCCTGGCCTATGCGATCGCCTATGAACTCCAACTGGGACCCGTACTACTCTGGCCGATTACCACAAGGGCCATCCTGCAAGATGCCCTCTACCGCTATGATGCGATCGCACGTCTGCAAGATACCCAATTTGATAAATCCGAGCTAGAACTGCAAATTCTACTGGCGAATACGGAAGGGGGTTCTTATGATCGGGAGAAAATCGACCAGATCAAGCGGGGGCGCAACCTGGGAGATTATATCCAACTGGGTCCAGTCGGCACTGCCTTTCTCCCATCCGATTTACCCCGTGTCCTGCTCATTGATGAAATTGATAAAAGCGACCTCAACCTTCCCAACGATCTACTCAATTTGTTTGAAGAAGGGACCTACGAAATTCCTGAGCTAGTTCGACAGAAGACTGGCAATCCTGTTACAGTTCGCACCGCTGACGATCAACTTCCGGCTGAGATTGTGAATGGGAAAGTCACCTGCTATGAATTTCCCTTAATCATCATGACCAGTAACGGGGAGCGAGACTTTCCCCCGGCATTTCTGCGCCGCTGTTTACGCATTACAATGCCCGATCCGAAAGATGATACGGTGCTTCAAAACATTGTTAGTGCTCATTTCGAGCGTGAAGCCAAGGAAACCACATGGGCAGAGGTCAAGCAGCAGATTGATCCGTTAATTACTAACTTCGCCAAAGCACTTCAGCGTGACAAAGCGGATCTGGCGACGGATCAACTGCTCAATCTGGTTTACATGGTCCGCAAATCACAGCTTAATCCCTCTCAGGATACCGAACAAGAAAAATCGGCAGACCTTGCCGCTTTAATTGAAGCTTTAAAGCGTATTCTGCTGAAGCGGTTGTCCAGTGAGGCCGATGGCAAGTGAATACGGAACGGTTTGTTGATGCCCTCAGTGAGTGTAATCTCAACCCGACGGAGATTGCTGATATCTTGTGGCTTGCATTGCGACAACCGCCAAGAGAACCTGAACCTGAATTCAATGAAGATATAGGTAATGCTGCTGCTGCTGGGCAGGGAACTGTCAGTGAAACGGGTAGTGGCTTAACAGACAACGGCAAGGCTGGTGACAGAGAGGAAAGGGGGGATGGCACACCTCAGGAAGACTCTGATAACCAGCCCTTTGATATTGCATCTGAGCCTCCAGCGGGTAAACTCCCCCCCAAAACCCTACCGATTTCTGTCCCTGATGCTAAGTTCCTTGAAGCAACGTTACCGATCGTCCGTGCTCTAAGGCCCATCCTGAAGCGGGTAGACTCTACGACAGTTCAACGCATGGACGAAGGTGCGACAGCCGATCGCATTGCCGAAACCGATATTTGGTCTCCAGTGATG
>JANRKG010000113.1:0-15256 GCA_033763635.1 Leptolyngbyaceae cyanobacterium bins.59
GTTGCCATCTAAGTGTTTCAGCCTGAAAAAGCTCAAGTCATAACTTCATGCGACTGCTTCCTACAGTCTTCCTACAGTCTTCCTAGAGAGTCTCTCTTGATATTTTTTACTTGAATGTTCTGGATAGTCATCCCTAGAGTCCATCTCTGTGTTATTACTGTTCTTGATGTTCCAAGGCTGTAATACTGAACACCTCAGGATTAACACCTGGAGCTTCGATAGTCGCCCCTGTGGAGGCGGAGTCCTGATTTCTAATGGGTAAACTCAAATCGTTCAAAAGAATTGTAAAGATTCCCCTGTTATAGATTCTGGGTCACGGTTTTAATTAACGTTTTACAGGTTCAGTTCAAGATTTGATCAGGCAGTAAAATCCAGCCTTTAAATGTAGCTAGTGTACCAACATTTAATTTGTCAGTATTTGTTTGGATCTAAGAACTTTAACCGGATGGAGGATACATTTATTAGGAAGAATATTAGGAAGAATCAGGATTGGGAAAAACCAGAAGGGATGCCATGGTTCATGAAGCCTTTCAGCATTTATTTGGGTTATCTACCTGTTTAATGTAGAAAATTAGCAATAGATTAGAGAGCTATTGCTTGCATTAAAACCTGTTCAAGTGGACATTGGCAGTTGTAAGTTCTTTTGACTGCGATCGCTAAGTGGCTTCCTTCGGGGGGCGTTGTCCAACTATAGTAAGCACAACCAAGAGCTGTTCATGGACAGCAAAGAAACAGTTGGAAATTCAAGTATTGCCCAGGCTGCCTTGAAAGATTCGAGTTCAGATGAGTTCATGGCCCAACTTAGCGACGGTAAATTGCTAGTTGTTAATAGTCGTCGTAGGAATGGTGTCATTATTTACAAGCGCTGTTACGCCGAGTTTGCAGGGCCAGGAGCTGCTGTCGGTGGGGGCTTTGATGAAGGATGCCAGCGGGTCATTCCGGTTGGAGATCTCTCCTTACTCACGCCAGAGAACTATGAAGAGCGTCAGAAAGCCTATTTAATTCGTCGTCAATGGATTCGCCTGACCCAAAAACTAACCGATGATCCAGTACCCATCAAGCGAGTCCAAATGATTCTGGATCAATTTAAGAATTATTTTCCTGAAGAGGTTGTGGCAAAGTTACCAGATGAGGCATTTGCCCTCTTAGTTGGTGTTTTGCCTCAAACGGTTCGCCTGGTTCGCTACAACGCTGGATTACTGAACAGCAACTCGTAACAACTCCCACCCTTCCCCACTTGTGAGAAAGGGTGGGAGTTGAGCACTGGTAACTTTAGTCCTTGCCCAGTATTTTCTGGATGCGATCGAGCGTTCGACTATTCTCCTCAGGAGTCCCGACCGTAATTCGCAATCCCTGATTTACCAACCGAATTAAGGTTCCCTGGCTTTTGAGGCTCTGATGAATCTGGTTTAAGAGCGTCTCTCCTTCTGCTCCCCGGTCGTGTAACCTCAAAAATACAAAATTCGCTGAACTGGGCCAAACTTGTAGGGCTGGCTCTTGGGAGAAGACTTCAATGAGACGGGTGCGTTCTTCCAGGATTAAAGGAATCGCCGATAGTAACTGAGAACGGTGGATAAGGGCGATCTGCGTTGCTGCCTGAGAGAAACTGGGCAGGTTATACGGGAGACGAACCTTTTCCAGGGTGGAGATTAAAGTCGGATGACCGATCGCATAGCCAACTCGATGGGCCGCTAATCGGAACGCCTTGGAGAAAGTTCGCAGAATGACCCAGTTGGGCCGCTGCATCGCTTCTGCAACTACGGAAGTCTGGCTAAATTCAAAATAAGCTTCATCAATCACAACCAACACGGTCTCTGGTATCGTTCGGAGCCACTCCAGTTCTGCCGGAGTAAGAGCATTGCCCGTAGGTGAGTTGGGATGAACGACGAAAACCGCCCGCACGGGAGGAGCTTGCGTTTGGCTTAAGATTCCCTGGGCTGCCCCCAAGTCAATTTCAAAAGTTGCTGCCGATCGCCCCACCCGATGCACCGGAATTCCCAAAGTCTCAGCCAGAATCCCATACATTGAAAAAGTGGGGTCTGCGGCCAGAACCGAGCCTTCCCCCCTTAAACAAGTGGCAATCAGCAAGGACCGAATCAGTTCATCAGAACCGTTGCCGAGGGAAATATTCGCGGCTTCAACGCGAGCCTCCGTTCCAGAGGTTTCGTTCACGTACTCAGCAATCAATGCCTTAAGTTCCGTGTGGCTCCCGTCCGGGTAACGGTTCGTTTCGATCGTTTGCTGGTAAGTCCAGGCCAGCTTTTGCTTCAGTTCCTCTGGTAAGTCGTAGGGACTCTCGTTCGTATCCAGGCGATCGATCGTCACCGAATGCCCCGCTCCATTCTCTCCACCAGGATGGGGGGTGTAGGACTGAAACTGGGCAAGATCCGATCGCAGAAAGGGCAGCATAGGAATTTAGAAAAGCAGTTGAATTTCCAGCATACAGCGCTTTCAGGAGTGTGACGACCCTCCATTGCTCCTACTGGAATAGAGAAATCCTGCTTTCTCTATTCCACACCATGTCACAATAGAAAACGATATTCGTAGTTTTGTGAACCTTCAGGTACCCTCGCGTGAGTTCTACTGCCGTTCGCCCCGATTTGAAATCCTCTACCCGCCGCCCCGTTTTTCCCTTCACGGCGATCGTCGGTCAGGAGGAAATGAAGCTGGCCCTGTTGCTGAATGTGATCGACCCCAAAATTGGTGGAGTCATGATCATGGGCGATCGGGGTACGGGTAAATCCACAACCATTCGGGCCTTGGCGGATCTCCTACCCGAAATTGAAGTTGTGGCAGATGACCCCTTCAATAGCCATCCCACTGATCCCGAACTGATGAGTGATGGGGTTAAACAGCGGGTCGAGCAGCAACTGCCAGTTTCGGTGGTTCGCAAGAAGGTACAAATGATTGACCTACCTTTAGGGGCGACGGAAGATCGGGTGTGCGGCACGATCGATATTGAAAAAGCCCTCTCAGAAGGGGTGAAAGCTTTTGAACCGGGTCTGCTGGCAAAAGCCAACCGAGGCATTCTTTATGTGGATGAAGTCAACCTGCTGGATGATCACCTCGTCGATGTTCTCCTAGACTCTGCTGCTTCGGGTTGGAATACAGTTGAGCGGGAAGGAATCTCGATTCGTCACCCTGCCCGCTTTGTGCTGGTGGGTTCGGGCAACCCGGAGGAAGGGGAATTACGGCCCCAGTTGTTAGATCGATTCGGGATGCATGCAGAAATCCGCACGGTGAAAGAGCCAACGTTGCGGGTTCAGATTGTGGAACAACGAACCGAGTTTGACCAGAACCCTCAAGAATTTTTAGTTGAATACCAAACTCAACAGCAAGACCTACAAAAACATCTGGTTGAAGCGCAAGAGCGGCTTAAGACCGTTACGATCGACTATGAATTAAAAGTCAAAATTTCCCAGGTTTGTGCAGAGTTAGATGTGGATGGGCTGCGGGGGGATATCGTAACCAACCGAGCGGCGAAAGCGCTGGCGGCTTTTGAGGGACGGGCGGTTGCTACGGCTGAAGATATTCGCCGAGTGGTTGCCCTTTGCTTACGTCACCGTCTCCGCAAAGATCCCCTGGAATCCATTGACTCCGGTTATAAAGTTGAAAAGGTATTTAATCGCGTCTTTGGTTTTGAAGTTGCCGAGGAAACGGCTTCTGCTCAGACAAATGGGGCTGCTCAACGATCGGGAGTTCGTTAATCCCTCTCGACATGGAGAAGCGCATCCTGGGAATCGACCCTGGACTGGCGACGATCGGTTTTGGGATGGTGGTTGGGAGTGAGAAATCTCCCAATGAAGCCCCAACCCTGTTGGATTTTGGCATTATCCAGACTCCCGCAGGTGTGGCGATGGGTGATCGTCTCTGTATGATTTATGAGGATTTGACGACATTAATACAGGAGTGGCAACCCGATTTAGTGGCGATCGAAAAGTTCTTTTTCTACAGAATGGGAAACACAATTCTGGTTGCTCAGGCGCGTGGGGTACTGCTTCTGGTTCTGGCGCAGCAAAAACTTCCCCTGGTGGAATTCACGCCAGCCCAAGTGAAGCAAGCCCTGACAGGATATGGTGGAGCCGACAAGCACGATGTCCAGCAAGCGGTTGCCAGTGAACTAAACCTGGCAGAAATACCGAGACCCGATGATGCAGCGGATGCGATCGCCCTCGCCTTAACCGCATGGTTTCAACGTTAAGCGGTCCCTTAAAAAGTTATGATTTTCTGTATAGTTCCTTCATTTCCGAGTCCGGCCTGATAAACCTGTGGACTTACATCAAGTCTTTAAAACATCCAATCCAATTCTAGGGGTTGTCCATTTGCTACCCCTCCCTACCTCTCCCCGTTGGGGAGGGAGTCTGCAAGCCGTTGTCGATCGCGCGGAACAAGAGGCTACGGCACTGGCTGCGGGCGGGGTTGATGGCATTATCGTTGAAAATTTCTTTGATGCCCCTTTCTCGAAAGATCAAGTCGATGCTGCCGTGATTAGTGCCATGACCTTAGTGGTGCAGCGATTAATGAGCATGGTCACGATTCCGGTGGGGATCAATGTACTCAGAAATGATGCCCATAGTGCCCTGGCGATTGCGACTTGTGTTCAGGCTCAATTTATTCGGGTCAACGTCCTCACTGGCGTAATGGCAACGGATCAGGGCATGATCGAAGGCTGCGCTTACGAATTACTCCGGTATCGGCGAGAACTGGGCAGTGATGTCAAAATCCTGGCGGATGTGCTGGTGAAACACGCCCGTCCCCTCGGTTCCCCGAATTTGACCGTAGCGGTACAGGATACGATCGAACGGGGGCTGGCAGATGCAGTTATTCTGTCGGGATGGGCTACGGGAAGTCCTCCAACCCTGGAAGATTTAGAGTTAGCGAGTGCTGCCGCGCAGGGAACCCCTGTGTTTATTGGTAGTGGGGCGACCTGGGAGAATATTCACCAACTGATTCAAGCGGCTGATGGAGTAATTGTTTCCAGTTCGCTCAAACGACACGGACGGATTCATCAACCCATTGATCCCATTCGGGTCAGTCGGTTTGTGGAAGCAACCCGACGCAGCCTTGCCACCCGCACGATGCCCTCCGTTTCCTCGATTCCCATGCATTCTTTTCCTGAGTAGAGAATCATGGCTTGGGAATCGAGTTAGACTGGAAGCGTCCATGTGAGTCGTTAAAAGCAGAGCTTATTACTCCCATGCCGTCAGATTCCATTGCTACTCGCCGTCGTCAGGTTCCCTGGCTCCATCGCTGGTCCCGCATTATCATGGCTGGGATTGCTACGATCGGTGCCTTTGGAACTGGTTATTTAACGGTTGTCAAATTTGCTGGAGGCAGTGCTGCTTGTCCTACCAGTGCCTGTGAAAAGGTTTTGTCCAGCCCCTATGCCATGATTTTTGGCGTACCCCTTACGGTCTTTGGATGCTTGGCCTATCTCAGTATGGGGTTCATGGCGATCGCTCCCCTATTAATCAATGCTGATACCCAAAAACAACTCCGGCGGGATGTGGAAAATCTCACCTGGCTGGGGTTGCTGATTGGAGGGACGGCGATGACCGTTTTCAGCGCTTACTTGATGTACCTGCTGGTTTACGAGATTAAAGCCCTTTGCCTCTACTGTATTACCTCTGCCGCATTTTCCCTGAGCTTTCTAGTGCTAACCTTTCTGGGACGAACCTGGGAAGATGTGGGTCAGATTCTCTTTATGGGGGTGATAGTTGCCCTGGTGACGCTGATCGGCACCCTGGGGGTTTACTCTGGCATCTCCAATCCCCGCGCTGCGGATGATGCGGGTGGCAAAGCGGGGCCTGTCGTCACGACTCCTTCCGGGGCTTCAGAAATTTCGTTGGCAGAACATCTCACAAAGGTGGGAGCCAAGATGTATGGAGCCTACTGGTGTCCACACTGCCATGATCAGAAACAACTGTTTGGGGTTCAAGCATTTAGCAAGGTGACTTATGTAGAGTGCGCTCCCGATGGCAAGAATGCTCAACCTGACCTTTGTAAAGCTCAGGGCGATAAAATTCAAGGGTTCCCGACTTGGGAGGTGAATGGTCAGTTCTTTGGTGGAACGCGCTCCCTTCAGGAACTGTCTGATTTGTCAGGGTATAAGGGGTCGCGCGACTTTAAGAATGCTTTCTGATCCCTTCCTGATTAGAAGAATCAAAGATCCCCAGTTCTTGGAAAAACTGGGGATTTGTGTTTAGGAAGGGTTTCCGGCAACGAATGCCCCGCAAACCGAAGAAAACTTGTTAAGCTAATTTAATCAAGAAATTTTGCATCCCCATGAATATTCTGAGTCACCTTTTGCCCCGTGCGGATCAGACCCCTCGTGTGAAGCAACGCCGAGGAATTGAAATTAAGTCTGCTCAAGAAATTGAGACGATGCGGCAATCCGCCAGAATTGTGGCAACGGTGCTGAAAGAGATTTCTGAATTGGTGAAGCCCGGTATGACCACCGCTGAACTGGATGCCTATGCAGAGAAGCGAATTCGGGAAATGGGCGCAACTCCCAGCTTCAAAGGGTACTATGGGTTTCCGGCTTCCATTTGTGCGTCTGTCAATCAGGAAGTTGTACATGGTATTCCCAACCCTAAGAAAGTAATCCGCAAAGGGGACGTACTGAAGGTGGATACGGGAGCGTACTTTCAAGGATTTCATGGGGATTCCTGTATTACGATCGCCGTTGAAGCGGTTTCTCCCCAAGCGCGAAAACTGATGGAAGTTGCCGAAACGGCTCTCTATAAGGGTATTGAGCAGGTTAAGGCTGGCAATTACCTGTTGGATATTGCGGGAGCGATTCAAGATTACGTTGAAGCGAATGGCTTTAAGGTCGTTGAAGACTTTACCGGGCATGGGGTGGGTCGCAACCTCCATGAAGAACCCTCTGTGTTCAATGTCCGGACTCATGAAATGCCCAATGTGAAACTGCGGGCTGGAATGACTCTGGCGATCGAACCCATTGTGAATGCAGGTTCTAAAGTGACTCGCACCCTGGCAGACCGTTGGACTGTTGTAACCGTAGACAACTGCCTGTCTGCCCAGTATGAACATACGGTGTTGGTGACTGAAACAGGGTATGAGATTTTGACCGATCGGTCCAAGGTTTAGATCAGGGCAGAATGGCTCCCCGCAGATCTGCTGTGAGCAGGTCTGCGTCTTTTATCTCTGCGCCCCGCAAGTCTGCCCATCGCAGATCGGCTCCTTTGAGGAATGCATGGTTGAGAATCGCTTCTTGCAGGTTTGCCTTACTTAGATTCGCGCCTCTGAGATCGGTATGGCTGAGGTCTGCACCTTGCAGGTTTGCTCGAAATAAGTTGGCTCCTGCCAAGTGACCGTGAATCATCCGAGTCAGGGTGAGATCGGCCCGGGAGAGGTCAGTCCCCATCAGTTCCCCCTCATACAGATTTGCACCTCCCAAATTCGCGCCGCTCAGGTTCGCGCCAATCAACATCCCTTCACTGAGATCCGATCGCCGTAAATCTGCATCACTCAAATCGGCCCGCCGGAGATCAGCCCGCCGTAACTCCGAGCCAATCAGGTTTGCGCCACTGAGATCGGTCCCGCGCAGTACGGCCCCGCGCAAGTCCGCCCCAATCAAATTGGCCTGTTTGAGATTTGCCCCTCGCAAATTCGCTCCCAGCAAACTTGCATCGACCAGATCCGCTTCTGCCAGAATCGCATCGATCAGGATGGCTTTGGTTAACTGAGCATGGCTGAGATTTGCCTGACGCAAATTCACGGCGGTTAATTGGGCTACAGAGAGGTCCGCTCCCTTCAAATTCACGCCCACCAGATCGAGATGCCGTAGATCCGCTTCCCTTAAATCTGGAACACTCAAGAATTGATAGGTCCGCCACTCCAGCCATTGCACCACCCCTGCCCGTAAGTGGGCGAGGTGCTCCTGATTCGCCATGTCTTATTCCTTCCGCGTCTCCTGACTGCTATTGTCCCCTTTAAAGTCTCGCCCAAACACCCCTTCGATCGCCGCCAGGGAAGCTGCATTTGCCACTTTAATCTCCGACTCTGGGCCTCCCAGATACATTCGCCCGAAGCTGCCAAAAGCTTGCACATCCAGAATATTGATCCGGGCTGCCTTCTCTGCTTCGTTGGCTGCTAAAGCCGCATAGGCCGCAGGTTCTACCTCCAACACATACAGCGTTTGCCCTGACAAGATCATATTGCCCCGGCGAAAGCGATTGATGAGTTGGGTCTGGTGGGGATCGATGCGGCGAATAATCTGGCTGGAAATGACCTTGGGTTTCAAACGCTCCCGTTCCTGCACCCCCAAAGCCTCTAAAATGGCCGCCCCTGCCGTGTGGACCATCCCCTGATCACGGGCATGAATTTCCAGCAATCCATACAACCGCTCGACAATTTGCAGCCCTGGGCGAATCTGGGTCGCCTTCAGGGCTACATCCGTCATCCGGTTAATTTCGATTCCAGGTGAGATTTCAACCCACAGGGAGGCATCCCCTGGCAAGGGCAAGAAGCCAGGAGCAACCGTCCCCAGGTATGCTGCATACTGGGACTGAAGCCGATCGAGAAAAACATAGCTCCGCAGGTCAACGCCCAATCGTGTTTGCCGCCCTATACTTCTGTACCGACTGAAGCAGGTTCCGCCCGAACTACCGCAGGAGCCGCCGACTCAGGCTGATTCAGCGTAGCATAAAGGCGATTCAGGGCATTGACATAGGCTTGAGCCGAAGCAACCACAATATCCGTATTCGCAGCATGACCGGAGAACACCCGCTCGTTGTACCGGAGCCGGATCGTCACCTCTCCGATCGCATCAATTCCCGCTGTCACCGACTGCACTGAAAACTCGATCAGATCGTTGGGAACATTCACCACCCGATTAATCGCTTTGTAGATTGCATCCACAGGCCCGGTTCCGATCGCTGCATCCGTTAACTCCGTTCCATCCGGGGTCCGAACCGTCACAGTCGCAGTGGGACAAGCCTGGTTGCCGCAGGACACCTGAACAAGGTGGAGATGGAAGAGTTCGGGCGTTTGCTGGATTTCATCGTTGACGATCGCCTCCAGATCCCGGTCAGAGACTTCCTTCTTCTTGTCTGCCAGTTCCTTGAACCGCAGGAACGCCTTGTTCAAATCCTGCTCCGACAGGTCGTAACCCAGTTCCCGTAAGCGTGTCCGGAACGCATTACGACCAGAGTGCTTACCCAGCACGATCAGGTTATCCGTCAACCCGATAGATTGGGCATCCATAATCTCATAGGTGAGGCGGTTCTTCAACACCCCATCCTGGTGAATCCCCGACTCATGGGCAAAGGCATTCGCCCCCACGATCGCCTTATTGGGTTGAACCAACATTCCCGTCAGGTTAGACACCAATCGGGAAGTCTTGTAGATCTGGCGCGTGTCAATGCGGGTGAGGGGTTCTTCCGAATCCACAGGCCGCCCCAGAAAGGAATTGAAATACTGGCGGCGCACATGGAGAGCCATCACTAACTCTTCCAGGGCCGTGTTTCCAGCCCGTTCCCCAATTCCATTAATGGTACATTCTAACTGCCGCGCCCCATTTTTAATGGCCTCCAGGAAGTTCGCAACTGCAACCCCCAAGTCATTGTGACCATGTACGGAAATGATGACCTGGTCCACATTGGGCACATTTTCCTTAATGCCCCGGATCATTGCCCCAAACTCACTGTGCATCATGTACCCAACCGTATAGGGAATATTAATGGTCGTGGCACCCGCAGCAATCGCCCGCTCTAATACCTGATACAGAAACTCCGGATCGGAACGAGCCGCATCCATCGGCGAGAATTCCACATCTTGCACGTAGCTCTTGGCAAGGGCTACCATTTCCCCTGCGATCTCCAACACTTCGGCCCGCGTTTTCTTTAACTGATATTCCAGGTGAATATCGGATGTGGAAATAAAGGTGTGAATTCGGGGATGGGCAGCGGGTTTCAGGGCTTCCGCTGCTGCCTGAATATCTGCGCGGATAGCTCGTGCCAAGCTACAAACCACAGGCCCATTTTCCTGACCGATCGCTTCTGCAATTTTCTGAACAGCCTCAAAGTCACCGGGGCTAGCATAGGCAAACCCTGCTTCAATCACATCAACTCCCAGTCGCGCCAGTTGCCGAGCGATCATCAGCTTTTCATCCACATTCAGGGTCGCGCCTGGGCATTGTTCGCCATCGCGGAGGGTAGTGTCGAAAATGATAATCCGGTCTGAACTGGCTTGCGTATTCATGGGGATTTGATAGTTGAAAATAGAAACTAAGTATTATTCTAATGCCTGAGTTGATTTGGACATCACGCAATCAGGTGATGGGAATGGGAAATGGGTCATAAAATCCTTGGGCGATTCCCCATTCCCTGTATCAACTAATCACGCTTTTCAATCTCGTCACGAATGTCATTGAGGTCAATATAGCGATCGGTGGCGTTTCGTAACTCACGAGCGATCATACCTTCCGTTGAAACAACCGTGATATGGGTGTTTTTAGAGCGCAACAGTTCGATCGCCCGTTCAAAATCTCCATCCCCGCTGAAAAGAATTACGCGATCGTATTGTTCAACGGTATTAAACATATCAATAACAATCTCAATATCTAAATTGGCCTTCTGAGAATAACGGCCTGAATTATCGTCGTAATACTCTTTTAGAATTTTTGTGCGGACTGTATAACCTAGACTAATTAACGCATCTCGAAATCCTCGCTGGTCCTGGGGATCTTTAATTCCGGTATACCAAAAAGCATTAACCAGTGTTACATCTTCCCGTTTCGTAAAGTATTCCAGAACGCGCCTTGGATCAAAAAACCAACCATTTTTTTGCTGGGCGTAGAACATATTGTTTCCGTCCACAAAAATTGAGAGACGGTTAATAGAGTATTGCATAGTAAATATAGACCTAAAATTTAGAGGCGATACACTAACTCGCTGCTAGTGCAGACAAGAAAAATTGCAACAATAATTGCAATAAAACTCTGCTAGAACCCTTATGAAATGAACTTTATTCGGTGGTTTTATCAGATGTAAATACAGACCAAAATAGTAATATTCAACGAGTAATATTCAAGTGACAGTAGCAGTTAAAAGATTGCAATTACAATGACAGATTGCAATTACAGATTAAAAAAAGCAGTCTTGTTGCGATCTTGTGCAACTAGTCTCCTACTTTCCTCTCCAAACAATAAAGCTCTGAACTATAAAGCTCTAAATGGCAACGGGGAAAAATTGGTTCCTGAGAATTTCCCTAAATGCTATATCGTGAGTGTTATGTCCGAATGACTCTATAGATTAGAGATTTTAAATAGGCCCTTATAGACCTTTAATGTAAATATATACGAATTAATCATAATAGATTAATCACAATGGAGCATTTTACCTGATTTTTTAGCCTAATTTATCGCGTTGTTTTTCTGGCGATAGGTTCTGAAAACTACCCAAGTTGGAATTTCGGCAACTTTAGGTCTTGCATTTAGAGGGACTGAACGCCTGGGAATGTTGGGATTTATCATTGTGAAGTTGATTTTTTAGTCTATTCCATAACTCATCATTCTAGATATCTTCTAGATGCCTAACATATGAAAAATTTTCAGGTTAATACATCAAAATTTTTCAATTTTTTATTTTTGCAATAAGGACAGTTATAACGGAAAAGATAATTGTCTTAATTTTAATCCTTCCTCAGGCAGATTGAACCAACCCTCTTGGAGAAGCAGGGTTAATGAGAAAGGATCGCTTAAGAGATGGAAGCTATCAAGCCTATATAGTAGGCACATTTTGCGAATGGTAAGAGCCATTGGCTGAAGTTAGAAGTTATAACTAGAACCCGTTCAGTCTTCTAGGATGAATCAAGCATGATACCCAGGCTAAAGCAGTTGATTACAGGGCAAACCAGCCTCTCAACGCCTGCCCATACACCTGCCCAGACAACAGGAACCAGTGTTTCCCGATCGCAACGCTCTTTAAACGGGTTGAGTTACTTGTTGACAGGGATATGGGCAACGATCGGCGGGCTTGCTGTTGTCTGGAATAGTGGCCTGATTCAGACGCTAGAGCGCCAGACCCAAACATTCATGATTGAACTCCGAGGTCCGGTGCCGCCCCCTCCGGATGTGGTGATTCTGGCGATCGATGAAGATTCCCTATCCCAGGAACAAAGCTATCGGGATGATCCCCAGAAGTTGGCTTACCTGGAACCCCTGCAAGCGTGGCCCTGGAAACGGGCAGCTTACGCCCAGGCGATTGAGCGCTTGATGGCAGCAGGGGCACGGGCTGTCGCCCTGGATATTATCTTTGCGACTCCCAGTAGCTATGGGCCTGAGGATGATGCCCGCTTCCAACAAACTCTAAAGAAATATGGCGATCGGATCGTCCTGGCGGCAAATTATGAAAATGTGGAAGGCCGTCAGGGAAGCTTGACCCAATTGACCTATCCTACCCCTGCATTTCGCTTAGACAATGTACGCATTGGCTCAATTAACTATTGGCCTGATGTGGACGGTCGGATTCATCAGTTAGGCAGTGAGTTTCCCAGACAGTTAGCTGCGCTCTATCCAGAGCAAGCTCCTGAAATCAAACAAATCACTGGGAATACCCCTTCCTTTGTTCAGGCTACGCTCAAGGCGGCTCAATTACGCTACATCAACCCACAGGGGAATCAAATCTTTTACTATGGTCCGGCAGGAACCTTTGAACAAATCCCTTTCTGGCATGTTCTGGACCCCACAAACTGGAACACTTACTTGAATAAGGGAGAATATTTCAAAGATAAGGTGGTGCTGATTGGGGGGACAGCCCCAGAACTGCAAGATTTTCATCCCGCCCCATTTTCCCGGAACTGGCGATACCCGGAACCCATGAGTGGTGTGGAGATTCATGCAAATGCGCTGGCAACTTTGCTAGAGGACCGTACCATTCGAGAGGCAGTTCCCGACCTGCCCCGTCGAGGCTTGCTTGTGTTTCTGGGGTTACTAAGTACGGGGTTACTGTTGCGACAATTCAAGTTAGTCTGGGTGCGATCGGTCTCAACCTTGAGCATCCTGATTCTATGGGGAATCACAGGCTATGTCAGTCTGACCTATACCTATCTCTATGTGCCAACGGCTATTCCCCTCCTGGCAATCGTCTGCAACAGTTTATCTCAGGGGTTAATCAGCTCGATCAGTGAGCGGCGGGGCAAGGTACGCCTCCGTCAATCGCTACGGCAGTATGCTTCTTCCCCGATCGTGCAGGAAATTATCAGCCAGCATGATGACCTGCAAGATCTGGTGCAGGAACGGGAACAGGAATTAATGGGAGTCCGTTTAGGCGGACGCTACCGAATTGTGAAGGTGTTGGGGGCTGGGGGATTTGGGGAAACCTATATTGCGGAAGATAACCAACGCCCCGGCAATCCCCAATGTGTGGTGAAGCAGTTGCGGGCGGTCAACCATTCGAAGAACCCCCTACTGGCCCGACGGCTTTTTCAGAAAGAAGCAGAGACTTTGGAACGACTGGGCAAACACGATCGCATTCCCCAACTGCTGGCCTATTTCGAAGAAAATCAGGAATTTTACCTCGTGCAGGAGTTAATTGAAGGCCATCCCCTCAACCAAGAACTGCCTTTGGGTAAACAAATTCCCGAAATGCGCGCTATTCAAATGTTAGAGGATTTGTTGGAAACCTTGAGTTTTGTCCATAGCCAGGGAGTCATTCATCGGGACATCAAACCGAGCAATATCATTCGACGCAAAGCAGATAACGCGCTAGTACTCATCGATTTTGGAGCAGTGAAGGAAATCCGTACTCAACTATCTGATGGGGAGGACAAGCAACCCAGCCTCACGATTGGAATTGGGACACGGGGATATACACCTGTAGAGCAGACGATTGGCAACCCGCGTTTCAACAGTGATATCTATGCCCTTGGCATGACGATCGTTCGAGCCTTAACGGGTCTCCCCCCAGACAAACTTCAGGAAGACCCTGACACAAACACGATTCTCTGGCAAGCTAGAGCAGTGGTTAGCGATGAATTAGAAGCACTCCTGAGCCGGATGGTTCACCAGGATTTCCAAAAACGATACCAATCCGTCGCGGAAGTTCAATCAGATCTACAACCCCTAGTCAGTCGGTACAACACCCCTCTACCTCTCATTGATTTGATGCAGTCCACCAATCCGGGAGAAACGTCTTCTCCGACCTTACCGATTGAGAATTCTGCGATCGCAACCGAGCATTGGATGCCTGAACCGGGATCTGACTCTACCTCTTTGGCCCCTTAATCGTTGTTCCCTCGACCTCGACCATTTCCCCCACTTGGATTATTTCCTTGACCGGGGAACACGCCACCGTTGCCATTTCCTTGCCCCGGAAAGACTCCACCATTGCCATTGCCTTGCCCCGGAAAGACTCCACCATTGCCATTGCCCTGACCAGGGAACACGCCACCATTGCCATTGCCCTGACCAGGGAACACGCCACCATTACCGTTTCCCCGACCAGGAAAACCAGAATTTGGATTAGCACCGCTCGTAGAAGAGTCAGGGGTAGGACTGAGTGGGATTCCTCCCCCTGTTACAGGAGGAGTTACTTCGCCAATGGGTGAACCTGTAATGGGAGCAGGAAGACTGGGTGGAGTTCCTCCCCCTGTTGTAGGAGGAGTCACGACCGGAGGAGTCACTGGCGGATTAGTTTCCGGCCCAGGAGAACCAGGATTTGGATTGGCACCGCTCGCAGATGGGTCAGGGGTAGGACTGGGTGGGGTTCCTCCCCCTGTTGTAGGAGGAGTCACAACCGGAGGAGTCACTTCGCCGATAGGTGAACCTGTAGTAGGGGCAGGAAAACCAACGGTTCCCCCAGACGGTAAAGCTGGGGTTCCTCCCCCGAATGGTGGAGTCGGGTTAGGGGTATCAACTACCGGAGGGAGACCGACAGAGCCATTTCCAGGGGCAGGACGCGGGTCACTGCCACCTGTGGGAAAGGGATAGGGCTGCCACCTCCGGGGGCAGTGGTTGAAGGATTACCACCTGGGAAGACTCCACTGTTGCCATTACCCTGACCGGGAAAGGCTCCGCCATTTCCATTCCCTTGACCGGGAAAGGCTCCACCCGTAGCACCGCCTCCTGGAAAGGCTCCACCCGTAGCACCGCCTCCTGGAAAGGCTCCACCCGTAGCACTACCTCCTGGAGAGGCTCCACCCGTAGCACCGCCTCCTGGAGAGGCTCCACCCGTAGCACTACCTCCTGGAGAGGCTCCACCCGTAGCACTGCCTCCTGGAGAGGCTCCGTCAT
>JANRKG010000114.1:0-8318 GCA_033763635.1 Leptolyngbyaceae cyanobacterium bins.59
CAGTTTATGTTTATGGGCTGAATGAGGGCGGAAGGCTGAGGGCTGAGGGCGGAAGGCAGAGGGCAAAATGGGTTTGGGTTGTGAACTTCTGGGGCTTCCACCTCTCTTCTGGCTTTAATTTTGGCTCCTCATTCTTAATAGGGAGGTGATGCGCGTGTACAAGTGGCTGCTGCCAACAATGAGTGAAGTGCTGGCTCTGGGAGAAACGGCCTGGGTGGAAGCGAACCTGGAATTTTCTCTGGAGGCTCTTCAGGCACCCGCTGATTTACCCGCTGACTCACCCAATCGGGCTTCCTACGCCCGTCAACTTTCCCAGGCAGAACGGGAATGGACTGCGGCGATCGCCGCATTGAACGATCTCCTGGACTCCCTTTCGACGACCTCCAAAACTTCAAAAGGGTTGGTGTTATCAGGTCCATCGCCCATTCTCAATTGCCAGACAACCCCACAGTTCTCAACGTGGGTTTTTACGCCCCAATCCCTGACGGGGGGCGGTGGGTTTCCGCTTCAACTTTTGCCCGCAGAGGGCGATCGTCCCCATGAACTGGCAGAAACCGCAGCAGCCCTCCCCCTATTGCCCGTAGACCCCCTGGCAACGGAACAATTCTGCCTGGTCTCGACCACTGCCTTTAGTCTCTTGGTTGTGCTAGGGGAAAATGCAGACGGGAAACCGCTCTTTTTATATTCCTTTGACCCAGAAGTGGTTCGGCAAGCATGGCGATCGTTGCGACCCAGAGTTTTGCTGACAGGTGCCCACCAAATCAGCCGGATTGATGCCCTGTTTGAGCAATTTTCCCCCGTCGCGCCCCACTATCACACGGTTACCCAGTTCAGCCGTCTTCTGTTGCACCATTTACAGGAAGTTGCGGAAGATACCCAACGGAGCCACACAGAGCATTCCTCAAGCCCAGAGGTGAGTGTACCTTTTGCGGATAGCCAGAATCGCCAGGATATCGAATTGGTCCAGGCAATTGCCCACGAGGTTCGTACTCCCCTGACGACGATTCGTACCCTGGTTCGATCGCTGCTCCGCCGCAAAGATCTGGCCCCAGAAGTCCTGAAACGCCTGGAGATGGTCGATCGCGAATGTAGTGAACAGATCGATCGCTTCAGTCTAATCTTCAAGGCTGTTGAGTTAGAAAGCTCTGTGGCACAACAGACTACCATGCCCCTGACGGCTACCCCGATCGATCGGGTGTTACAGGCTAGCATTCCTCGCTGGCAGCAACAGGCACAACAACGGAACCTGGCTCTGGAGGTGGTGCTTCCCCAACAAATTCCAACCGTGGTCAGCGATCCCACAATGCTGGATCAAGCGCTGACAGGGCTGATTGAACGGTTTACCCGTAGTCTTCCATCGGGCAGTCATATTCAAGTACAAGTCACCTTGGCGGGCGATCGGCTCAAGCTGGAATTTCAGGCCCAGATGGGAACACAATGCCCCGAATCCACCGACTCCGCTTCTCAATGGCCGACTCTAAAAGCGCTGGGGCAACTTCTCACCTTCCAACCCGAAACCGGGATTCTGAGCCTGAACATGGCTGTCACCAAAAACCTGTTCCAGGCATTAGGAGGCAAGCTCATCGTGCGGCAGCGTCCCCAGCAGGGCGAAGTGTTCACCATTTTTCTACCTCTGGAAGTGAATAATCCTGACATCCGTACAGTGTGAGACTTTGAGGTATTCACCAACCTTTCTTTACTTGTTGCAAGAGTTTATTACTAAGGCAGGGATTTTGGGGTAATCTAACCCATATCCTGGTTTTTGTTCATGCTCCTGCGGATGAAAAGTTCGGGGATCATTGCTGGGAAAAGCTTATCACCCAGAATTTTAGAAATGTCTATGAACAGATGCAAGTTGGGCTGGCCCTGGCAGTGGACGATCGCTTCCCTCGCTCTCGTGGAACTGTTGAATCCCTTATCCGGTCAGGGATGGGGGCAACGGGCAAATGCACAACAGGCGACGATGGTTCCCGAAGCAACGGCAGCAGCGCGGGTCCAACAACGCGAGAAGCAGGAACGGCAAGTCCGCGAGGAAAACTATGATTTGCAGCAATTTCCAGTGGTGGACCAACATGCCCGTCACTGGCGCAATATCTTATGGACTACGGCGATCGTAGAACCCCAACACAATTATGTTGAGGAAGCCGTCATTCGGATTCTGGCGCTTTCCGAACGCCCCCGCCTTTCCCAGCCCCAACGGCGAACGGTGTTGATGGCGATGCAGGTCGGCACCCAGCTTTATCTAAGCAACAGCGAATTTTATAACCGAATTGGCGATCGGCTCCGGCAGACGGTCGAGCGGAGCCGAGATCCTCAGTGGGTGGCGATGGCCCTGGCAACCTTGAACCAGGCAGCGACCCGTGGGAAATCTAAAGCCCTGGAGGTTAGCGAAATTCAGGATTTGGGCAACCGAGTCCGAGCCAGGTTTCCCAGTTGGTCTCGCAATGTGTTCCTGAAAACGACCCTCAGTGATATTGATCAGGCCACGAGAGCCACAACCATCCCACCCCTCAAGGACTTACTGAACTGGACAATCGCCCCGCACCAGATCCAGGTGTACGTCCTCTGTACACCCGATCGCTCCGTTCTCTGCCAAACGGTGGTGAAGGATAAAAATGGTCAATTTGTGCGAACGAATGGGGAGTTATGGTCGATTCCCCTCCTGCTCCGCTCGATTCATGGCTTAAGCTGGAATTTTGAACGGGGAGAAACGCCTCAAGGGATTTATCGAATGGAAGGGGTTACTCCCCAACCTGACCTGGAGTATTTTCGAGCTTTTGGACAGTTTGATCTGGTGAATTTGTTCGTTCCTTTTGAATCGGGAGTGAAGCAATTCGTTCCGGGGCGATCGGGCACCTTACCCGGAAGCATCGAAGCCTACCAGGCTCTGTTACCGTCGAGTTGGCGCAACTACTGGCCCATTCAACAAACCTATTGGGCGGGCAAGAGTGGTCGATCGCTGTTTCGCATTCATGGGTCGGGGGAAGGGGTGAACTTCTTTCCAGGCAAGGAAAATCCGGACAGTGCAGACTGGAACCCGACGATCGGCTGCCTCTCTGCCCTGGAGGTTTACGATGAAACAGGCCGATTGCTCCAGGCCGACATGCCAAAGCTCCTCAACCTGCTTCGACAATTGGGGGGCAACAAATTTGCGGGCTATGTTGTCGTCGTAGAAGTGCCCAAAGAAGGAAAGCAACCGCTGACCACAGCCGAAATTGAAGCGATGATTGGATCTTGAGGGAAAAGGGTGATAGGGAATGGGTAAACGAAATCACCCATTACCCCTTCCCAATCCCCACAGCTTTTCCCAGCGACTCTAACCCAGACTCCTCTAGCTTCTGGAGCAATCCCGCACAAATGCGACGGGGCATCATGGGGCCTTCGTAGATCCAACCTGTGTAGGTTTGAAGGAGACTGGCTCCAGCAGTCAGCTTTTCCCAGGCATCTTCAGCGGTGAAAATGCCACCCACGCCGATAATGGGGAGGGTGCCCTGAGTTTGCTGGTAGATGAAGCGGATGACTTCAGTCGATCGCTGGGTAAGGGGAGCGCCACTGATCCCCCCCGCTTCGTCGTGAACCGATTTTCCAGTCGCTTCGATGACCTGGGTTTTCAGACCTTCCCGGCTGATGGTGGTGTTCGTCGCAATGATACCCGCCAGGTGGTACTGTTGGGCCAAAGTCAGGATTGCGGCGATCTCCTCCCAGGAGAGGTCAGGGGCGATTTTGACCAGAAGCGGTTTCTGTCCCTCATTTTCTGTTTGCAGGGCCGACAAGATGGGTTCGAGTTGTTCGGTTGCCTGGAGCGATCGTAAGCCAGGAGTATTGGGAGAACTGACATTAACGACAAAATAATCTCCCAGGTCCTTTAATAACCGAAAACTGCCGAGGTAGTCGTCTGCGGCGGCTTCCAGGTCTGTGATTTTGGATTTGCCCAAGTTAATGCCGATCGGATAAGCCAGGGCACCCTCTCCCCATTCCCCAGAACCGGGAGCTTTCGTGTCTCTCCCCTGCAACCGTTCTGCCAATGCCGCCGCTCCCTGATTGTTGAACCCCATTCGGTTTAGAGCAGCCCGGTCTTCAATTAGCCGAAATAATCGGGGTTTGGGATTTCCCGGTTGGGCATACAGAGTCACGGTTCCCAGTTCCGCATAACCAAAGCCCAGTGCAGACCAGACCCTCGCCGCCTCTCCATTCTTGTCAAATCCAGCAGCCAGCCCTAAGGGATTCGGGAAGGTCAATCCCCATAACGTTTGATGAAGTCGTTCATCCCTGAAGCTGCATAGGGAATCTATGCGCTGCGTCACTAAATTTGCAGAAGGATGATCCCGATTCCGATCTATCCAGCCTAGAATTTGGATAACTCGTTGATGCAGCCATTCAGGGTCCGCTTTGAGCGTTGAGAAGAGAATTGAGCGAACAACTTGATACAAATCCACTCGGCACCCACCCGATGACTAAAACCCTCACCCACCATAGCGAATAATTGTCTAAGTTTGGGCATTCTGAGATTAACAGTGATGATACGAATACCCGTTAGACTAGCTGATAGGGATCTTGTCAGAATGAACAAATTCAGGACTTTCTGAGTCTACTTTCTGGATTTAGAGTTCTGGCCCATTCGCAATTTTTCAAAAACTCTCTATCAGTCCTCCTGTCAGTCCCCCTGCCAGCTATTTCTGCCTGTTATTCCTATCAGCGACTCCTATCAGCGACTCCTATCAGACATTGCTATCGGTTATCTCTCTTGGTCCCTCTGCTAGCCATCATGGGTGCATTGTTCAGCTTTCTTATGGGAACGGCATTAGATGTCAATCTACTCACTTCTTCAACTGCCGTCTTCAACTATTCTTTAGTTCAATCTTATTTTTAGCAAACCTGCCTTCTGGGCAGCGCGGAACATGATATGGTTCAGCACAAAGAGCCGACCCTTTATGAAAAACAGCTAGTGGCCCTGGGGCGGGTTCTCCAAACCCTGCGGGAGGAAGAGAATGTAGACGTTCTGGTGGACACGACTCTGGGTTATTTGCAGGAGGAATTTGACTATTCCCTGATCTGGCTGGGACTCTACGATCGCATGGAACATCGGCTCTTTGGCAAAGGAGGTGTCACCCCGACAGGCGACACTTCGTTTCTGAAGCAGCGCTTTGTGCTATCTCCGGGGGATTTGCTCGAACAGGTTGTGATCCAACAGCGTCCCGTTGGCATCCCGAACTTGAAGGACGAATTGCGGGCCGGGGATTGGCGAAAGGCGGCTCAAAAGTTCAATATTCAGGGAACGCTGTTGTTTCCAATTCGCTATCGGGATCGGTGTTTCGGGGTTGCCATTCTCGGCTCCAATCTCTGGGGCATTTCTCCGAGAGCGGAAGAAAAAGCGCGACTGTCCATGATTCTGGGAGGATTAGGGGCAGCCCTTTTCCAGATTGAGGCGGATTGGCAGCGACAACAGACCAAGCATCCCCACGAACCCCTTTTGAGTTTGTTGGAGAGACTTCGATCGCTCCCGAATTTAACTCAACGCTTGGAAGCGGTAGTAGAGGAAACCCATCGCTTTCTGGGACCGTCCCGCACCAATATCTATTGGTTTGAGCGAGAACGGCGCTATTTCTGGCGACGGGTTGGCAATCGGGCTAAAGCATCCGGCTTTACGGATACCTATCAGCCTTCGGGGATTACGGTGCAGGAAGTCAGCGGGTTCTATCAAGCGCTGGCTGGGGATCAGTTGGTTTCCATTGGAGAGGCCCACAGTTCCCTCAAAGGAGACAATACAAGTCGCCTGATGCAGCAAATCAAGGCCCGATCGCTCCTGGCAGCGCCGATCCTGTTTCAGAATGAACTGCTGGGCTTCCTGGCGGTGGAAGGAACAGACCCCCGTATTTGGGCCGATGAGGAAAAGAACTACATCCGGGGAGCCGCCCAACTGATCGCCCTGACCGCACCGTTGGAGGAAATGGAGGAAAGCATCCAGCAAATTCGGTTGGATCAGGCCTTAACTTCAGAGGTCAGCCGCGCCATTCACAGCGATGATGACTGGAAGGAAACCCTCCAGAACTGCGCTCATCAGTTGTGCGATCGTCTCAAAGCCGAGCGCTTCCTGGTGCTGTTGTATGACAGCGATCAGCGTAAGTTTGATATTTGCTTCCAGAGTCAACCTGCCAATCGCCGCCCGATTCCGTCTCCTCTGCGCTTGTTCAACGATGTGGACTGGCAGATGCTGGAGCGCAGCACCGAGGCGATCGGGGTCGAGAATCTGGATGAAGACCTGAAGCTGATGGCCTGGCGGGATATCTTCCTTGAACTGGGCATTAAGTCGTTTATTGTCTGTAGTACATCGATCGGTCATGCGCTGGAAGGGTTGCTGGTGGTCTGCCACGAAACGACCCGCAGTTGGAGTCGATCGGAGTATGAACTGATTCGGGTCGTGAGTCAGCAGGTCGGGCTGATCATGCACCAGTGGCAGTTACAACGGCAAACGGAACAACAACAGAAGATCCACCAGGCAATTCAATGGAGTTTGGCAACGGTTCGGCAAGCCAATCAGCTTGAGAACCTGGAAACAACGGCAGTTCAGCACATGGGGCAGATCTTGCAGGTTCCCTTTGCCGCGCTGGTGATGTGGTCCCCCGGTCGCCCGATGGGACGGATCGTGACTCCAGTGGCAGGGAACGAACAGTTCACAATCCGCACGGATCTGCAAATTCCAGTGCAACAGGATGTGTTTATTCAGTGGGTGCTTCAGACGGAAGGGGTTCTCACCTGTAGTGTGGACGATGTGAACGCTGAAACTCGTCAGTGGCTTAGTGCCCCCAGTTTGGGCCAGATGTTAGCCGTAGCCCTCCGCACCGCTCCCGACCATGAAGTGACCGGAATTGTCATCCTGGGAGACTACCGAGATCGCATCTGGTCCGAGCGGCACATCAGTGCCCTGGAAACCCTGATTGGTCAACTGGCCTGGTTCCGGCGACACCTCGTTCTAACAGATCTCTTACGATCGCAGCGGGAACGACTGGAGCGCGTCAACTGGTATAAGAATGGTCGCCTGGAAGAACTGCATCGGTCGTTAGGACAGGGAATGCGGCGAATGAATGAGATGGTCAATCATGAGGGTGGTATTTCAACAGCGCAATCCCAGCAGGTGTTGCGGCAACTGGGAGATTCTGTCAATGGGATGACCCAACTGCTCCGGGAAGAACAGTGGCGACTCCGGGCGTACCAGGAGACAGCCCCCCTCGCCAGTTTGCTAAAACGGGCTTTAGAACGGATAGATCAGTTGATCAAACAACGACAACTCTGGTCCCAGGTTCACAACAATGAGGGAAATCTGACGATCGGCGGCGACATTGGCAAGATGGAGTTAGTGCTTCATGAATTGTTGTTGTCTGCTTGCTACCGCTGTCAAACCGGGGGACGGGTTGATCTCTGGTGTCGAGCGGTTGAGAGTCGCTGGCTAGAACTGTCCATTACCGACAATGGGACGATTGAACCCCGTCTAATTCTGGACCTGCAAAACGCCCGAACCCGCGATCTCCTGGCTCCTTCCACGCTGGATCAACCCCCCGGATTGCATCTCGCAATTTGTCAGATGTTGATGCAACAAATGGGTGGAGAACTCAATTTCTACAAGCTCGATGACGGACGCATCCTCAGCCGCCTGTTACTCCCACTTTCAACCTCGACACTTCCGGCAAAGAATTCTCCAAATCCAGGATCGACGACGGAATTAATTTAACGTGAATTCGGGATAACGATTGGGAAAACACATTGACTTTAATCCCCTCCTGGGAGGGGTGGCCGTAGGCCGGGGTGGGTTAGGGGATTCAGCAGGCTGAATCAGGTTGCTCTGGCGATCACCAAACCCGCCCCTGCCCCTCCCAGGAGGGGATGTTTGAAGGGTCGGTGGTGGTGGTGCTTAATCCGAACTCACGTTAATTTAGGGGTTGGAATTGGGATAGGGCACCCGCAGAAATTGATCGAGCGTAGGAGCCTCGATCGTTACCTGTCTGCCGTCTAACCAGCGCACCTGAATACGGGTAATCTGGGTTTGGGAACCCAGACCAAAATGGGCGACGGGTTCCATTTGGCACAGGTAGCCACTCCCGGCATTAATCGCTCGTCTTTGAATGCGTTGTTCTGTCACCAGGGTGACAACGGCTCCCCGTGCGGGAGCGCCCTGAGCCGTCAGGGGCATCACCCGAATCCAGTGGTTGTCATTGGGCACAACTTGATAGAGGGAGAGCGGTTGGGCAGTCCTTTCTCCATGGGCGATCAGCAATTCCAGAAATCCATCCCGATTGAAATCTCCGATCGCCATTCCCGTTCCC
>JANRKG010000115.1:0-15638 GCA_033763635.1 Leptolyngbyaceae cyanobacterium bins.59
CCAGTCGTGCTTGCTGATAAGCGATCAGTTCAGGATGCTCCCAATGTATTTGTATCCAGGTTGCTGATAGCCCGTTGCAGGGCAGCCAGTGCCCGGTTATAGTCCAGGATGGCTCGAAGACGGTTCGCTTCGGCTCTGGTCAACTCCGTTTCAGCGTTGATCACATCCGTTTGGGTGCCGACCCCTGCCTGGAAGCGGAGACGGGCCAACCGCAGAGATTCCCGCGCTTGTTCCAAAGCGATCGCGGTGGTTTGAATATTGGCAAAGTTCGCTTGCAGGTTGGAATAAGCTTGTTCTACTTGAAAACGAATCTGGTTCCGGTTATCGGCAAATCGCTGTTCTGCAATCCGGATATTGAGGGTTTGCTGATCAGCCCTGGCCTGGGCCGCGCCTCCATCGTAGAAGTTCCAGGTTAAACGGGCACCGATCGCATACCCATCTGCCAACCCCGGATTTGGACTTGCATCCAGAATATTCAGAATATTGTAGTTGGCGACCAGCGCAACCTGAGGCCCCGTTGCTGCCAACTCTGCCTGTCGCTGGGCTTCACCAACTTCCCGCTGCACTAATTGCTGCTCTAGTTCCGCTCGGTTCTTAAAGGCCAGAACAATACTGTCCTCTAACGGCAAATTCCATAAACCAGAAACCTGCACTGGATCAGCAGCAGAAACGTTCGCGCCCTGTGGAATGCTCAGCCGTTGGGAGAGTTGCCGACGGGAGATGACTTGTTGTGCTTCCGCCCGTGTCAAATCTTGATTTGCGTTCGCCAATTGCACCTGGGCACGGAGAACATCAAACCGAGTCCCAACCCCGGCCCGCTCCAATGCCTGGGCATCCCGTAAGCTTTGCTGGGCATTATTGACTGCTGCCCGGGCAATCCGGACCTGTTCATCGGCTTCCTGCAAGGCATAATAGTCATTTGTCGTATCCAGCCGTAATTGCTCTGCCTGCCGCTCGACTTCCAGTTCGTTCAGGCGCACCTGCCGTTCCGAAGCCCGGATTAATGCCTCGGTCCGTCCAGATGTATAGAGGTTGTAACTTAATTCAACTGAACTGTTAAAAGGAAGGCTAGTAGTGGTGCTACTGCGGTTAGAATCCTGATTGAGCAGCGCTGCTAATCCAGTTTGAGGCCGAAGATCTTGCTGTCGGTTAGAAAATTCTCCCTGAGCTGAGTCCTGAAATGTCAGGTTTGAGGAAAGGCTCAAGGTTGGGGACTGGGCTGCTTGGGCTTGTCTCAGGGCTGCTCTTGCCTGCTCTAACTGCAACTGGACCACCTGAAGGGAACGGTTATTGCGACGGCTCAGTTCTAATGCCTGTTGCAAAGTAATTGGTTGAGTTCCTACAATTTGCACCTCTTCGGGTTTTGTGGGAAAGAGAAGGGGATTTGGATCGGGGATCAACTTTGCGGGAGCCGGATTGGTCGTCCGACGTTCAGAACCGGGCGGAATCGTGTTGGTTGGCGGGGAAATCGCAGGGGGTTGCGACTCCGATACCTGCCCCACCTCAATGGCGTAGGCAGTCCCACTCAAGGTTACGAATGCGCTCACACTCACAGCCACCAGATGACGAAGACGTTGCATAAGGAGTAGAAAATTCAACTAGGGCAAGCGTTACAGAGTGTACCAAAAAAGCTTGTCAGTCCATAATGCCCGACTGGGTGAGGGCAATGGCTGAAAAAGGCAATAGATGCCTTGATAATGCACTCTGGTATCGAACGCAATCATTCCATGTAAATAAGCACAATTGACGGAGTGAATTCAGTCAGATTCTCTGGCGTTTTGCATCAAAGCATCAACTTTTGTATTGATTGTAACGAAGAACTCGTGAATGATTGGGCTTCCTGAAATGAAGTGCTATAAGGGAGGTAAGGAGTATTGCGATGCAATTTCAGAGACGAATCTGATGGGTTGCAAGTCTTGCAAAGCCAGTCAGATTAGAAGTTCTGGAAAGATGCGTCGATCGCACTATTGCCCCTACACACGATTACCCATACACGATTACCCATACACGATTACCCATACATGATTGCCTATAAAAGTTTCCCTATAAAGGAAATTAAATGGGGAAATTAAACGGGGAAATTAAACGGGGAAATTAAACGGGGAATAGCAACATCTGCTGCCCCAAGACTCTTTCAACAACTTCTAAAGACTGTTAGCAGGAGAGCATTATTTTTGAGTCAGTATCTTACGTAATTTACTGATGTAGAAAAAATGGAGCGACTTCAATTGGACCTGTCTACCCAGTGGTGCTTGTTGGGAACGGGGATCGGGAATTTTTGTCGCATCAGTTCTGTTTAGCGAATTTTGTTAAGCAAGGGGTTGAAGATAATTTTGGAGAGCGGCTCTGGAATGAGACATTAAATTTGGATGAGGGCTTATGGATTATCTACTCGTTGATTCACACCAGCGCTTCTTAGGAACCTTGAACTACAACAATTCTCTTGCCGTTGGGGATATCTTTAAAGACCACAATGAGCAGACTTTCGCAGTCATTGGTAAAAACTGGACTAATCGACGGAACTCCCAGCTTGAGTCTTTGACCGTCGTTCGCATGGCCCATTTATCGAAGAAAGTAGCGGTCAATTAGGCGACTTCTAGAAAAGAGTTTCCCAAATGGTGTGCCCTTCGGCTTCGCTCAGGGCAAGGGTGCTGCTTGAACGAAGCCGAAACCAGCGGGAAATTTGTTTTCTGAAAATCTTCTTAGTCCTGAATGCAGGTGTTAATCAAGCCCTCGACTCCCTTTACGGGCAGGAGAGGCACCTGAAGTTGTTCAGCTAAATCAGCGATCGTCAGATCATCCAGAAAACAGGTATCATCCTGCTTCAGCATTAGGGATGGGATAAGTACCCCATCCCCTGAATCCCGACCCTTCAGGGCAGCGAGAATATCCTGCCCCGTAATGAGTCCGGTGACACTAATTGCTTGTCCCCAATATTGGCTGGCGATCGCCACCTGTTCAACCTTCAGCCCTGTCACCTGGTTGAGCCGTTCCAAAATCGGTTTCAGTGCTTTTTCAACGGCATTTCCGACCACCCAGATCAAGCGTCTGGGTGTTTTGATGTGAGTGGGTAAGTTTTGGGCCGCTTCCTCAAATTGACGGAGAAACTGACGAATGGACCCTACCCCATTCCCAATCTGGGGATAGTCTTCATAATCGGCTTCTGAAGGCAAGTCGGCCCCCGCAATCAAAAACCACTCATCCGCTAACCAGGCAAACGTAGACCCAAACTGTTTCCGGAACTGTTGTTGTAACGGTTGGACTTGAGCAATCACCTCTTGAGCCTTTTCTGGTGTCACCGGGATCAGTTCGTCTTCGGTGGGGCGGAAGCGGGTCAACCCGACGGGGACGATCGCCACGGACAAGACTGCGGGAGTCTGCCCCTTATGAAATCGAGCCAGGTCTAAAATTGTGCGCTGAAGTTGATCCCCATCGTTGATCCCCGGACAAACCACAACCTGAGCATGAATCTGGAGGCGTTGCTTCTGGAACCATTTAAGGTGATCGAGCAGCAACCCCGCTCTAGGATTTTTCAGCAACCGACTTCTCACTTCTGGATCAGTCGCATGGACAGAGACATAGAGGGGCGACAACCGCATTTGTTGAATGCGATCCCATTCCCGTTCTGTTAGGTTCGTCAATGTCAGGTAACTGCCATAGAGAAAACTCAAGCGATAATCGTCATCTTTGAGGTAAAGGCTCTGACGCTTACCGGGGGGTTGCTGATCAATAAAGCAAAAGGGACAGCGGTTGTTGCATTGAATTAATCCATCGAACAGAGCCGTTTCAAATTCCAACCCCAGATCATCGTCGTATTCTTTTTCAATTTCGACCTGATGGGTTTTTCCGGTTGCGTCCATCACCTCCAGTTCCAGTACCTCATCCGCACAGAGAAACTGGTAATCAATCAAGTCGCGGGGTCGTTGACCATTAATTGCCACGAGCCGATCGCCCACTTCAAAGCCCACTTCAGCCGCGATCGAGTCGGGGATCACATGGGTAATTAGGGCCGGACGTGTAGTGGATTCAGACATGGGGAAGGGAGGTTACAGAAAATGGATGGTGCGATCGGGAATATCCCTCACCTATTCATTATGAAAAATTTTCGACTCAATATTTGTCTTCTAATTCCTATCCTCCAATCCCCTCCATCACGGGATGGAAGTAAAAGGCCAGTCCCAGAACCAGATATGCTGCCAGCAACAAGACTCCTTCTAACCAGTTGGACTGACCATCGGAACTGATGGAATTAGCAATTAACACCGCAACTGTAACCGCGACCAATTCAAAAGGATTAAAGTTTAGGTCCATCGGTTGTCCCATGAGCCAGCCCGCCAGGACCAGCACAGGAGCCACAAACAGGGCAATTTGTAAACTTGAACCTACGGCAACCGATACCGACAGATCCATCTTGTTTTTCATCGCAACCGTGACAGCCGTTGCATGTTCTGCTGCATTCCCAACAATCGGTAGCAAAATCACACCTGTAAAGAGTTCCGTCAACCCCAGACGGGTCGTTGCAACTTCCAGGGTTTCCACCAGCAATTCTGATTCGATCGCCACAAACACCGTTGCTGTCAGTAAGACCACAATCCACTTTGGCAAATTCACTTTTCCTACATGGGACTCATCCGCCAGATTGGCCTCTGCAAGTTCATTAGGGGCCAGATCGGCTAGTCCTGCATCATACAGGTAAGTATGGGTTTTCATCGAAAAGATCAGGGTCAGAATGTAAACCAGGATCAGCACGGTTGCAACCGCGATCGACAGGTTTTGCAACGTCCGGCTGTCAATGCCAGTGGAGGTGAAATTCATGGCAGTGGGCAACAAGATTGCGATCACCGCTAAATTCATAGACGAGGCATTGACACGGGCAATGATGGACTGGAACTCTTGCTCTTTGTAACGCAACCCTCCCAAAAACATGGAAAACCCCATCACTAACAGCAAGTTACTGATGATGGACCCCGTAATGCTAGCCTTCACGACCTCGATCAATCCGGCTCGTAACGCAACCAGAGCAATAATCAGTTCTGTTGCATTTCCAAAAGTGGCATTCAGCAACCCTCCCAGGGATGGCCCAATCACAACTGCGATTTCCTCGGTTGCAGTACCCATCCAGGCCGCCAGGGGAATAATAGCGATCCCCGCTGTAATGAAGACGGTTAGCGATCCCCAGTGAAGTAGGTAGGCGGCGATCGAAATGGGAATGAATACTAACAGGACAATAAAGGCTCGATCTTTAATAGACATTCATTTAAGAAAAGAAAATTAAATAAATTGAACAACGTCAACGATCTAAAGACATAGGGTTGGCTATCTATGTTCGACTTTAGAAAGCAGACATTAATTAATCATCAATCCCAAAGTGCAAATCTGGACTGTGTGTAACAAAGTTTTGGTAAATGGCAACGTTCGTAACGTGTTACATCAAAATGTAAAACACCTTCCTGTTTAAGGAAAAATTTGGGATTTGATTAAAGAGAGATCTACTCTTCTTTTTGAGAATTGGATGGTGGCTGTAACCTATAAATCCTGCTTAAACTTCTGACAATAAGCCTTAAGTCCGACTATCATAACCAAAGGTCAGGCTTAGAGTAGAATGTGAATCTCCTTTCCCTGGCTATACTCCTTTGAACTGCATCCTTCATTGCATCCTTCTAGCTGCGCTTAAACCTGCATTTTCTCAGGTTGCATTTTCTCAGGTTGCATTTTCTCAGGTTGCATGAAAAAGTTGTGTAAAAAAGTTGTGTAAAAAAGTTGCATGAAAGTTACATGCTTCTGGCGGGAAATCGGCTTTTATTTTCTGTTTTTTTGCTGGGATTATTTAGGATTGCGACCTCAATTGTACAGATGTTTTGCTGGCAGTTCTCTGTAGCAACGGGAATCCTAACCTGATTTCATGAATGGCTATCAATCCTCAAGCCCGCTCTTCCTTTAGGACTCCTGCATATTCTTGCCAGGTCACTGCCAGTGCTCCCTAAATTATTCCCTTACCTCAGGATTCTATGACTCCTCTCCCAAATGCCGGAGTTTCTAGCTCTGCCACGTCTTCCCCAACTCGATTTTCTTCTCAAGAAACGGTGGGATCAATGGATTCTCTGACTGTTAACCTGCCTCCTGATCCCCTCCAAACGGCTACGGGTGTTTATGTTACGGTTCACGGGCACTTCTACCAACCCCCCCGCGAGAATCCCTATCTGGATGCGATCGAACGTCAACCCAGTGCGGCTCCCTTCCATGACTGGAATGAGCGCATTCACTACGAATGCTACCGTCCCAATGCCTTTGCGCGGGTGTTGAACGATCGAGGAGAACTGATCCGAATTGTCAACAATTACGAGTACCTGAGCTTTAACTTCGGCCCCACTCTTCTCAACTGGATGGAACGGCATGATGTGGAAGTGTATCAGCGCATCCTGGAGGCCGATCGCAAGAGTTGTGAACGCTTGAATGGACACGGGAACGCGATCGCTCAGGTTTACAACCACATCATCCTGCCCCTGGCAAACGAGCGGGACAAGTACACCCAAATTCGCTGGGGTAAGGAAGACTTCCGTTCCCGATTCAAGCGTGATCCCGAAGGGATGTGGCTGGCGGAAACGGCTGTGGACTATGGGACGCTGGAGGCTCTGATTGCGGAGGGGATCAAGTTCATTATCCTGGCTCCTTCCCAGGCCCAACGGTGTCGCCCCTTTCCGACCCAGCATGATAAAAATCCCAAATGGCATGAGGTGGGGGGAAGCCAGATTGATCCCACCCGCCCCTATCGGTGTTATTTGCCCGATGGCAATCCCGATCGAGACTACATTGATATCTTTTTCTACGATGGTCCCATTTCCCGCGATATGGGTTTCAGCAATGTGCTGTTTAACTCCCAGCACTTGTTAGGGCGCTTAGGGCAAGCAGTGCGCGGGGATCACCGTCCTTCCCAATTAATTTCTGTGGCGACCGATGGGGAAACTTTTGGGCATCATAAGGGCGGCACTGAAAAGACTTTGGCCTATGCGTTCCTGGAGGAGTTCTCTCGTCGTCATTGGACGGTCACGAACTTTGCCCATTACCTGAGCTTGTGCCCCCCCACCTGGGAAGTGGAACTGAAGCCTGTCACAGCTTGGAGTTGTAGTCACGGAGTCGATCGCTGGCAGGACGACTGCGGCTGTGGCGGCGGCGGTGAGTGGCACCAGAAGTGGCGGCGACCCCTTCGAAATGCTCTGGATTGGCTGCGAGATGAGTTGGTAAAAGTTTATGAGGAACAGGGTAAAAAGCTGTTTCTCAATCCCTGGCAAGCACGGGATGAGTATATTCAGGTCGTCCGGGATCGGCGATCGGAATCCGTCGAACAGTTCTTTCTCCGCCACCAGGCCCGATCCCTCTCACCCCTGGAACGGGTGGATGCCTTGCGGTTGTTGGAGATGCAACGCCATGCCCTCCTGATGTACACGAGTTGCGGCTGGTTTTTTGAAGAACTGTCCCGTCCGGAAGGGGTGCAAATTCTGCGATATGCGGCCCGTGCGTTAGAACTGGCGGGAGATGTGGCAGGGCTGCAACTGGAACCTACCTTTATCCAGCACCTTGCTCTGGCTCCCAGTAATATCGCAACGTTTAGTCAGGGAGCAGAGATTTATCGCCAACTTGTCACTACTGCCCAGATCAGTATGGAGCAGGTAGCGGCCCATTATGGGATCAGTTCCCTGTTTACAACCTATCCCGCTGAACATCGACTCTATTGCTACACTGCCCAACGGTTGGATTACCAACTGCAACGGATGGGCCCGTTAACGCTGGCAGTAGGACAACTCCAATTGGTGTCTGAGATTACCTGGGAGCAGTCCCATGTCATGTTTGCGGTTCTGCACTTAGGTGGCTGGGACTTCCACTGCTGTATCCAACCCTTCTCCGGTCGGCTGGAATATAGCCAAATGAAGGAAAGCTTGTTTGCTTCTCTGAAACAGGCTAGTGCAGCCCATGCGATCCTATCCATGAACCAGCACTTTACCGTTGGAGAGTTTTACAACCTGCAAAGCTTGTTTGCGGAAGAACGGCATCGGATTATGCGGCTCCTCAGCCAGGAAACCCTGTTGCGTTTGAACCAGCTTTACACCCAGGTTTACCGGGATAACTATGGAGTGTTAATGGCTTTTCACCGAGATGAGTTGAGTGTGCCTCAAGAACTGCAAGTAGCGGCAGAGGTAGCCATCAACCATCGAGTGCTCAATTCCCTCAAAGCTTTAGAGCATGAAATGGGGGATCTCACGAGTGCGCTGATGGGTGAATTAGGTCATTTAGCGGAATTAGAGGCGATCGCGACAGAAGCCAATCACCTGCACTGCCACATCCAGATCCCGGATGGTAAGCAAACCCTGGAGCAGTTGATCCTGCGGTTGCTCTGGCATCTGGTTCATGACTCCGAACCTACAAATCTAGAAGTTCCCATTCAGCACCTCAATCGCCTGATCGCCCTTGGGGATCTGCTCAAGTTGGAGATTTCCCTCGATCGGGTTCAAGAAACTTACCTGAACCAACTCCATAGCCGCATTATTCCCCTTTGCAAAGCGCTGGAATCTTCCTGCCAATCGGAAGAAGGGGTGATGGAGACTGAAATTGAACCGGGCATCCAAATCCAGATTGATCACGTTCGTCAGTTATTGGAGTTGGGGCAACAATTAAAGGTCGATGTGGAGGGATGGCTCACCGTCCTGAGATGACCGCATGGGGGATTTCTGCCACCAATACCGTGTTCTGTACCGATGCATTCAACCTGATGTGAACACTCTGCTGTGGGAGGCAAAGGGGCAGGAAATGCCCGATCCCGCCAATCGGTTTCTGTTAAGGGTCGCTTTTCTCTACTTCCTGGGATTGCGACCCGCCTATTCTCTTCAGACAGCCTGGGAACGGGCTGTCTTTTTAGTGCCCCATTTCTTTCAAGATTTTTCCCTGGCACTGATCCCTGAGGCTATCCTGACGACGATCGCTGAGAAGTTCGATCGCTATTCGTTTAATTTTCAGTCGCTTCCCACTGATCCCCGGCATCTGGTAGACCCTCCCACCTTCTGTAAAGCCTTTGAAACGGTGACAAGTGTGTCTGATCGTAAGTCTCGCGGTATCTTTCACACACCTCCCGATGTCGTAGAGTACCTGATTTGTCAAAGCCTTCTGTACTGGCTTCAGACAACTCTTCCCGACATCTCCCAGGCGGATTGGATCGCTTTCATTCAGGGGACTTCCCTACCTGCGATCGTCGGGGATCATGCTCTGGCAATCGATCGCGCCCTGGCCCACATCAAAATTCTCGATCCGGCAGTGGGGGCAGGGGTGTTTCCGGTGGCGATCGTCCGTCACATTGGCAAAATGCGGCAGACTCTCACCCCCTACTTACGCCTGAATTCTGCTCAACAAGCCAGCCGGACCCTGGCCCCTCTCTATGTCCATACGCTGCACCACTCCATTTATGCCGTAGATCTGGACTTGGCAGCGGTGGAAATGACCCGCATTCAGTTATGGCTCTTGCTATGGGAAGCGGGGGAAACCTCTCTACCTGCCTTACCTCAAGTTCTGTGGGGGGATACTCTGGCGATTCAACAGTCTCAACTATTTCTAGAAAGCTGTTTTAAATCTGTTTTTAAGCAACAACAGGGGTTTGATTGGGTGATTGGCAACCCACCCTATATCCGAATCCACAAACAAGACTGCCAGACCCGCCAGTATATCCGTCAGCACTTTGAATCGGCTCAGGGAGATTTTGACATTTACATTCTGTTTTTTGAAGTTGGGTTACGACTTTTAAAACCCGATGGAATTCTCGCTTACATTACCCCTGACAAGTTTTTGGTGCGAAATTATGGGGTTAAAATTCGTCAGCTGATTTTACAGCATTCTGTTCTGGAACTCTTTGATATTTCTCGACGCGAACAAACTTTTGCGGCTGCAACCTATCCTTTAATGTCAATTTTGCAAAAGAACGATCGCACCCCTCAAATTCAATTTAAATTCGCTTCCCACGCTCAAAAATTATTCGACGCTCTTCCAATCACTATTGAGAAACAAAAAATGGTTGCCAGACCAACCATTGATTTATGTCATCCAACGGATCAGGCGCTCTTAACTAAAATTTGGGATCAATCCAAACGCCTTTCGGATATGATCGATCGTCGCCAAATATTCTGCGGGACTCCCCGTGCAAAAGATTACCATTCCTGGGAGAACTATGTTTATTCCCTTGAAAAATTAAATAAAACTGCTGATTTTCAGTCTCTCCGCTTGTTAGTTTGTGCCCATTTAAGACCCTACCAAATTCAATTCCAGAAACGAGTACGAACCCTTGGATATTCAATCAAAGAACCCTATTTCACAAATGTCGATAACCTGATTAATCCCCAACGTTGGGCAGATTTCTGTTTGACTCCTAAGTTACTAATTCGAGGTAATGATACTCGCATTACAGCGGTTTTAGATGAGATGGGTTCAGTCTTTATTGGAATCTATGGAATTAAAATTACAGATAGCTTAGTAGGACTTGATAAATATCTTCTGGGGATTCTAAATTCAACGCTTTATCAATGGGTATTAGCTGTTCAAAATCCCTCCATTCGGATTGCGGGAGGGTTTTTTTCAATCAACGCGCCTCACATTTTGAATCTTCCCTTTAAACCCATTTCGCAGCCAGAACAAGGTATCTTTGAGACCCTGGTGAATCGAATTTTAGAGTTAACGCACGATCCAGCTTTTTCAACCCGTCCCGATTTGCAGGATCAGGTCAAGAACTGTCAGAATTCCCTCGATCGGCTCATCTACACGCTATATCAATTAACAGAAGATGAAATTTTCAGGGTTGAATCCCTGGGATCACAGCAGAAAAACCGTTATGCCCCGCCTCGCGACCACGATCGAAGCCATCCTGTACCTGAAAGGCAAACCCCTTTCGCTCCGTGAAATTGCGGAGTACGCGGCCTGTACGAAGGCGGAGGCGGAGGAAGGGATCATTGAATTAATGAAGGATTATGCCCATCGCGATACGGCCCTGGAAGTCGTGGAAACACCGAATGGGTATAGTCTGCAATTGCGCTCGGCCTTTCAATCTCTGGTACAGACGATCCTCCCTGTTGATTTGGGAGTGGGTGCCCTGCGGACCCTTGCTGCGATCGCCCTTACAGGTTCGATCGCTCAGACAGATCTCGTCAACCTGCGGGGATCGGGAGCCTATCAGCACGTTCAGGAACTGGTGGAGAAGGGATTTGTTCGCAAACGGCGTTTATCTGAGTCCCGTACCTATCGCCTCCAGGTGACAGAAAAATTTCACCAGTATTTTCAAATTGAACAGTTGCCAGAGCCGTTGTTAAAGGCCAGGATTCGCCCACCTACCGTTGCAGATGTCCCGGATGCTGGCGAAACTGCCTAGAGATGCCAAACTGCTCCTGCAACTCTATCCACCAAAATCCTTACAGCAAGGCCGACAAATCATTCACGACTCGCACTCGACCCCGCCCGATCGCATAAAGCAACCGATCGATCGAGCGGCGTTCTTCCTCACTCATCGATTCACTGAGCAGAACCGCCAGGATTCCATAACGATCGGCTAAGGTCAGTTCGCCTGTATTGCTGGCCTGGGCGAATAATTCAGAAACAGCATTTGGAAGAGGTTGAACGGAAGACATAAACCAATCAGGAACTCGATATCTCTAATATCAGGGATTTCACTCAAATTTCCGGTGATAGCTTGCCTACCTAACCCGTGATAATTCGCGCTTTTTATCGTGACTTCGAACTAGGGAGACTGTGACTCAACCGAGGGTTCAAGGATGATCGAAATCACATTTCAAGAATGCCCAGAGAACGATCGCCCTAAAATCGCAAAAAAACGTCCAGGTTGCAATTCAACCTGGACGCTGGATAAGGATTCCCCTTCTGCCTTCTGCCTTCTGCCCTTTGCCTTCTCTTTTGCCTCCTAACGCGCAAATGGCAAAACAAACTCAGGGAGCATTCCCGATTTGGGAGACTGCAAAGCTGCCAGCACGATCGCCGTAACCGCCAGAATCGCAAACGTCCCAACCTGCATTGAGAAGAGACTACCTGCCAGTCCTGATCTTTTCTCTTTCAAAAACAACCGGATCGTAAAACCCTTCACAACCCAGCTAAAAATAAAGCTAATGAGGAGTAACCCCGCTGTAATCCCATAAACGACAACGCTTTCTGTAGATTTTCGTAAGCCTTCCCGCAAGGCAAAACTACTAACATCAATTCCCACAAACACCACGTAGGTCATTAGGACATAAGCCCATTGGGGTAAATGCTTGAAAACTCCAGTGCGAGGATAGGCTCTGACACTCATCGCACCTGAAATGAGACCCCCCAGAACAGGAAAAGATGTGGTACTCACCATTGCTGCAATTGAGTAGAACATATTGGCGATGAGTGTTAATCCTAATGCCCTGGAATAACGCAAGTCTTCCCGTCGATGCAAAATAAATGCCTCTGTGGGCACAATGGCCAGCAATGGTAAACCATACAGAGAAAATCCCAAACCCAAAGGAAGTGTGATTAATTGACTTCCAAATACCCACTCTCGAAACATGCCCGGACCACAGGCGATCGCCACCAAAGGCAATAACCCAATGAGGCAGAACACACTCAAGGGCATGACAAAGGGGCGAAATCGAACCAAAACGGATGAAGCGCGTACAGGTCGGTTCTGCATACGAAGGGGGATCTCCTGAAGCACAAGTTGTTTTTACCTACAGAAAGAAAACAACTCATCACTGAAAGGTTACAGAAATCAATGTTTATCACTCTGCTTGAATGTTTGTACATTGCTTCTTCAGGACCGTTAAAAATGACACCCAATAAATACGGTATCCCCATCGAGATAATGTGGATTATGATTGACGAAATTCTAGGACTTGGAGAGGGGGAAAATGACAGCTCTCAACGATACTCGATTAACCCAAATCCGTGTGCGGCTTAGAGTACCCAAACACTACCGCCAGCAGCCTGTCATTTCTCGCCTTGTTTCCGAGTACCACTTGACGGTTAACATTGCAGCCGCCCTTCTCGATACCCAATCTACGAGCGATGGCTGGTTCGATCTGGAACTGCATGGAACCCATGCCCATATTCAGGAGGGGCTGGCTTACTTGCACGAACTCGAACTCGAAATTTGGGACGATCAGGAAACCGATGGTTGGTGAATGTTTGCCACAAGCTAGAAATCTCTCGCTCAAAATGAAAAAATCCTAAAGGCTCCCCCAGGGAGCGATGAATTTGATGGAGTTTAGAGAGTAGGTTCTATGGCAACAATTCTGCACCTGGATACGAGTCCTCGCGGAGAACGCTCCATTTCACGAAGCCTGACGAAGGAATTTATGACTGGATGGGCCGCCTCTCACCCTGACGATACCGTGATCTACCGGGACATCGGGCATGACGTTCCTCCGCCTGTTAGCGAAACCTGGATTGCCGGAGCCTTCTCCCCGCCAGAGAAGCATACGCCTGAAATTGCGGAGACGATGCGCCTTTCTGATCAACTCATTGATGAGTTCATGGCGGCCGATCGCTATGTCATCGGTGTCCCCATGTACAACTTCTCTATCCCTGCCAATTTCAAGGCTTACATTGACCAAATTTTGCGGGTTGGGCGCACTTTTGTGGTGGAAGATGGGAACTACAAGGGGTTAGCGCTCAATAAAAAAATGTTGGTGCTGACGGCGCGAGGCGGTGCTTATCCTCCTAGTACGCCCTTTGCCAGCTATGACATGCAGGAACCCTATCTTCGGCTTGCCTTTGGCTTGATTGGGATTACTGACATCACCTTCATCCACACTGAAAACCTCAATTCTGGGGATGATGCCCGTCGTGACGCGATCGTAAAAACTCAAACTGCGATAAAAGACGCGATCGTTAGTTGGTAGGCTCGATTTTAGGAGATCTCTAGAAAATAACTTTCCGCTGGTTTCGACTCCGCTCCACCAGCATTTGTGCCCTGAGCGGAGTCGAAGGGCAACCCATCGGTAAACTCTTTTCAAGAAATTGCCTCAGTAGAGGGGCTGTATTCAGGCTCATGATTGCGAACAAATGTAATCACGAGCCTGCGGGTGGCTCTTAAAGGCTTTGTACCCCCGTTATCCCTGACACTGTTCGCACAACCCCTGCACCGTCACTTCATAGCTGTGGGCTTGCAACCCAGGACGCAATTGTTGCAAACTAATTCCCTCAAACGCATTCCAGGCAATATCTTCGATCGCCCCGCACCCCTGACACCGAAAATGATGGTGGGGTTCCACATAAGCGTCGTAGCGCGATACCCCTTCTTCCAATAACACTTCCCGGACTAATCCCGCTTCCCGAAGGGCCTGTAATGCACTGTAGATCGTCGCCTGGGAAGAAACAGGGGAATTTTGATTCAGGGAAATTTGGATTTGTTCGGCGGTTGGGTGATCTGTACGGGATAGCAGGTGGGTGTACACAGCAAACCGCTGGGGGGTCACTCGCAACCCTTTAGACTTCAAGGTTTGAACGATCGTATCAGCTTGCTGGTTCATAGTGGCAACCACAGTTTTATCATTCGTCAGCTTTCTCTAAATTATAGAGCTTCTTCTCTGGGAATAATTTCTTTGTTTGAATGATTCTTGAGAATAGGTAATTCTAACTATAGATTTATTCCTAAATCAGAATTATTCTGAGAGGTAACAGCGAAACGCTGAACTGAACTTTTCATCACTCCTTAGAGGTAAACATGATTCATCACAAGCGTGTTCCCAATATTGTGTTCAAAACCCGTGTTCGAGATGAGTCTGTTGAAGGACCGAACCCCTACCGCTGGCAGGATCAAACCACTCAAGAAATTTTCGGTGGTAAGCGCGTTGTTGTGTTCGCCTTACCTGGAGCTTTCACCCCTACCTGTTCTTCCACCCACCTGCCCCGCTACGAGGAACTGTACGACGAGATCCGGGCACAGGGCGTAGATGCTGTAATTTGTTTGTCCGTGAACGATGCGTTTGTGATGTTCCAGTGGGGTAAGCAACAGGGCGCGAATAATGTGTTCTTGCTTCCCGATGGAAATGGCGAATTTACCCGCAAGATGGGCATGCTGGTCGATAAGTCTAACCTGGGCTTCGGGATGCGTTCCTGGCGCTATTCAATGGTTGTGAATGATTGTGAGATTGAAAAAATGTTCGTTGAACCCGACTTCGACGACAACTGCCCCATCGATCCCTTTGAGGTATCTGATGCCGATACGATGCTGGCTTACTTGAAAGAAGTGCGGGCAAACGCAGCCCAACCCGCAGGAGTGGCATAAGGCAATCTGCGAATCTGTAGGGATGCTGTCCCTACTCAGGTTTCAGATCTCGATTGGCATTCATTTATCTCCGCCGAAGAATTGCCGCTCTGTGGTAATCCCCTTTGGGTGAATCCCACTTTTGCAAAGTCGCCCCCCTCATCCCCCAACCCCTTCTCTCTCAGGGAGAAGGGGAGCCGGATTTCAAAGTCCCTCTCCCTTTGGGCTACCGTGTATACATATCTCGCTTGATCAGAAAACTGATGCTTCATCCACTTCTCAAACCCTTATTCCTTCGTAGGGTATTCTCAATAGTCCTGGCTTGTTGAGAATAGGCAAAATTTGCCAAAGTTCTATCCAGCAAGGG
>JANRKG010000116.1:0-1971 GCA_033763635.1 Leptolyngbyaceae cyanobacterium bins.59
TTGCGAATCCCAGATTGCCATTCCTGATAACGGGTGACAAAACTACTCACTTGCCCGACCGCAAAGGCGATCGCTGCTCTGCGGTAGTAGCTGGGGAACTTGTGAAATGTCTGGTCGATGCCAGGGTACTTCACCGTGGGACGGTGAGCAGTGGCATGAATCAACCGCTCAACCGCAGGAATCACCTGCTGACTGGTCAGCAACCTGTAAGAAACAAAAACTCAATCAGCGGAGCATAGTATTTGTAGTAACGATCCGCTTTAAACGCAGCAATGATCCGATCCCGTTCTTCCAGGGTGAAGGGATTAATATCAGCATCCTCTGAATCGCCTTGCCAGAGTGCTGGGAGATAGTCCGGGACGCTTAAAGTCAGTATATTTCTCCCATAGCTCAATAAGTGTTGGCTGGGGTCGGGTAATTGGTGTAACTGGTGTAATGGTACTGAGAGCAGACTGCGGCTTGTATTTGTCCAGGTTGTTGACATCAAACCACTCGTAAAGAATGTCTTTCTCAATCTCTTTGGCCTTAATTTCAGCCAGTTTACGGTGATGGAGCGTATCGGGGTAGCCAGTCGATAGATAGTGACGCTTGCCTCCGTAATTAAATCTGAGCTGCAATCGTCCATTAGAGGATAAAACCGAGACAGAACCTTTAGAAGCCTTGTTATTTGAGGACGTTGAGTACATAAAACATTTTTACCAGAGTTTATTTGTACTATTATATTGTTTACACCAGTTTTACACCAATTCGTCCCCCAAAGTGACCTAAAAACGCCTGAAAATAGAACGGATGTTTTTGGGGCCAATGAAATGAAAAAGCCCTGAATCGGTTGGACTCAGGGCTTTTCATTGATTTACTTGAATGCCAGGAACCAGACTTGAACTGGTGACACGAGGATTTTCAGTCCTCTGCTCTACCAACTGAGCTATCCCGGCAACTTTGTTCGCTTAACCATAGTAGCAATAGTAACGAACTCTGGCAAGAATGTAATTTGATGAATTTTCCTACACAGGTTTTAGACGGGTGATTTTAAGCGTGAATGTCCCCCCTGCACTTTCTCCAAAAGCACGAACTCGCACAATATAGGTGCCACTCTTCGCAATCCGGGTAAACAAGAGGGAATTGGTGCTGCCGTCAGGACCGTCATCATTCTCGACGATCGTGTTTCCTTCTGTATCCATCAGCATCACGATCGTATCGAATTCATCCGAAGCCAAATCGATCGCAATTTGATCCCCTACGCTTAGGGTCAGAACGTAGTCTCTGGCAAACCCTCCCTGCCCTGTGGGAATGTCACGGGTGGACAGGCGATCTCGCACCTGATTACCGGGTTGAAAGGGGATGGGAGTATATAAGCGAGATTGGGCAGAAGCGGAATCGTTCCTGAACAGACCGTTACTGAACACAAATAACGACAAGGCAGTTGGGATCAGAAACGCAAGACGAAGTCTGGCGGCGAAAGAAAAGACCATGAACCGTTGTTTTTGCAGCACAAGTTGTCCAATTTATTATGACCTAACCTAAATACGCTTGCCGGACCCGATCGTCCGTTAAGAGGTCACTGGCCTTTCCCCTTAAAGTAATACACCCCGCTTCCAGTACGTATCCTCGATCGGCATATTGAAGGGCAAGGTGGGCATTTTGTTCTACCAGAAGAATTGTAACTCCAGTGGTTCGCAGGGCTTGAATAATGGTGAAGATTTCCCGAACGATCGTCGGGGCAAGGCCGAGACTGGGTTCATCCAGAAGGAGCAATTTGGGCCGACTCATCAAAGAACGGGCAATTGCCAGCATTTGCTGCTCTCCCCCACTCAGGGTTCCTGCCAGTTGGTGACGGCGCTCGGCCAACCGGGGAAAGGTGAGAAATTGTTTTTCGATGTCGGCTTTAATGCCAAGGCGATCGGAACGGGTGTAGGCTCCCAGTTCCAAATTATCCAGTACCGTCATGCGGGCTAAAATTCGCCGACCTTC
>JANRKG010000117.1:0-4941 GCA_033763635.1 Leptolyngbyaceae cyanobacterium bins.59
CCTCTGTTGCGGAAGCCAGGGGTGCGGGAAAGTGGGGTGTGGAAATGGGTTCACTCAAAATTAGCAAATATTCCTGACCTGTTTCCAGGGTGCGATCGAGGGTTTCCCAAAGGGCGGCAGGGTCTAGGGTTTTGTGATGGATATTGAAGCCCAGTAAAAAAGTGCCCGATCGTCCACTTTCAGGATAGTAAATCGGTTGGTCCAGAAACCCGGAAACGGTCATAGAGGTGTAATCGCGGTAGCCCACCTTAGGAAGCGAGACCAACCCTTGCGCCTGAATCACCCTTGCCCCATTCTGAGCTTCGGAAAAGGGATAGAGCACATCCATCCCAAAGGCAAAGGCTCCAGCAGCAAACTGAACCGAGAGACAAAACATCAGGAAAGAGGGTTGGTGCCGATGCCAAAATCCTTTCGGCTCAACGGAACTGGATGCTGGGAAATACTGGGTCAGCCACAGGCAAACGATAAAGACAACAAACAGATATCCCCAGTGGCGTACACCGCCACCATGCTTCAGCAGAAAGAAGGCAAGCAACTGTCCGGTGCCCAGAATGTACAACAGCAGAACGATCGGATAGCGGGAAAAGCGCGTCAGAGCGAACCCCAATACCCCCACACTTAAAACCGCCGAGACTCCATCATCCAGAATATTAGTGTTCCAGAAGACATGGGCCAATCCCGGCATCGGTGCATAACTTTTCCAGAGGGAAGCCAGGGTGCTGGCGAAGCGTTCTAGGCTGAGATCCACGCTGGGTGAAACTTCTACGCCGGGAGGCGGGATCATCTGAAGAACCGCTAACCCGGCACTGCCCAACCACAAGCCCAGGCTGAGTAACAAATCTGTTTTCCGTTGCCGCCCCATCTCGGCACGGTTGGGATGGAGCCAAAATTCAATGACCATGACGATTCCCAGAGCATTCGCCAGCATCCAACTAAAGTAGTTGACATTGGCAAACAGAGCCAGCAGGAACGCTAAACGCCAATATTGCCGATCGCGTTCTCCGAACAGGACGCAGAAGAGAAACAGAAACAGCAGACTAAAGCCGTAGTTCCGAACGACGATCGAATACTCATAGAACAAAAAGTATCCAAAGGTCAGCAGCAATCGTTGCAGTCTGGAGAAAGGAGCGTAGCGGAGGACGACGTAGGCGACGGCGGTGGAGGTGAGCAAGTGAAGGATCTGGAGGGCGATCGGATTGCGCGTGAGCCGACTGAAGGGATAGAGCAGGAGATACCAGGGGAAAAAGTGCCCGGTTTCGTAGCGGAGGTTGTAGTAGAGGTCTCCCCAGGAGTGGCTATCCCTCAGGATCATCCAGATACGAATTTCATCCCGCCACATCTCGTGGGTGAAGACCCCCAGCAATCCCAATCCAAAAAAAATAAGCAGGGAAAGCCCCCAAAAGGCAGACTCTTTAGAGAGATTTTTGGAGAAAGCTTGGCTCAGGGAAAGGTTAGGAGACATCGGGATTCTCCATTCAGGTGAATTTGAGGTAACGATCGAAGAAACTCACGAACTCCAAACCCCTCCTGGGAGGGGTGGCCGCAGGCCGGGGTGGGTCAGGGGACTCGGTATTAAATGACAGACTTCATCCGGTTTGCTCCAGCAACCACCAGACCCACCCCTGCCCCTCCCAGGAGGGGATTAGTTCGAGGGATTGATACCTAACTTGAACTAATATTCAGCAGGCTGATGCTGGAAAAAAATAGAAGGGCTTGAGAGATCCCAAGCCCCCTTTATTCAAACAGGAACGCAAGGCTGAGAGATTCCTTTAGAAAGGACCATCCAACCCTTTGATCGTGCTTTCGACCAGGGCGCGACGCTGCATTTGAGAACAAACCTTGAGGGCGGCCGCCTGAATTTCTGCCGCACCGGGATAGAACAGAGCCTCGATCGACTGACTGCTGGGCACACAAATATGGGGCCAGACAATCCGCACGGGAGCCGCTTTGAGCGCATCAAATGCCCGCTCAGTCACCGCAGCAATCACTTCTCCCGCCACACCGCACGGTCCCCAATCCGAGTCAGCCACCACTAAGCGTCCAGTCTTGGCAACGGATTTTACAATCGTCTCCACATCGAGAGGATGGGTCGTGCGGACATCGATCACCTCTGCCGAGATTCCTTCTTCCGCGAGGGCCTGGGCTGCTTTTTGGCATTCAGGCACCATCGGCCCCACGGCGACCAGGCTCACATCCGTTCCTTCCCGGATCACAGCGGCTTTCCCGATCGGAGTCAGGTAGTAGGCTTCCGGCACTTCCCCTTCATCTTCGTGGAACCAGCGGTGTTCGATGTAAACCACAGGTTCATCGTCCTCGATCGCCGCCAACAGTAAGCCCTTAGCATCGTAGGCATTAGTGGGCACGACGGTTTTAATCCCCGGCACATGGGAATACAGGGCATGGTGGCTCTGGGTGTGCTGGGGACCATTGCCCCAACCCCGACCCACCACAGCCCGGATTACGATCGGCACATGCTGCTGTTGCCCAAACATATCGCGCCATTTAGCGGCATGGTTGATCAACTGGTTCATTGTCAACAACACAAAGTCGATCCGGTGGTGAACCATGATGGACCGAATTCCCAGCGTCGCGGCTCCAATACACATCCCGGTGATGGCATCTTCTGCCAGGGGGCCTTCCACGACGCGATCGGGACCAAATTTTTCCAGCGTTCCCGACAGAGTGCCCCACACCGCACGGGGATCAATGATCCCCACGCCCATCAGAATGACATTAGGATCTCCCTCCATTGCCTGGAAGGTGGCATTGCGAATCGCTTCTCTAAACTTCACTGGGCAACTCCTTGGGCAAATAAAACTGAGGGAAAGGGGGAAGACCGGGCATAATCAAAGGCTTCTGAAATCTGGGCTTCGATGTCTGCCGACATCTGGGCCACCTCTGCCTCGGTCACAAAGTCCTTCGCTTGCTCGAGTGGTCCTTTGGCTTGCCATTCCTTTGCTTCTTCCTCGGTACGGTAGCCGAGATCATAATCCGTGAACACCCCACAGTGTTCAAAAATCCGGTAGGTCATCGCCTCAATTAGGGTCGGTCCTTCCCCACGACGGGCACGATCGACCGCTTTTTGAGTTTCTTCATAGACTCCCAACACGTTGTTGCCATCAATTCTCACCCCGGTCATCCCGTGGCTGATGGCGTGGCGATAGATCTCTGGTTGCGCTTGCCGATCGCGGATATGGGTGTTGGTCGCGTACTGGTTATTCTCACAAATAAAAATCACGGGTAACTTGCGAAGGGAAGCAAAGTTAAGCGTTTCGTGGAATACGCCTTCCTCCGTCGCCCCATCCCCAAAACTGACCACCGCCACCCGATCCTGCTGACGAATCTTGAAGGCGAGGGCGGCTCCGGCTGCGTGGGAAATTGTACCCGCAACGATCGCCGAAGTTCCCATCACCCCTGCGGCAATGTCGATCAAGTGCATGGACCCGCCCCAACCGTGGCTGCACCCCGTTTCCCGTCCGTGCAGTTCCGCCATCATGGCCTTCAGATCGCCCCCCTTCGCCAGATACCAACCGTGGGAACGGTAGTACGGGAAGATCACATCGTCTTTGCGAAGGGCTGCACAGACACCCACCGCAACAGCCTCATGACCAATGTACATGTGCGGCGGAGAGCGCATTTCCCGCTGAGCATAGTTGGCGATAATGCTCTCCTCTGCTTTTCTCAGAAGCAGCATGCGGTAGTATAAGTCCCGCTTGAAATCAGGGGATGCTTGAACCATTGTTTAGAAACTTTTATTTCTGTTTACTACATTGACGTAGCATTATGCCACAAGAGGCTATCCAGAGAATCCGTGCCGAAGTTAATAGGGTGCCCGCTTAAAAAACTGCCGGAGGGGATCAAAAATCGCTGTCAGAACTTGACTTTTGAGAGTCAGAACATACCCAGAAGGGCTGGAGGTAATTAACCCCACCTTGAGGAGTTTTTCCAGACGGCCCTCTACCATGCCTTCGCTACTGTAGTATTGGTCGATCTCGTCTAGCTTAAAACTCTGGCGATCGAGAATCATCAGCAGGGAAACGGACACACTACTCGCTACAAAGGTGAACACAAAGATATAAAGCTCACAGATAAACGCATACAGGAGAAGGGCTGCCCAAGTTTCCAACCCAAACCCATAGGTTTGCCAGAGCAAACTTGCCAGAATCAGCCCAATTCCCCCACCCACGACTAAAAACCGAAACAAAATATTGCCCGGAAGGGGTAAGCGACATGCGAGGGCATGCCCCAACACCGCACCCACGAAACTACCGACGACCCAAACAATCCACACCATGAACCTACCTTGTCAAATTTGCGGGCCAGGACAGAAGTTTCAGCAGAAAGACAGCGAAACGCCCCCGGTTTGTAATGTAAACCTGATTACCTTGCAGCCTCACCAGTTTCAAGCCCTGGAGTCCCTGCACCCGATTCTGCTTTTTGCTCGAAACAATGGTTTGCCACTCCAAGAGATCGGATTCTGGATCAATGGGACGACCTGCCTTGATCCGAGACAGAATACTCAAGGAATAGCCCGAATCGCAGAGTGCCCAGAGTTCCAGAAATGAGAGGCTATAGATGCTGTGGAGGCTGACGATCGCAACGATATCCGCCCAGTTGCGAAACGCTGGAGCTAGCAGCACGAATCCGCCGATCGCACCCATCAGCAACAATTCTGAGACAACATGATACAGGAAAATCCCTTTCTCATGGGAGAAGGGCTTCCAGTGACGGAGTACTAATGCATAGATCAAAAAGTGGGTTCCGATGTAAAGCAGCCCACCCATCCACCATTCCATTCTTGAACATCTCCTCCATCTAATCACGGCCTGCTTTAGGGCAACACCCCCTGAAACAGGCTCAGTTCTCGTATATCGAACCAGTCTCCTCGTTGGGCATTCATCATCCCCACCGAGAAATTATCCCCTTTATCGGGCGGAAACA
>JANRKG010000118.1:0-1904 GCA_033763635.1 Leptolyngbyaceae cyanobacterium bins.59
CCCCATTTCCCTTTACGCAAAAGAATCCCGACAAAAAATGTCGGGTATGGTTGACACTCCAAAAAGGCCGTATTAATATCGAAAACATAGAGAATCTGAAAAACTGACGCACCTCACATCCTGTTGCCAACAAGAGAGAACCATGACCCAGGCGATCGACCAAACCAACCCCACTCTTAATCTTTCCACGACTACCCTGCGTGCCTTGAAGTGTCGGGAATGTGGCGAAGAGTATGAACCCAAGGCAACCCATGTTTGCGAGTTTTGTTTTGGTCCCCTGGAAGTAGTCTACGACTACAGCATTCTGGAACGGGTTGTGACTCGTGCAAGCATCGAAGCAGGTCCAAACTCCATCTGGCGTTATCGCCCCTTGCTCCCGGTTGCCACTGATAACCTGATCGATGTAGGAACTGGGATGACTCCCCTGGTACGGGCGAATCGATTGGCGCGTCGTCTGGGGCTGCACAAGCTTTACATCAAAAATGATGCGGTCAATATGCCCACCCTCAGCTTTAAGGATCGGGTGGTGTCGGTCGCTCTCACGCGTGCGAGAGAATTGGGCTTCTCAACGGTTTCCTGTGCTAGCACAGGAAATCTGGCAAACTCTACAGCGGCGATCGCTGCCCATGCGGGTTTGGATTGCTGCGTCTTCATCCCCGCTGACCTGGAAGCCGGAAAAGTGCTGGGGACTCTGATTTACGGTCCAAAGGTGATGGCAGTTCAAGGAAACTACGATCAGGTCAATCGCCTCTGTTCTGAAGTCGCGAATACTCACGGTTGGGGCTTCGTCAATATCAACCTGCGTCCCTACTACTCGGAAGGGTCTAAGACGCTGGGCTACGAAGTGGCGGAACAATTGGGTTGGCAACTCCCTGATCATATTGTGGCTCCCCTGGCCTCTGGTTCTCTTTACACCAAGATCTACAAGGGGTTCCAGGAATTCATTAAGTTGGGTCTGGTGGCAGACAAGACGGTTCGGTTTAGCGGTGCCCAGGCGGAAGGGTGTTCTCCGATCGCCCAGGCATATCGGGAAGATCGGGATTTCATCTCTCCTGTGAAGCCCAGCACGATCGCCAAGTCGATCGCGATTGGGAATCCGGCTGATGGGGTGTATGCCCTGGATATTGCGCGAAAAACCAACGGCAGTATTGAGTCTGTCAATGATGCGGAAATTATTGAAGGCATCAAACTTCTGGCAGAAACCGAGGGCATTTTCACCGAAACAGCGGGTGGCACCACGATCGCCGTTCTGAAGAAACTGGTGGAAGCGGGTAAGATTGATCCCGAAGAAACAACCGTTGTCTATATCACTGGCAATGGTCTGAAGACCCAGGAAGCAGTGCAGGGTTATATCGGTGAACCTCTCACTATTGAGCCGAAGTTGGAAAGCTTTGAGCGTGCCCTGGAGCGGTCCCACACCCTCGATCGTCTGGAATGGCAACAAGTTTTGGTCTAATTTAGTTTAAATTTAGACCTTTCACCCGTTAGGTGATTTTCTCCTCCTACATTATTTCTATTTCCATCTTTACAAAGCCTATGTCCGTCAAAGTCTTGATTCCAACCCCTCTGCAAAAGTTGACCAACAACCAGGCAACCCTGGAGTGTAGCGCTACTGATATTGCTGAGTTGCTCGAATCTCTAGAGCAAAGCTGCCCTGGCATTAAAGCTCGCCTCTGTGATGATCAGGGTCAGTTGCGTCGTTTTGTCAACTTCTATGTCAACAGCGAAGACATCCGGTTCCTGGATGGTCCACAAACCGCTCTCAAAGATGGCGATGAAGTGAGTATCATTCCGGCAATCGCTGGGGGTTGAGCGCCTCTTAGGAGATTTTTTAGAAGACGATTTCCCCTCTGGTTTCGACTTCGTTCAACCAGCGTTCGTGCCCTGAGCGGAGTCGAAGGGCA
>JANRKG010000119.1:0-6103 GCA_033763635.1 Leptolyngbyaceae cyanobacterium bins.59
TGGGCGAGGAGGGCGATCGTCCCCGGCAGCAGCAGAGCCAACACCGAAAAAACTGCATGAACACGAAAGCGATCGAGCAGGAGAGACCGACCGGAGAAAGCAGCAATTTCAGGCAAACGGTGCAGGAAAACGGCTCCCAACAGCAGGAACAGCAGGGCAACTTCATAGGAACGGGGCTTGTGGGAAGTCCATAGCTCAATTCCGGGGGGACGCAGGTTAAACTCAACCGATCGGTGGGGACAGGCTTTCAGACAGGTCATGCACAACACACAATCCCGGTTTTCTTCCAACTGAGCCGGATGGGAATAGAGAGGGCAACCCGAAGTTTCCTGCCCTTCCCCTTTCTGGGGTCCACCTTTATAACACTGGTAAGTCGTGCAAGTGGCGGAGCAAATTCCCTGTTGTGCCCGTAGCTCCGTCATTGACAATTTGGCAAATAACCCATTCATGCCCCCGATCGGGCAAAGGTAACGACACCAGAAACGCCGCTCAAACAGCAATGAAAAAATCACCGCTCCCGCTGTAATGAGTAACAGCAAGCAACCTGACAGATAGGCTGTATTCTCCAGATCCCACAGTTCTTCCCAGAGCAAAATCAAGGTGAACAGACCAAACAAAAACCAACCACCCCAGCGTTCCGCCTCCTGTCGGGGCCAGGAGTTTAACTGGCGAGGATAGAGCCACAGGGAAAGCTTCTGGGCGAGTTCGCCATAAATCATAAACGGACAAACCGAACACCAGAGCCGTCCAACAAAGGGAAAAGCCACCAACATCAGAGGCCACCACCAGGCCCAGAATAGATTCAGGGCAATATTCCGATCGCGACTCTGTGGCCCAAACATCAACAAGGCCACCACGACCGCAAACAGGCCCAGCGTGATTCCATAGTTAAGGCGATCGGGCCACCAGGGACTCCGGAGAAACTGGCGCAGACGGGGATAGGTGTTCAGCAAATTGAGGCGGAAGCGGCGGTTTTTCCCACTGGCGGCCCAAAACACTTCCTCCGTCAGTTCAGTAGCACCGTTAGATTGCACGATCGCCCGTCCGACCAGACTTTCCAGTTCCGACAGATTACCAGGGAAGTCATACCCCTGAAGGCTACGAAGGGCTTCCGGTGCAAGTTCGGGACGGGTCAGCCTCCGAGCCTGACAGTACAAACTAATGTAGTAGTTCACCTGGGCCTCAATATCCGCCTTCCGCACCCGGAGGGGAGGCACCTTAATTTCATGAATTCCTAACTCTTTCCGGCTCAGTTGGGGCAGGGTTCGCTCGGAAACCATCAAGATACGGGCATGACAGCAGCGAGGTTCGACCCCTTCCCCCTCCCGACTCACAGGGGTATATTCTCCCGTCTCCAGCAGAGCCGCTAATTTTGCTAACAAATGGGAAGGGAGTTCCTGAATGTTGTTCAGAAGCAGCGTACCCCGACCCAGCCACTCGATTAGCCCTGGTTTACCCCCCGATCGCCCAAATAGTTCAGCCCCGCTCGTTTGTAATGCATTGGCATTGATCTTGATAATGGGTTCCTGGCGATCGGCAGACCCAAAATGAATCAGGGCCGCCACGTTATCTTTGTTTAACCCCGGTTCCCCAAAAATCAGGACAGGGCGGCGATCCCCAGTAGCTTTTTTGATCTCCTGGCGAAGGCGCACGGCATACCGACTGGAACCGACAATTCCCCGCTTTACCTTGGGCACCAGGTAGGGCCGCAGGGCCATCTGCCGTTCCTGTTCATAAAGCAGTTGGGAATTGAGCTGAGTGACCTCAGCCGCTAGCTGCCGGGAAAAGGTACGAGAGATTTCCGGGTATTGTTGGACGATCGCCTCAAAGGTAGGGCGCGGAATTTTCCAGAACTGACAATCGGAGAGGGTAACGAGGGTCAGCAATGCAGGTTCTTCCAGTAAGAACTCGCGCAAGTGCAGCACCGTTCCAGGCAGAAAGCTTACAGCATTGGCTACTTGGGTTTTATGGGTATGGTAGCCCTCTAAATGGCCTTCCACCAGAATGTAGAGAGCTTCTGGACAGGTTTCTTCTAAAACAATCCGCCGATTTTCCTGAACCTGCTCAATTTCAATTCCCTGAACGATCGCCTCTAAAACCTCGTGGGAAAGAACCGCTAGAGAAGTATGCTCCTTCAGCCATTGCACCCGATCGATCGTTTCCATCCTGATCCCACCCTATCTATTGATTTCCCTCCAGGGACAAGCAATGGCAATCTCAATGAGCAGTCCCCATTTCCCGTCACCCATTCCCTATTGCAAATCCGGTTGCGCTTGCTCATGCAACACTCGACCATACACCGCTTCAGTTTGCTGGGCCAATTTAGGCCAACTAAAACGGCGTTTCAGATCTACATAAGCGTTATCGGTTAGCTGCCGAGCATATTCTGGATTTCTTAAGATTTCCAAAATTCCCCAGGCTAGAGAATCAGAATTATTCGCCCAGGTAATCACGCCTGTCCTGTTGTGCCGTATTACTTCTGGCAGCCCACCCGTATCAGATGCAACAACAGGGACACGGGCCGCAAAACTTTCAAGTGCCACAATTCCAAAGGGTTCGTACAGGCTGGGAAAAACAGAACAATCGGCGATCGTCTGAAATTTATCCAGATCCTCATCCGGCATAAATCCTGTGAAGTAGCATTGATCCCAGATGCCCAAATTCCAAACCTGCCGCTTCAGGTGGGCTGCATCCCCCCCACCAATAATGACGAACTTGACCCCGCCCCCCATCTCCCAAAGCACCTTGGGAGCCGCCTGAATGAGTACAGAAACTCCTTTTTCATGGGCCAACCGACCCACAAAATATACAATCCTTTCAGAATCAGCAGCGAAGCGACGGCGGAATGCCTGTTGATCAAATGCTGGTAAGCAGCATTTTTTCTCAGATCGAATGCCGTTATAGACAACATCAATTTTGTTCCAGGGACAGGCCAACGCTCGCTCGACCTCCCGCCGCATATAGTCGGTACAAACAATCACTCGCCACGCATGGTGAACCAGATCGTGTTCCTTACGGTTGATATAGCGATGGGTATCGGTGTGAATCCCATTGTATCGACCAAATTCAGTAGCATGAATGGTTGCTATCAGAGGAATCGTGAACGAGTGCTTGAGCGCGATTGCCGCATCTCCCACTAACCAATCGTGGGCATGGACAATATCAAAGGGGCCATCTTCAGCAATCAATTTTTCTCCATGATGCCCCATACTTTCATTCATCCAGGTGACCCATTGAAAAAAGTCGTTGGATGGTTCTACGGGAACTCGGTGGATATGCAAACCATCTACCAGTTCATAATGAGGAGCCTGCCCACAATCAACTGTGATCAGGTGAACTTCGTGCCCCAGGTTCACTAGCTCAGGGTACAACTCCGCTACATGGCGGGCAATCCCTCCAACAATGCGGGGCGGAAATTCCCAACTGAGCACTAGAATCTTCATGAATCCCAGACATCCCAGGCGATTGGTACGTTCATTGCCAGCATTCCTAAAATGCTGAATTCTTCTCCCGATCCTACAGCGGTTTCTCCCAGGAATTACGAATCGTGTTACGTTAAAGCAATTTTGTTAGTGGCGAATGATTCTAGCGCGTTAGCAGATAGGGAATTTCACAAAGTTTGCAGTCATTTTCTTGTAGTACATTTTCTTGTAGTACTTTTTCTTGTAGTACATTTTCTTGTAGTACATTTTACTGAATAAATTGAATAAGTCATGGAATTGCTGGCAAGTTCATTCCTGGATTTATTTGGATATGGCGATTGGACATAAATAAATAATAAGTGTTGGAAAGGTTGGGCAGAATTTACTCTGAATCCCCAACAAGCCCTTTTCTGCATTTTTGAGGGAATTGGATAGACTAGAGTCTAGGGCATTAAGTTGCATGTTCAGGTTATTTTAGATACGGGAAACCTTAGATTATTAAAGTAATTGGAAATCATTGAAATTTCTCAAGAGACTACATGCAAGCCTCCGCTCAGGGTCTTCATGAATTGGAACCCCTTTTACAGTTACTCCTGTTTGTGGACAAGCGCCCCAAAACCGGAGAGCAGATTCGAGAGATCCGGAGCTATCTAAAGAGCCTGGAAGCTCAATATCCTTTTGATTTGCAGATTGTAGATGTTGGGGAGCAACCCTACCTGGCAGAGCATTTCAAGCTAGTTGCGACTCCTGCGTTGATTAAGATTCATCCCGAACCCCGGCAGATCTTGGCGGGAACGGATTTGATAACAAAGCTGATTCACTGGTTTCCCCGGTGGCAGCGATCGGTTGAGGATTACCTGGCAACAAAGAATTCCGGGAATCCACCCAGTGCCCTGGCAAATTCTTCCAAGGGCAGTGTTGTGAACTCAGCAGAATTGATTCAGCTCTCGGACGAAATCTTTTGTTTGAAGCAAGAAAAGGAAGCCTTGCAAGAGCAACTGCAATTCAAAGATCGCATTATTGCAATGTTGGCCCATGATCTTCGCAATCCTCTCACGGCAGCTTCGATCGCGCTAGAAACCCTGGAGATGGGGATCAATGCGGAGGAAACGGGCGGGAAAAGCCGTCTCACGCCAGCCCTCAAGGCCCAGCTTCTCAAACATGCCCGGACTCAAACCCGCACGATCGATCGCATGATCACAGATATCCTTCAGGCGGCACGAGGGAGCCAGGCCGAGTTACAGATCCAGTTTCAAGAATTGGAACTGGGCAAGCTTTGTGAAGATGTGTTGAATAACCTGCATGGTCAGTTTGAGGCTAAGTCGCAGATTCTTATCTCCGACATTCCCAAAGATTTACCTCGCGTTTATGCCGATCAGGAGCGCGTGCGTCAGGTGATTGTAAATCTGTTGGACAATGCCATTAAGTACACTCCCAAAGAAGGAAGCATTACTGTTTCTATCCTGCACCGAACTACCCAGAAAGTGCAGGTTAGTATTTGTGATACTGGACCTGGAGTACCCGAAGACAATCGAGACTTGATTTTTCAGGATCATTTTCGGCTACAACGGGATAAGGCCCAGGAGGGTTATGGTATTGGTCTTTCTGTTTGCCAGCGCATCATTCGCGCCCACTATGGACAAATTTGGGTCGATTCCGGTCTGGAGAGGGGTAGTTGCTTTCACTTCACCCTACCCGTTTTCCGCAAATAACCCGTTGTGGAAGAACCTTGATCCGGTTCGATCTTCGATATAGCATGAATGGATCAAATCATTTCTATAGAACCTATGACGATGCATTCCAAACTTCACCATGCGTTTGAGCAGGGTCAGGCGCTTAAGATTATCAGTGGCCTGCATAACTTTGATGTCGATCGGGTCATTGCGATCGTCCGGGCTGCCGAACAGGGAGGAGCCACCTTTGTAGATGTTGCAGCCGATCCCCAATTGGTGCGAAGCGTCCGTCAAGCGATCAATCTGCCCATCTGTGTTTCTGCTGTGGAACCCATCCGGTTTGTGCAAGCGGTAGAAGCAGGGGCTGATTTAATTGAGATTGGAAACTTCGACAGTTTCTATGCCCAGGGCCGTCGCTTTGAAGCCCCGGAAGTGCTGGAACTGGCCCGTCAAACCCGCAAGTTGTTGCCCCACGTTACCCTGTCTGTTACGGTTCCCCATATCCTTGAACTCGATCAGCAAGTACAACTGGCGGAAGAACTGGTAAAAGCGGGAGCCGACATCATCCAGACAGAAGGTGGAACGAGCAGCCAGCCAATTCATGGTGGCACGCTGGGTCTGATTGAGAAAGCAGCCCCTACCCTGGCAGCCGCCTACGAAATCTCCCGAGCCGTCAATGTCCCGGTTCTCTGTGCATCCGGTCTCTCCAATGTGACAGCACCGATGGCGATCGCCGCAGGCGCATCGGGCATCGGCGTAGGGTCTGCCATTAACCAACTGAACAGCGAAGTTGCGATGGTTGCTGCGGTGCGGAGTTTGCTAGAAGCCCTCGCAACCGTTCACCTGAGTGTTCGCGCTTAATCCCATCCCCAATCTCATCTAATGGAGTCATCAAAGAACCCTCCCCAAGCCTCTTTCAAGAGTTCAAGGGGAGGGTCTTTGGGTAGACGCACCAAACTTCAGATGCGATCGTGGCAGCAAAGGCCCAGCAACGCCCCGCCCGCCAGG
>JANRKG010000120.1:0-3120 GCA_033763635.1 Leptolyngbyaceae cyanobacterium bins.59
CCTTCTTACTGTTCAGACAGTCCACGAACTCATCAGTTTTTGCAGGTGGGAAGCGCTACAGGGAACAGAACGCCCGATGGCAACTTCAACCAGTGGGCGATCGATCGGCTCAAATCCTGACACCAGTGGCAGGGTGATTGCCTGTCTGCAATCACGAGAGGCGTTCCCCGGTATGGTTCAATAGGTTTATTGAGATCCTGTGGGAGAACTTAAATGTCCTTAATGGTTAGCTACCTCGCGATTTTGGGTGGTGTGTTTGTGACGGCAGTGGTGATTTTCTTCACCCTGCGGACTGTAAAGCTCATCTAGTGCCGGACTAACAGTGGGGGAAGTGAGGGCACTGAATCCCTTACTTCCTACCTTGGGGAACGCCACTCAATCGCAACACATCACTGAGGGTGGGACAATAGCTCGTCAGCCCCAGCTTAGATGGGTTCATGGGGTTTTGATGGGTGAAATGGCGATAGTCCAGGGAGAAGCGATCCCAGGCTGCCATTTGCAACCGGAATACTTTAATAATCACGTTTGCCAGGGCGATTGAGAGGGGAATGCGGAAGTAGATCCGCAGGTTCAGATAATCACAAAGTTCTTCGATCGCCTCGTCTGCGGTCATTTTCGGATTTCCCAAAACCCATTCACGGGCCAACCCATTCACGGCATCGGAGGGTTCCGGCAGGTGATCTACGAGATAGGCAACGACTTGCGCGATGTCCTGGGCATGGATGAAGTGAAAGCTGCCATCCACTTTGAGAAATCGCATCAATCCCGCCCATTTCGTGACATCCGTAATCCCGCCTGAAATGTGGGAGTAGGGCTTGTTCTCGTCCCCTCCCAGAACCAACGTGGGGAAGACGGTGGTGATCTTGGGGGCGATGGCCAGTTTCGCCAGCTTTTGATGACAGTCGTACTTCGATCGCACGTAATCCGTGCCAATTTCTCCCGCTTCCTTCAGGGGTTGGTTATCGCGCCCTAAAATGCTGGCAGTTGAGAAGTAAATGACCTGCTCACACACCGCCGGATCGAGCAGGTTCATTAACCGAATGGTTTTGACCACATTGATATCAAAAGTGACTTTCGGATCGCCCCAGGCAGCAGCCGTCAGGATCGCACACTGGATGGTTTGCAGCAAATCCGCAAACTGTTCAATGTCCTGCATATCCCCCTGTAAAACGGTGATGCCGGGGCGAACCGTATAGTCAAACTGAATCTTTGCCGGATTCCGGACGAGCAGATAGAGATCATAATCCGTATTCTGGATTAAGGTCTCAGCAATGTAGTGACCGATACAGCCGCTTGCGCCCGTTAGCAGAATCCGTTTAGTGGTCATGAACTTGAATTAACGATGGACCGCTAACAGCTTATCAACTTGCTTCGCTGTCTCAAAGAAAAAGGCGACATTTTCCTCAGGGGTGCTGGGGAGAACGCCATGACCCAGGTTCATGATGTGATTGCGGCTGCTGGCTTTGCGAATGGTATCCAGCATCCGATCGCGAATGAAGTCCTGGGGACCAAACAACACGCAGGGGTCCATATTCCCCTGAACACCCACTTCAGGATTCAACCGCTGACAGGCTTCTGCCATGTCCACCGTCCAATCCACGCTCACAAAATCGGCTCCCGATCGGCCCATGCGCTCCAATATCCCCGCACTACCGCTGATGTACAGAATCAGGGGTGTTTCGGGGTGGGCAGCTTTGACGCGATCGAACACCCGTTGTTGATAGGGCAGGGCGAACACATCGTAGTCTTGGGGCATGAGATGACCCGCCCAGGAGTCAAACAACTGCACCACTTGGGCACCGCAGTCGATCTGGTAGCAGAGGTAGTCGGCGATCATGTCCGCTAACTTGCTCAAAAACTGGTGCAACATTTCAGGCTCAGAAAAGGCCATACGCTTGATCACGGCATAGTCTTTAGAGCTTTTTCCTTCAACGGCATAAGCTGCCAGGGTCCAGGGCGCACCTGCAAAGCCTAAAACAGTGGCTCGATCGCCCACTTCCTGCCGGAGGGTTTGCAGAATGGTGCGAATGAAGGGCATGGAAGCCTCTGGATCAAAGCTGTGGAGTTGCTTGACTTGCTCCAGAGAACGAATCGGCGGATCAATAATTGGTCCCCGGCTTTCAATAATATCGAAGGGAATCCCAATGCCGGGGAGGGGAGTCAGAATATCGGAGAACAGAATCACACCATCGGGTTGGAAGGCCCGGAAAGGTTGCAGGGAAATTTCAACGGCAATGTCGGGGTTTTCTGACCGCTCCCGGAAGGAAGGATACCGATCGCGTAACTCTCGGTAGACTTTCATGTATCGCCCTGCCTGCCGCATCATCCACACGGGAGGCCGAGCGACCTTTTCACCTCGCGCAGCCCGTAACAGATAGGGAGCCTGGGTTGATGCGGTCATCTTAAAGTTCTCTCCAAATAAAAATAAGAATGAAGAAATGTAACATTTTGCCGCTAAGATTAAAAGGTTAGCAAGCTTCGCAAATTCAGATTATACGCGATTGCGATGGGCATTCCTGCACCCACGATCGAACCAGTTGCAATCCGGTCGATCTTCCAGGGGGAACTTCCCCTAGAATCGATTAAGACGGGTACATAATAAACATTCATGGATATTGTTGAGTTTTTTCAGCAGAGTGCTGGCAAATGGTCTTCCATCCGGACGAGTCATCACCTGGCGTTTAAGCAACAGGAAGGCGGCAATTCTCAGATTCAAATTGAGATGCTCGATCCCAAAGATCCGGAAGTGATAAAGCTTTGTGAACAAAATGAGATTGACCCGGCTCTTGCCTTATGTGGGGCTAGAGTTACCTGGGACGGCACAATGGAGTGGGATGAGGAAAAGCACTCTGGTTCAACGGTGCTGGTGCCGATCGCCGATCCGGAAAGCCCCAACGAGGGCAAACTGCTGCGGGAGATGGGCTACGCGGAAAAGGCTCCTGTTGCAGGACGCTATATCATGAGCGCTGAGGGGGAACTGACCCTGATTACCGAGTACGAAACGATGTACTCCAAAGAACGGCTCTGGTTTGAAAGCCCCAATGTTCGCCTTCGCCACAGCATTATGAAGCGCTTCGGTGGCTTTAGTATGGCTTCCTTCTGCTCAGAAGTGCGGATGGG
>JANRKG010000121.1:0-7839 GCA_033763635.1 Leptolyngbyaceae cyanobacterium bins.59
GGGTGGGTCTGGTGTTGGCAAAGAAGACGGTTGTAGAGGTGGGTTCGATCGCCCATTCCCCTGACCCACCCCGGCCTACGGCCACCCCTCCCAGGAGGGGATTGGATGGAGAACGGGAATAATTAGTTTGCAGCATCTACAGATCAACTTATGCAATATCGCATTCTTCCTTACGAACCACACCTTAAAGACTTGGCTCGAAAGTTACGGCGAACGATGACCAGAGGGGAAACTATCCTTTGGAATCACCTCAAAGCGAAAAAGATGCATGGGTATGATTTTGACCGTCAGCGTCCGATCGATCGATTCATTGTTGACTTTTACGGCAAAGAGTTGATGCTAGCGATCGAAATTGATGGGTTGTCCCATGCTAGCGAAGAAGCTCAACAAAAAGATGAGGAAAGACAAGCCCGGTTGGAGGCATTAGGCGTAAGTTTTTTACGCTTCCATGAGGAGGATGTTTGCAAGCGGACTGAAGAGGTTGTTGCAGAGATCGAGGCATGGATAGTGTCCATGCAAGTTCAGCAATCACCCTGAATGTTCCTCCTGGAAAGGAGTTGGACTAGCCTCAGAACAATCCCCTCCTGGGAGGGGGAGGGGTGGGTTTGGGGTTAGCAAAAGAGAGACAGATGGCAAGAGAGACAGATGGAAGAATGTTCGATCGCCTGCTCCCCTGACCCACCCCGGCCTTCGACCACCCCTCCTGGGAGGGGATTGGGGTTAGTGATCTCCCTGAACTCCTTTGGGGAGGGGTAGGGATGAAATAGGCAATGAACTCAATTTCCTGAACCCATTTCTAAGAGTAACGGTGCTGCTTTCAGAAGCGTTTGGGTGTATGGATGTTGGGGACGCTGAAAAATCTCCTCCGTTGGACCCAACTCCACGATCTTTCCGGCTTGCATGACGGCAATCCGATCGCACAAAAACCGTGCTACCCAGAGGTCATGGGTGATGAATAGGTAGGTCAGATCAAAATCTCGCTTCAAGTCCAGCATGAGTTGGAGAACCTGGGCCTGGATGCTGGCATCCAACATACTCACGGGTTCATCGCAAATCAACAACTTCGGTTGAGTGATCAGGGCACGGGCGATCGCCACTCGCTGCTGTTGCCCACCGGATAGATCCGAGGGATAGCGCTGATAGTATTCCTCCGGCGGAGTCAGCCCCACCCGTTCCAGCATGGAGAACACCTGTTGTTTCGCTGTCCTCCCATCTGCCAGCCCATGAATGAGTAGAGGGTCTGTAATCCCCTCCCCAACGGTCATCAGGGGATTGAGGCAAGCATGGGGGTCTTGAAACACCATCTGGATTTGTCGTCGCTGTTGCCGCAACTCATTTCCAGTGATGGCTGTTAAATCTCGCCCCAGGAACTCCACCCGTCCGGCGGTGGGTCGAATCAACTGCAAAATGGTGCGAGACAGGGTACTTTTCCCACAACCCGACTCCCCCACCAATCCCAAAATTTCGCCCGATCGCAACTCCAAATTAACATCATCCACTGCCCGAATCGTTCGGTCCTCCTTCGAGAACCACTGAGCAATAAAATTCTGCTCCAGCCTATAGTGCTGCCGCAAATTCTCTAACCGTAAAATCGGCGCTACCGTCTCTTCCCCTTCTGCCCTCCGCCCTCTGCCCTCTGCCTTCTGCAACAACAACGCTGCCTGCAACAACGATCGCGTGTACTCATGCTGGGGAGTTTGGAAGACAGAACGGGTCTTCCCCGTTTCTACCACTTGGCCCCGGTGCATAACAGCAATCCGATCGCAATATTCCCCCACCATGCCTAAATCATGGGAAATCAGGAGTAACCCCATCTGCCGTTCTGCACAGAGGCGGGTGAGTTCCCGCAAAATTTGGGCGGATACGGTGACATCCAGGCTGGTAGTGGGTTCATCCGCCACAATCAGCTTCGGATTGAGGAGTAGCGCCAGGGCAATTGCCACCCGTTGCCGCATCCCACCACTAAACTCATGGGGGTACTGGGACCATCGACTCGCCGGAATGTTCACGGCCTCCAGGGTCGCGATCGCCCGTTCCTTTGCTTCCCGGTTGGATAAGTTCGGTTGGTGAGCCTTCAGGGTTTCCACGCAATGGTTCCCAATGGTCATCAGGGGATCAAGGCGGGTCATGGGGTCTTGAAAGATGAGGGCAACCGCTTCGCCTCGAAAACGGCGCAGATCTTCGGGGGAGAGACCGAAGACGGGTCGCCCTTCAAACAATACCTGTCCTTCCACTTGCACGGAAGGGGAGAGTAACCGCATGGCGGCCCGTCCTAAGGTGGATTTGCCACAGCCCGATTCTCCAACCAAGCCCAGTCGTTCTCCCGGTTGGAGGGTGAGGGAAACGTCATTGACGGCCCATTGAGCGGTGCGATCGTAGGAGACTTTCAGGTTCTCGATCTGGAAAAGGACGTTGCTCATGGCGTATTGGTGGGGGGAATCGCCTGGGGTTTATCAAAGCGTCGCATCAGATAAGCAACCCCAAAGTCTCCGTTTGGGTGGTTCTGTAAAACTTCCGCCAGTTCAAACAGACGAGCAGCCAGATCCGGGCCTAATTTCTCGATCGTTGCCTGCCGTTCCAGCAGCACATATTCCCGTTCGCGGGCCTTGGCTTGCCACTCACTGGAAAAGAGTTGTTGTATGGCGATGTGTAGCCCCAGTTTTTCTAACACGTCCCATTCGCCATGATCGCACCAGATCCCACCACAGGCGAGGCACCGTTCTACATAGAAGGGCGCTTTCAGGCTCACACGGGCGCGGGATAGATAACGGTTACATTCCGGGCAGAGGGCAGCTTTGGCATCAAAGGGGGACTGAACGTACTCTACATCCAGGGTATCGGGAAAGGTTTCGCTGGCTTGCACGGATTGGGGTTGCTGCGTTTGCCATGCTTCGTACTCACTAGCGGGAATCCAGGTTCCTTTACAGTCAGGGCAGCACTTAACCGCCAGATGACTCGCTAACAAACCATCAACCAGGGATACTTTCTTATCTTTCGGACACTGCAAGACTCGTCTCTCCTCAGTGAATCATCCAGGTTTTTGCCTGGGCCAGAGTTACTCCCTTCCCACACTACTATATGCTGTTCCCTCTGGATGAATGAGTGCCACTGATTCCTAAGAGATTCCGACCCGCTCCGCTAAAAATGCTTCCGCCGCCTCTCGGTTTAAGGGTTTGGCGAACAGAAAACCCTGACCGTAACGACATTTCATGACTTTGAGTTGTTGGAATTGCTCCTGAGTTTCAATGCCCTCCGCCACAACCTCCATGCCTAAACTATGGGCCAGGGTCAGAATAGTGCGGGTAATTTCGAATCCAGAGGTGTCTTTCGTGTTGGTGATGGCACTGATGAAAGAGCGATCGGCCTTCAATACATCGAAGGGAAAGCGGTGCAGGGTACTCAAGGAAGAATAGCCCGTGCCAAAGTCGTCAATGGAAAGGGTAATACCGAGGGCTTTGAGTTCCGACAGGGTGCCCATCGCCAGCTTGCTATTTTCCATCAGCACACTTTCTGTGATCTCTAAATTGAGGCTCTGGGCAGGTAAGCCTGTTTGCTGCAAAATCTGCTGAATTTGAAGGGTCAGGTTTTGCTGCATGAACTGGCAACCTGAGAGGTTCACACTAATTGACAAAGGGATAGGGTTGTCGAGGCGAGATTGCCAGACATAGAGTTGCCGACAGGCTTCTCTCAGAACCCATTCTCCGATCGGCAGGATCAACCCTGTTTCCTCCGCCAGTTTCATGAACTCACTGGGATAGACAATGCCTCGACGCGGATGATGCCAGCGAAGTAGGGCTTCAAACCCAACCACTCTACTGGATTGGAGGGATACAATCGGTTGATAGTAAATTTGGAATTCTTGGCGTTCAACCGCTCGGTGCAGATCATGTTCTAGTTGCAGGAGGGCGACGGCCTGGGTATGCATGGTGCGATCGAAAATCATGTAGCGTGCCTTTCCAAGGGATTTGGCCTGGTACATCGCCGTGTCTGCATCCCGGAGCATGTCTTCGGGACGTTCGTAGTTTAGATTGCTTAAAACAATGCCAATGCTGGCAGTAGTAAAGACTTGGTGATTCTCCAACCAGGTTGGATGGGAGAGTTCTCGCTGAATGCGTTCAACCGTGCGAATTACATGGCTGATGTCTGTTATTTGATGCAGCAGAATCGCGAATTCATCCCCTCCCAGGCGGGCGACGATATCCCCTGGCTCCATACAGGCTTCTAACTTCCGGGCGATCGTAATCAGCAATTGATCCCCCATCAAATGCCCCAGGCTGTCATTAATGAATTTGAAGCGATCCAGATCAACAAATAACACCCCAAATAAAGCACCGGAAGTCGTTTTGTTCGCATCAATGAGGCTTTCCAACCGATTAATAAATAAATCTCGATTGGGTAAATCAGTCAAAGAGTCATGCAGAGCATCATGAATGAGTTTGCTTTCATAGGATTTTCGAGTGGTCATATCTCGAATAATCATCAGCAATTCATGTTCTCCGCTGACCACCAGACGCGCTTCATAGGAAAAAACCTGTTGATTCCAGGTCAGTTCATACTCAAATACCTGGGGATGGAACCGTTGGGCATGGTGAATTGCCTGGGTAATTTGATTGGTAATGGTGGGTGGAAAAACGTCATTCACCGTTTTGCCAATACAGTCTAATGAAGACTGGGGAAGGGGATAGTCTTCTGTGAGCTTGCAGTTCAAAATGGTGCCATCACTTTGTAAGTGAAACATCACATCGGGAATGGCATTGAGGAGGGCACGGTTTTTAGCTTCGCTGCGACGCAAAGCTTCCTCCGTTCGCTTGTGGGCTGTAATGTCAATGACATAACTGCGAATCAGATCACTTTCATGGATGTAATGAAAGGTCTGTTCAAAGATTTGCGTTCCAATTTGAATTTCTCGGCTGAAGTGCTTCCATTTTCGCTCCTGCGTTTTGGGAACGACTCCCGCCAGGACAGGGTGATTCAAGCCAAGTTGTCTGAGATTGGGAAATTGCTTCAGGGCAGCGGGGTTCAAGTATGTGATTTTGCCAGAGGTGTCTACCTCGACGATCGGCGTTGGACTCAGTTCAGGGAAAGAGGCCAACCGCACGATCGCAGCTTCATTGGCTTGCTTGGCGATCGTCTCTGGGCCTTGGTCTTCAGGCAGTTGATGCGATTCCTGCTCCTGTAATTTCAGCAGAACATCCGAAATCTCTTCTGGTTCAATCGATTGTAAGTATTCAAGGTCAATGCATTCTTCCAAACTGTTGTAATATCGCGCCCGGACATCTCTACCCAAAACAATCTCATCCCCGTGTTGGAGATCGTGGGAAATGCACCGTTGATTATTAACGACCAGACCGTTCGTGCTGCGTTTTCCTTGCAGGTTCCCATCCACAATCCGAAAGGCATAGTGGCTGGTTTCGGGATTGGTCACTCGTAGAAGAATCGCGTGTTGCCGCGAAACCCACTTTGAATTCAAAACAATGGAATTATCAGCATCCCGTCCTAAAGAGTAGGTTGATGCTTCTAGAAAAATCAGTCGCTTGTTACACTCATCCTCGATGAGCAGGAAATGCTGAGGGGCCAGTTTTGTGACTGGATAAAACGAATCGTCGAGCGGTCCATCCTCTTGACGTGGAGTTCCTGATGGCGTTCCAACCATCCTCAACTGAGGAGTGTCTCTATAAGACATAGAGTTTTAATGTGGGTAGATGACAGCAAACTGTAAGGACGGATCGGGTGAAAGCGAAGCAATAGATCGTAAAATCTGCTGGGCGATCAATGGTAAGCCTTGAGTTAGTTATTCCCAGAAGCCAGATAAAAATCTATATGTAAAGTATCCGATAGATTCGTAAATTTTTTTCGGGGGAATAGAAAGATGGGTCAAATCTTTGCAGTTGGCAGAGGTTTATGTGGTTATTACAGCCTCGCAGTAGGAAATTAATCGCTCCAGCCGATCGATCATTTGTTGCTGTCGCTGCTGCACGGTTCCTGCCTGACGGGCAGCTTGCAAAAAAGTCAGGTCTACTGCCAGGAGTCGCAGTTGTTTGCTGATTTCCACCTGATAGCTTTGCTCTCGATGGGTGGGGTCTTCCCCGCTTCCCAAAATCTCCCGCTGGAAAAAGGGGTGCAGACTGCCGATCGCTTCCTTCACCCTGTCCCGATCCCCCGATTCCTGCAAGATCTGTTGACACGCTCGCAAGTGATCCCGAAACGTTTCATATCGCTGTTTTTGCATCATTCTTGACCCCCGAAAGCTGCCCCTTCCCCCAGATAAAGCAGTAACCCTCCCCCTCTGCCCTCCTTCTGCCTTCCCAAAAACAGAGAGACGCGAAATCTCGCGTCTCTTCACCCAGGTCTCTAAAGTTTCCAGGCAAAGCCCAATTAAGGCGTTTGTTGCAATTCAGGTCGCTCTTCAGGAAGAATTGCCCCCTCCACCGGGCAAACCTGTAAACAGATGCCACAGTCAATGCAGGTTGCAAAATCAATCCAATACCAATCAGTTCCTTTGGTGTTTTTACCTGGACCTTCATGGATACAGGCTACGGGACAAGCATCCACGCAATCGGCAACCCCTTCACAAGTATTCGTAACGATCGTGTGTGGCACAAGTTCCTCTCTGACTTCTCAATTCACCTCTTCAATTGTAGAGGTGCCTCCTGCTTCCATCCAGCAGATTCGGGAGATTCGCCGCTGCCGTGCATATTCATAAATTGCTTCTACAGAAATGGCCCCACTTAGGTCCATCTCAACCCGCAGTTGGGGCGCTTCATCGCGCAATGTCTGGGCTTTGGCGAAAGCCGCAGTGAAGGCTTCGGGCGTTCGTGCCACCACCAGCCAGTCACTGGTCGGGGTGCGATCGGGCAGGGAATCCCCCATCAACAACACCTGATGAATATCCTCAATGTTGAAAGAAAAGCCGATCCCCGGAATTGTTTCTCCGTCAGGATGATAGAGCGCCAGCAGTTGGTCATACCGTCCTCCCTGAGCCAATACCCGTTGGCCCGTTGCTAACGGACTCACAACCTCAAAAACAATGCCCGTATAGTAATCAAAGGTTTGAACCAGGCTCAGGTCAAGAATAATCTGAGGTTTGGCAGTGGTTTCATCGGCGATCGGGCTGACCGTCTCTTCCAGCAGGTCCATTAAGGACTTCAAATTGTTGACCGCTTGCCGCTGGGTTGCATCTAAATCCAGACTAGAAACCTGCTGTAACACATCCCCAGGCTTCCCTCGGAGATCCATCAGCAGAAGGGCAAGGTGTTGTAGCTCCGGGTTGAGGGGTAGGGTTTCTAAGGTGATCCGATCGAGACGGGCGATCGCCTGCCGAACGGACTGGCGGAGGGCTTCCGGGAAGGAAGAAAAGAGCGATCGGGTCAAACCCGCTTCCCCCAGCACCAGATACCAGGGAACCCCTCCGTCTGTGGACTGGCTCAAGCCGAGTGCCCGCATGCAATCGGCAACCAGCAGGAGAATTTCACTGTCGGCAACGAGACCCCCACCCCCTAACAGTTCTACTCCTGCCTGAAAGAACTCTTGCTGGCGATTGTGGCTGACCTTGGGGGATTTCCGAAACACATTTGCTGTGTAGTACAAGCGCTGGGGGAAGGGAGCGCCAGCCATGCGGGTGACGGCAGTACGGGCGATGGAGGCCGTTAGCTCAGGCCGCAGCCCCAGCACTTCTTCTTCCAGGTCTTGCAGGTGAATGACCGTCGATCGTTCAACGGCCCCGCCCGCCATTAAGGTATCCAGTCGTTCTAGCGTCGAGGTAATGATGCGATGGTATCCCCAACTGTGAAAAACCTGTTGTAAACGGTTTTCGAGCCAGCGCTTTTGGGCAACGTCGAT